>NZ_CP010951.1:4012268-4313722 GCF_001580455.1 Ramlibacter tataouinensis
GCTGGCGACCCTGGAGGGCACGCTGGAACTGCTGGACAAGGCGGCCGAGGACGACCCGGGGCTGTACTTCTTCCGGGTCGCCCTGCTGCACGAGGACCTGCGGTGCGAGCAGCTGGTCACGCTGGCGCAGACCCTGGGTGTGGCGCTGCCGCTCGCCCTGCCCGTGGGCATGCAGGCGCGCGAGCCGCTGCAGGTGCCGGCGGCCGACTGGAGCCTGGGCGCGGCGCCTGGTGGGTTTGCGCTCGACGTCGAGAAGTGGGCCCACGAGGTCCCGGTGCCCGAATTCGAGATCGACGCCCAGCCCGTTCACTGGGGCCAGTTCGTGGAGTTCGTGGGCGACGGCGGCTATGACCGCGTGGAGCTGTGGCACCCGGACGGCTGGCAGTGGCTCATGGAGCAGGCGGCGCGCGAGGGGCGGCGCGGCCCGCGGCATGTGGAGCAGATCGGCGGTGCCGGCGGGGCGGTCCTGCAGTCCGTCTTCGGCAGGCCCGCCCGGATGGCGGCTAGCCAATGCGTCATGCATGTGAGCTGGTGGGAGGCCGATGCCTACGCGCGCTGGAGCGGCCGGCGCCTGCCCACCGAAGTGGAGTGGGACATGGCGGCGCAGGTCGCGGCGCGCCGGGGCTTCCGCTGGGGCGAGGTGCGCGAGTGGACCGCCGGGACCCTGCGGCCCTGGCCGGGATTCGAACCCGACGCATGGACCGCGCACACCGAGCTGGAGGCGCAGCCGCTGTTCGGGCAGGCGCGGGTGCAGCGCGGCGCCTCCTTCGCCACCCCGCCGCGCCTGCGCGACAGCCGGCTGCGGCGCTTCGCTCTGCCACACCGGGACGATGCTTTCGTCGGTTTCCGGACCTGTTCCTTCTGACGGGGCTGCCTGGGGCCTGACTGGGGGCTGACTGGGGCTAGCCGGCCTTGGGACGCCTGAACTGCCACCAGGGCAACTGGGCGCGCAGGCTCAGGACTTGTCCGCTTTGCATGGGCTCGTAGCCCGGCAGGGCGGAAAGCGCGTGCCGCCAGGCCGGGCTCTGCAGCAGCGCCAGCAGCGTCTGGATGGCGGGCTCCTGCAGCGCGTCTTTCAGGCACACGAGGTAGTAGTCCTCCCAGAGCAGCGGAACGAAATCGAGCCCGCGGGCCTGGGCGGCCGGCTCGATCGCCAGCCCGGCATCGGCCGCGCCCGACGCCACGGCCTGCGCGACCGCGGCGTGCGAGGGCTCCGAGCTTGCGTAGCCGGCGATGGCGGAGGGCTGGAGGCCAGCTTCCGCCAGCAGTTCGTCGAACAGCACCCGGGTGCCGGTGCCGATCGCGCGATTGACGAAGCGGGCGCCCTTGGCCGCGAGGTCCTGCACCGAGGACAGGCCGAGGGGATTGCCCGCCGCCACGATCAAGCCCTGGCGGCGCCGGGCAAAGCCGATCAGCTTGTGGCGGCCGGTGCGCAGCAGCGGCCGGTAGGTTCGCTGCGCCACCGATCCGGGCGCGCGTTCCGGCGGCACGTGGAAGCCCGCCATCACGCAGCGGCCCTGGTTCAGGGCCGCGATGGCATCGACGCTGCCGCAGAAGCGGATGTCCAGGTGCAGGCGCGAGAGCGACCCCAGCTCGCGCAGGGCGGTGAGCGCCTCGTCATGGCTGGCAAACAGGGTGAGCACATGCGCGCCTTCGTCGAAGGCCACGGCGAAGGTGCGTTCCAGGTCGGCGTGCAGCGCCTCGATCTGCGGCGCCAGTCGCGCCTGCGCCTGCTGCTCGGCCCACAGCAGCTTGTCGCCGAACTCGGACAGCCGGGCGGGCTGGCCCTTGTCCCAGATCACCAGCGGCATGCCGAGCTCCTCCTCCCAGCGCTTGAGCTCGCCCCAGACATGGCGGTAGGACAGGCCGAGCGCCTTGGCCGCGGCCGAGATCGAGCCCTGCTCACGCAGGGCGGCGAGCAGGTTGATCAGCGCATTGCGGATCTGCTGGGGCCGCTTGCCGTTGCCCGTGAACGAATACGAGAGTTCGACTTTGCGCACGTGCCTGAGTATGGCGCAGCTGTGCAGCCGTCGCAGCAACTGCGGCGGAATCCTCAGCCTGCGGCCGCCGTCGGCGCGCCCATGACCATCAACAGACCGGCGCCGGCAAGTGCCAACCGGCTCATTTGGCGGCGGTGTTCGGGAAGAACAACTGCTCGCCGCCGATCTTGTAGGCGGCGATGGCGTCCTGGCCCGCCGGCGAGACGACCCAGTCCACGAACTGCTGCGCCTCTTTCACCTTCACATGGGGATGCTTCTGCGGGCTCACGGCCATGACGCCGTACTGGTTGAACAGCCTGGTGTCGCCTTCCACCAGCACCGCCAGGCCGCCCCGGTTCTTGAAGGACAGCCAGGTGCCGCGATCGGTCAGGACGTAGGCGTTGCTCGAGCTGCCGATGTTGAGCGCCGGGCCCATCCCGCAGCCGCATTCCTTGTAGCCGCTGCCCTTCGTGCTGGCCAGGCCGGCCTGGTTCCAGTAGCGCAATTCGGCGGCGTGCGTGCCGCTCTTGTCGCCGCGCGAGATGAAGGGCGCGTTGGCGGCGGAGATCTTCTTCAGGGCCGCGATGATGTCCTTGCCCTTGGCGCGGGCCGGGTCGGCTTGGGGTCCCACGACGACGAAGTCGTTGTACATGACTGGGTAGCGATTGGCCGCGTAGCCCTCGGCGACGAACTTCTCCTCCGCGGCCTGGTCGTGGACGAAGAGCACGTCGGCGTCGCCGCGGCGCGCCATGTCGATGGCCTGCCCGGTGCCAACGGCCACCACCTTCACGTCGATGCCGGTGGCCTTCTTGAATTCGGGCAGCAGGTGCCCGAACAGGCCCGACTGCTCGGTCGATGTGGTGGACGCCATGGTGATGGCCGTTTGCGCCACGGCGGCGCCTGCGCAGGCGAATTGCGCGGCGACAGCCAATACGGCAAACAGGTTCTTCAACTTCATCCAAGTTCCCCTTTGACAAACAGTTCGGCCTCGCGCGAGGTGGCACCCAGCGGACCCTCGAAGAAGTCATGCACCGGCAGATCGGCCAGCAGGCGGCCCTGCTGCAGGTACACCACCCGCGTGGCCAGGCGCTTGACCTGGCCGAGGTTGTGGCTGGCGAAGACCAGGGTCATGCCGGCGGCAGCGAACTGCTCCATGAATGCCTCGACGTCGCGTTTGGCATGCGGGTCGAGGCTGGAGGTCGGCTCGTCGAGCAGGAGCATCGCCGGGTCCAGTCCCCACGCGCGTGCAAGCGCCAGGCGCTGCTGCTGCCCCCCGGAGAGCGCGCGGGCGCTGCGCTGGGCCATTTCGAGCAGCCCGACGCGCGCCAGCGCCGGCAGCGCCTGCTCGCGCGCCTCGCGCCAGCGCACGCCGCGGATCCAGAGCGCCAGCGCCACGTTGTTCTGCGCGGACGACGCCAGCATGAAGGGCCGCTGGAACACCATGGCCTGGCGGGTGGCCGGGTCGCGCAGCAGCAATCCCGCTGCCGGCCGCACCAGCCCGTGCAGCACACGCAGCAGCGTGCTCTTGCCGCTGCCGTTGGCGCCGATCAAGGCGACGCGTTCGCCCGGCGCGATCCGCAGGTTCACCTGGGTCAGCGCGTGCACGTGGCCGAACGACACGTCCACGTTCTTGAGTTGCAGCAGCGCGCTCATGGCTGAGCTCCGCCCGCGTGGACTGCGGCGCCGCCAGCCGTCGGGATGTTCACGCCGGCGCTCCTTCGATCGCGGCCGGGCGATCGCCGACCGAGCCGCGCCAGCGCGCCAGCAAGGCGATCGCGGCATTGAGCAGCAGCACGACGCCCAGCAGCACGATGCCCAGGGCCAACGCGAGCGCCAGGTCGCCCTTGGAGGTTTCCAGCGCGATGGCGGTGGTCATGACGCGCGTGAAGCCCTCGATGTTGCCGCCGACGACCATCACCGCGCCCACTTCGGACACGGCGCGGCCGAAGCAGGCGATCAGCACCGTGAGCAGGGCGAAGCGCTGGTCGAACGCCAGGATGGCGCTGCGCAGCCACGGCCCGGCACCGAGCGACTGCAGTTGCTCGCCGTGCGAGCGCTCCACGTCCTCGACCACCTGGCGGGTGAGCGCGGTACATACCGGCAGCACCAGCACCGCCTGGGCCACCACCATGGCCTTGAAGGAGAACAGCCACCCCAGGAAGCCCAGTGGCCCCGAGCGCGACAGCAGCAGGTAGACGATGAGCCCGACCACCACCGAGGGCAGGGCCAGGAAGGTGTTCAGGAAGGTCAGCACCGCGCCGCGGCCGCTGAACCGGGCCACGCCCAGCCAGGCGCCCAGAAGGACGCCCAGTGCGCAGGCGATCAATGTGGCGCTGGCGCTGACAGCGAGGGAGCGGGCCACGATGGACCACAGCACCGGGTCGGCGCCGCCGATCAGGCCGAACGCGGTGACAGCACTCTCGGAAAACGTGCTCATTGGAAACAGATGCTAGCGAAGCGCACCCGTTTTCCAGCCCCGTGCTTGCGAGCTATGAAGCGACGTGCATACGGACTTTCGTCACTGGCGCGCGCGGCCGGGCGTGCGCCGGCCACGATCAGCCCGCCCGGCTCGCGCCCGGGGGCCTGCCTGGCGCAAGGCAGGGGCGCGGGCAGTCCGGTTGCAGGCTTTGGTCGGCCGTGCGATGCTGGCGCACCCCCGATGGTCGAGTTGATCGGCACAGGAGAGATGGCTTGAAGTTGCGTTTGTTCCCGCTCGCGCTGCTCTTGGCCGCCACATTGCCGGCGCATGCCGCATCGATCACGATGGCATCCACGACCTCCACCGACCAGTCGGGCCTGTTCGGCCACCTGCTGCCCCAGTTCACCCAGGCCACCGGCATCGAGGTGAGGGTGCTGGCCGTGGGCACCGGCGAGGCCATCGCCATCGGCCACCGCGGCGAAGCCGATGTGCTGTTCGTGCACGATCCGGCGGCCGAGGCGAAATTCGTTGCCGAAGGCGGCGCCACGAAGCGCAACCTGGTCATGTACAACGATTTTGTCCTGGTGGGCCCGAGGAGCGATCCGGCCGGCGCCAAGGGCGCGGACATTGTCCAGGCGCTCAGGAAGGTAGCCGCCGCCAACGCGCCTTTTGTCTCGCGGGGCGACAGGAGCGGCACCCATGCCGCCGAGTTGCGCTATTGGGCGCAGCTTGCGCCCTCGCGGGTCAAGGGCGGCGGCTACCTGGAATGCAATTGCGACATGGGCAAGGCGCTCAGCATGGCCAATTCCTCCGACGCCTACGTGCTGGCCGATCGCGGAACCTGGCTGAGTTTTGGGAACAGGGGCAAGCTGGCGGTCCTGGTCGAGGGCGACACGCGATTGTTCAACCAGTACGGCGTGATGGTGGTAAATCCGGCGAAGCACCCGCAGGTGAGGGCCGCCGAGGCGCAGAAGTTCGTCGACTGGGTCACCTCGCCCGCGGGACAGGCCGCAATTGCCGCGTACAAGATCCGCGGCCAGCAGCTGTTCTTCCCGAACGCGGCCAACGGATCCCGGAACTAGGGCCTGTTAACAGGCCCTAGCTATTTTTCCTTGCCCATCACCAGGTCCGGCAGGATCGTCACGATCTGCGGGAACACGGTGATCAGCACGATGGCGACCACCAGGCAGGCGAAGAAGGGGATGGCGGCCCGGGCGATGGTGTTGCTGTCCTTGCCCGTCATGTTCTGCAGCACGAACAGGTTGAAGCCGACCGGCGGCGTGACCTCGGCGATCTCGACCAGCAGCACGACGAAGATGCCGAACCAGACCAGGTCGAACCCGGCCTTCTGGATCATGGGCAGCACCACGGCGCTGGTCAGCACGATCATGCTGATGCCGTCCAGCGCGGTGCCCAGGATCAGGTAGACCAGCGTCAGCACCGCGATCAGTACATAGGGCGACAGGTGCATCGAATCGACCCAGATCGCCAGTTCGCGCGGGATGCCGGTGAAGGCCATGGTCTTGGTGAGGAACGCGGCGCCGGCCAGGATGAACATGATCATGCAGCTGGTGCGCGTCGTGCCCATCAGGCCTTCCCAGAAGTTGCGCCAGGTCAGCGACTTGCTCCACCAGGCCAGGGCCAGTGCTCCCACCACCCCGTAAGCTGCGCACTCGGTGGCGGTCGCGTAGCCGGAAATGAGCACCCAGACGATGAAGATGATCAGCGCGCCGCAGGGGATCAGGTTGCCCGAGCGGCGGATCTTCTCCATGAAGCTCGTTGGGGGGTCGGCGGCGGGCACCCGCTCAGGATGACGCAGGCTCCACCAGATGATGTAGCCGGAGAACAGCGCCATCAGCAGGAAGCCCGGCAGGAAGCCGGCCAGGAAGATGCGGATGATGGAGGCATCGGCCGCCACCGCGTAGACCACCATGGTGATGGAAGGCGGAATCAGGATGCCGAGCGTCCCGGCGGTGGCGAGCGAACCGAGCGTGATCCGCTCGTCATAGCCCCGCCGGTTCAGTTCCGGCAGCGCCACCTTGGAGATGGTCGCGCAGGTCGCCGCTGAAGAGCCCGACACCGAACCGAAGATGCCGCAGCCCAGGATGGTGGTGTGCATCAGGCGGCCGGGGATGCGGTTGAGCCAGGGCCGCAGGCCCTCGAACATCTCCTCCGACAGCTTGCTGCGAAACAGGATCTCGCCCATCCAGATGAACAGCGGCAGCGCCGCCAGTTCCCACGAGGCGTTGGATTCCCAGAACGAGGAGAACAGGTTGTTGCCGGGCGTGGTGCTGGTGAAGAAGGCCTGGCCGACCCAGCCGCAGATCGCCAGCGTCATCGCGATCCAGACGCCGCCGGACAGCAGCAGCATCATGATCAGGAGGAGCAGGCCGCCGACGAACAGGATGTCCATGATGAGGGGCCCCTAGACGTCGGAAGAGAAGTCGCCGTGGGCGTGCCGCTCTTCGACGGCGGCCACATAACTGGGCTTGCCGCCGCGCAGCACGATCACGAGCTCGTCGACCACCGCCACGAACAGCAGCAGCGACCCCAGGGCGAAGCTGGCCTGCGGGATCCAGATCGGGATCGGCAGCAGGCCCTGCGCGACTTCCTTGAAGACCCAGCTGTCGTAGGTGAACTTGTTGGCCCACCAGCTGAGGTAGCCCACCGCTACCGCCCCGATCGCCAGCGCCGTGATCTCCAGGGCGCGCCGCGTGCGCTCGCCAACGTGCTCCAGCAGCAGCGTGACGCGCACGAAGTCGCCATGCTTGAACGCATGCGCCATGGCGAAGAACGAGGCGGCGGCGCAGAACCAGGCCACCACGTCATTGACCGCGCCGGTGCGCACCTGGAACTCGCGCAGGATGCTTTGCGCGATCATCAGCACGCAGATGAGAGCTACGAAAACGGCGCCAATGGCGCCGGATGCGTAGTACAGGCGGTCGAGGAAGCGCCGCACGTCGGGCCCGTTATTTCTGGCCGCGGAAGTTCTTGATCAGGGCGGCACCATCGGCGCCGGCCTTCTTTTCCCAGTCGGCCAGCATGATCGCGCCCACCTGCTGGAGGTCAGCCATCAGCTTGGGCGCGGGCTTCACGATCTTCATGCCTTTCTCGGCCAGTGCCTTCTTGTACCACTCGTTCTTTTCTTCGCTCAGCTTCCAGCCGCGGTTCTCGGCTTCCGCGGCGGCCTTGAGCACCGCCTCCTGCGTGGGCTTGTCCAGCGCGTCGAAGGCCTTCTGGTTCACGATCACGGCGTTTTTGGGGAGCCACGCCTGGGTGTCGTACCACTGCTTGATGCTCTCGTAGGTCTTGGAGTCGTAACCGGTGGAGCCCGAGCTCATGTAGCTGTTGACCACGCCGGTGGCCAGCGCCTGCGACAGTTCGGCGGCCTGGACGGTCACCGGCTGGGCGCCGACCAGTTCCGCGATCTTGGCCGTCGCCGGGCTGTAGGCGCGCCACTTCAGGCCTCGCATGTCAGCGACCGAGGTGAGCTCCTTGTTCGCATAGATCCCCTGCGGCGGCCAGGCCACGGTGTAGAGCAGCTTCATGCCCTGGGCGGCCAGCAGCTTGTCGAGGAGGGGCTTCTGCGCGGCGGCCAGCTTGCGCGAATCGGCATAGCTGGTGGCCAGGAAGGGGATGCCGTCGACCCCGTAGATCGGGTTCTCGTTCTCGAAGTTGACCAGCAGCACCTCGCCGATCGGCGCCTGCCCGCTTTGCACCGCGCGCTTGATTTCATTGGCCTTGAACAGGGACGCATTGGCGTGCACGGTGATCTTGAGCTTGCCGCCGGTCGCCTTGTCCACCTCGCCGGCGAACTGCGACAGGTTCTCCGTATGGAAGTTGGTCGCGGGATAGGCCGCCGGCAGGTCCCACTTGGTCTGGGCGAACGCGCCCGTCGCCACGGTGAGGGCGGTGGTGGCCAGGAAGTGTTTGAGTTTCATGGTCTCTCCGGGAGAATGGGCCGATGGATGATGGGCCGAGAATAAATGCAAGTGCCGCGCCGGCGCCATACGTGTTTCCATCCAGACCGGCGGCGTTTCTGGGCGTGCTGACGCTGGACACGCGCTTTCCGCGTCTCCCGGGCGACATCGGCAATCCCGCGTCTTTTCCGGTGCCCACGCTCACGCGCGTGGTGCGGGGCGCAGGCCCCCGCGACGCGGTGCAGGGCGCCGCCGGCCAGCGCGCGGCCGGGCTGTTCGAGCCCTTCCGTGCCGCGATGCACCAGCTGGAGCTTGAAGGTGCGGCCGCCATCACGACGAGTTGCGGCTTCCTGGTGCTCCTGCAGCAGCGCCTGCAGGCCGCCGCCCGGGTGCCGGTGGTGAGCTCCAGCCTGATGCTGCTGCCGGGGCTGCTGGAAGAGCAGCGGCAGGTCGGGGTGCTGACCATCAGCGCCGAGCACCTGGGCGAGGAGTTCCTGGAAGCGGCGGGCGTGCCGGCGTCCCGGCTGGCGGACGTCGCGGTCGAGGGGGTCGAGCCGGGGGGCGCCTTCGCCCGCACCTTCCTGGGAAACGAGCCCCGCATCGACATCGTCGCCGCCGCGACCGATGTCCTCGCCGCAGCGCAGCGCCTGAAGCTGCGTGCGCCGCAGCTGACCGACCTGGTGCTGGAATGCACCAACATGCCGCCCTACGCGCGGCTCATCGAGCGTGCGACCGGCCTGCGCACCTGGTCGCTGCTGCAGTCGCCGGCCCTGTTGGCGCCCTTCAAGGGTAGCCACCTGCCGCGCGAGAAGAGGTAAAACGGACGCGGATCCGCGCTTGACATTCGAATCCACCGAAAACCTTATGCAGGAAACAACGACTTCTCCTTCCGGCCGCTGGCAGTTCTGGATCGACCGCGGCGGAACCTTCACCGACGTCGTGGCCAAGCGGCCGGACGGCACGCTGGTCACGCACAAGCTGCTGTCGGACAACCCTGAGCAGTACCGCGATGCCGCGGTTGCGGGCATCCGCCATCTGTTGGACCTGAAGCCGGGCGAGCCGGTGACCCCCGACCGGGTCGAGTGCGTGAAGATGGGAACGACGGTGGCCACCAACGCCCTGCTCGAACGCAAGGGCGAGCCGACCGTGCTGGTGACGACGCTCGGCTTCCGCGACGCGCTGCGCATCGCCTACCAGAACCGCCCGCGCCTGTTCGACCGGCACATCGTGCTGCCCGAACTGCTGTACCAGACCGTGATCGAAGCGCAGGAACGCGTCGGGGCCACCGGCGAGGTCATCCAGGCGCTGGACCAGCCGTCGCTGCGCGGCGAGCTGCAGGCCGCGTACGACCGGGGCCTTCGCAGCGTCGCGATCGTGTTCATGCATGGCTACCGCTACAGCGAGCACGAGAAGCTGGCCGCAGCCATCGCGCGGGAGCTGGGCTACACGCAGGTGAGCACCTCGCACGAGACCAGCCCGATGATGAAGTTCGTGAGCCGCGGCGACACCACGGTGGTCGATGCCTACCTGTCGCCAATCCTGCGCCGCTACGTGGAGCAGGTGGCCGGTGAAATGCCGGGCGTGAAGCTGTTCTTCATGCAGTCTTCCGGCGGGCTCACGGATGCCCATGCCTTCCAGGGCAAGGACGCGATCCTGTCCGGCCCCGCGGGCGGCATCGTCGGCATGGCGCGCACCGCGCAGCTGGGCGGCCACGCCAAGGTGATCGGCTTCGACATGGGCGGCACCTCGACCGACGTGTCGCACTACGCCGGCGAGTTCGAGCGCGAGTTCGAGACGCAGGTTGCCGGCGTGCGCATGCGCGCGCCCATGATGAGCATCCACACGGTGGCGGCGGGCGGCGGCTCCATCCTCGGCTTCGACGGCTCGCGCTTCCGGGTAGGGCCCGAGAGCGCGGGGGCCAACCCCGGGCCGGCCAGCTACCGGCGCCAGGGCCCGCTGGCGGTGACCGACGCGAACGTGATGGTCGGCAAGATCCAGCCGCGCTACTTTCCCAGGGTGTTCGGCCCGAAGGCCGACGAGGCGCTGTCGTCCGACATCGTGCAATCGAAGTTCGGCGAGCTCGCGGCCCGGACCGGCCGCAGCGCGGAAGCGGTCGCCGAGGGCTTCATCAACATCGCCGTGCAGCAGATGGCCAACGCGATCAAGAAGATCTCGGTGGCGCGCGGCTACGACGTCACCCGCTACACGCTGCAGTGCTTCGGCGGTGCCGGCGGCCAGCATGCCTGCCTGGTGGCCGATGCACTCGGCATGAGCCGCGTGTTCGTGCACCCGCTGGCCGGGGTGCTGTCGGCCTACGGCATGGGCCTGGCGGACCAGAACGTGATCCGCGAGGAAGCGATCGAACTGCCGCTGGACCCGCGCTCGCTGCCGCTGATCGCCGAACGGCTGGCCGCGCTGGGCGCCACGGCAGAGGCCGAGCTCGGGAAGCAGCAAGCCAACCCGGGGGCGGCCACCGTGCACCAGCGTGTCCACGTCCGCTACCAGGGCAGCGACTCGGCGCTGGTCGTGCCCTTCGGCGATCTCCCGGCCATCGTCGCGAATTTCGAAGCCGCGTACCGCCAGCGCTTCGCTTTCCTGATGCAGGGCAAGGGAATGATGGTCGAGGCCGTTTCGGTCGAGGCCGTGCTTGCCGGCGATGCGCCGGTCGAGCCGCGGCAGCAGATGCATCCGGTGCGCGAGGTGCCGCGCCGCGAAACCGTGCGCATGTACTCGGGCGGAGAGTGGCACGAGGCGGCGCTGGTGGTGCGCGAGGACCTGCGCGCCGGCGACATCATCCCGGGGCCGGCGATCATCGCCGAGAAGAACGCGACCACCGTCGTTGAGCCCGGCTGGGAAGCGCAGCTCACGGCGCTGGACCACATCGTGCTGGACCGCCGTGTCCCGCGTGCACAGCGCTTTGCGGCGGGCACGCGCGTAGACCCCGTGCTGCTGGAGGTGTTCAACAACCTGTTCATGAACATCGCCGAGCAGATGGGCCTGCAACTGCAGAACACCGCCTACTCGGTGAACATCAAGGAGCGGCTGGACTTTTCCTGCGCCCTGTTCGACCAGGAGGGCAACCTGATCGCCAACGCGCCCCACATGCCGGTGCACCTGGGTTCGATGGGCGAAAGCATCAAGACGGTGATCCGCGAGAACGCGGGCCGCATGTCACCGGGCGACGTGTACGTGCTCAATGACCCCTATCACGGCGGAACGCACTTGCCGGACGTCACCGTCATCACGCCGGTGTATTTGCTTAAGGGGCGCCCCCTCCCCAACCCTCCCCCGGCGGGGGAGGGGGCTCAGGGATCCGGGGATGCTCTACCTCCCCTTCCGGGGGAGGGCGGGGGTGGGGGCGCTGCGGCCCAGGAACGTCCCCTGTTCTACGTCGGTTCGCGCGGCCACCATGCCGACATCGGCGGCACCACGCCCGGCTCGATGCCGCCCTTCTCGACGCTGATCGAGGAGGAGGGCGTGCAGATCAACAACGTCAAACTGGTGGACCGCGGTGAGCTTCGCGAGCAGGAGATGCTGGAGCTGCTGCGAAGCGGTAAACACCCCTCGCGCAATCCCGGGCAGAACCTGGCCGACCTCAAGGCACAGATCGCGGCCAACGAGAAAGGCGTGCAGGAGCTGCGCAAGATGGTCGAGCAGTTCGGCCTGGACGTCGTGCAGGCCTACATGAAGCATGTGCAGGACAACGCCGAGGAATCGGTGCGCCGCGTGATCACGAAGCTGAAGGACAGCCGGTTCACGCTGCCGCTGGACAACGGCGCGCAGATCGAGGTGGGGATCCGCGTCGACGCCGCCAATCGCAGCGCCGAGATCGACTTCACCGGGACGTCGGAGCAGCAGCTCAACAACTTCAATGCGCCGACGGCGGTGTGCATGGCGGCGGTGCTGTACGTGTTCCGCACGCTGGTGGACGACGAGATCCCGCTGAACGCCGGCTGCCTCAAGCCGCTGAAGGTCATCATCCCGCCCGGCTCCATGCTCAACCCGAATCCGCCCGCGTCGGTGGTCGCCGGCAACGTGGAAACGTCGATGTGCATCACCAACGCCCTCTATGGCGCGCTGGGCGTGATGGCCGCCAGCCAGTGCACGATGAACAACTTCACCTTCGGCAATGAACGCCACCAGTATTACGAGACCATCTCGGGCGGCAGCGGCGCGGGCGATGGCTTCGACGGCACCAGCGTCGTGCAGGCGCACATGACGAACTCGCGCCTGACCGACCCCGAGGTGCTGGAGTTCCGCTTCCCGGTGCGCCTGGAGAGCTACCAGATCCGAAAAGGGTCGGGCGGCGCCGGGCAGTGGAAGGGCGGCGACGGCGGCGTGCGCCGGGTGCGCTTCCTCGAGGCCATGACCGCGAGCATCCTGTCCAACGGCCGCAAGCACGGCGCCTTCGGCATGGCCGGTGGCCGGCCCGGCCTGGTGGGTGTCAACCGCGTTGTGCGCGCCAATGGCTCCGAAGAGCAGCTCGGGCACATCGGCCAGGCCGAGATGAAGCCGGGCGACATCTTCGAGGTCCACACGCCCGGCGGGGGTGGATTCGGGAAGCCCTGAGGGGGAACGCGAATGAAAAAGCCCGCCATTGGCGGGCTTTTCTCTGGTGGCGCGGACCGCCTACTTCTTGGCGCTGGCGGCCGGCTTGGCGGCGTCGGCCTTGGCAGCGCTCGCGGTGCCCTTGCTGGCGTCAGCCTTGGCGTCCTTCTTCTCGTCCTTCGCCGCGGCCTTGGTGTCCTTCTTTTCTTCCTTCTTTTCGTCCTTCTTGGCGGCAGCGGGCTTGTAGGCCGCGCCATTGACGGTCAGGCCTTCCTTGGACAGCGCCTCGGCCTTCTTCTCGCCGATGCCCTTGACGCGGGAGATCAGGTCTTCCCAGCTCTTGAATTCGCCCTTCTTGCGCTCGTCGAGGATCTGCTTGCTGGTGGTCGGGCCGATGCCCTTGACGCCATCGAGCTGCGCGTCGGTGGCCTTGTTCACATCGACGGCGGCCATGGCCAGCGTGGCGTAGAGCATGACCAGCAGGGCCAGGATTTTCTTCAACATCTGTCACTCCTTCGGATGGTGGACGGTCAGGCCGCAGAAGGTCTGCAGGCCTGCCGCCCTAACGGACGGGCCACACGGCGGGTTGACTGGCTGGGGTTTACGCGCGGGCCAGCTCGGCCATGTAGCGCGCCACGCCCGTCTGCACGTTGGCGAACTCGTGCTCGCAACCGGCCGCGCGCAAGGCGCCGAGATCGGCCTGGGTGAAGCACTGGTACTTGCCGCGCAGGGCGTCGGGGAAGGGGATGTACTCGATCAGGCCCTGGCGCGCGAAATCGGCCGCCGTGCGCGGGGCGTCACCGGCGTTGCCCAGCGCGTTCAGCACTGCCGCCGCCACATCGTTGAAGGGTTGGGCGCGCCCGCTGCCCAGGTTGAAGATGCCGCTCTTGTCGGGATGGTCCAGGAACCACAGGTTCACCGCCACCACGTCGTCGATGTAGACGAAGTCGCGCACCTGCTCGCCGGCGCCGTAGCCGCCGTACTGGCCGAACAGCTTGACCTTGCCCTCGGCCCGGAACTGGTTGAACTGGTGGAAGGCCACGCTGGCCATGCGGCCCTTGTGCTGTTCGCGCGGGCCGTACACGTTGAAGTAGCGGAACCCCGCCACCTGCCGGCCCTGGCTGCGGCCGGCGCCCGCCAGGCCGGGACCCAGTTCGCGCCGCATCCGCTGGTCGAACAGAAGCTTGGAGTAGCCGTACACGTTGAGAGGGCGCTCGCATTCCGGCGCTTCGCGGAAGGTGTCGGAGCCGCCATAGGTCGCCGCCGAAGACGCGTACAGCAGGCGCGCGCCCTGTTCCTGGCAGGCGCGGAAGAGGCCGCAGGACAAGGTGTAGTTGTTGTCCATCATGTACTTGCCGTCGCTTTCCATGGTGTCGCTGCAGGCGCCCTCGTGGAACACGGCCTCGACCTTGCCGAAGCGGCCTTCGGCGAACAGCTCGTAGAACATGTCCATGTCGACGTAGTCGGCAATCTTCAGGTCCGCCAGGTTGCGGAACTTGTCGCCGTGCGTGAGGTCGTCGACGGCAATGATGTCGTCGATGCCGCGGGCGTTCAGTCCCTTGACGATGTTGCTTCCAATGAATCCGGCGGCGCCGGTCACTACATACTTCGTCATGTGGCCCCCAAGCCCGGCTCTGCCGGGCTGCCCCCCAAGGGGGCGTTCGCTTGCTTGAAGCGGTTCTGCGCTGCGCTCATCCGAACAACTCCTCGTAGGACACGGTGGCCGTGCCGAACTTGCCGACCACGATGCCGCCGGCCTTGTTCGCCAGCGGCATGGCCTGGCGCAGCGGCATGCCGGCGGCCACCAGGGCGGCGAGCGTGGCGATCACCGTGTCGCCGGCGCCGGTCACGTCGAACACCTCGCGCGCGTTGGCATCCACGTGCAGTTCGCCCTGCGCGTCGAACAGCGTCATGCCGTCCTCGCCCAGGGTGACCAGCAGGGCATCCAGCCGCAGCGCATCGCGCAGCTGCTGCGCCTTGGCGCGCAGTTCATTGTCGTCCTTCCAACTGCCCACGACCACCTGCAACTCGGCGCGGTTGGGGGTGATTACCGTCGCACCGCTGTAACGCTCGTAGTCCGAGCCCTTGGGGTCGATCAGCACCGGCTTGCCGGCGGCCCGCGCCAGGCTGATCATCTTCGGGATGTGCGCGAGGCCGCCCTTGCCGTAGTCGGAGAACAGCACGGCGTCGTGCCGCGGCGCGAGCTCGGCGAAGGTCTCGTTCTGCAGGGCCAGCGCCTCATGGTCGGGCTCGTTCTCGAAGTCCATGCGCAGCAACTGCTGGTGGCGCCCGATCACGCGCAGCTTCACCGTGGTGTTCAGGCCGGCGTCGCGCTTGAGATGGGTGTCGATGCCGGTGCCGCGCAGCAGGGCTTCCAGGCGGTGGCCCGGCTCGTCGTCGCCGACCACGCCCAGGAACGCGGCCTTGGCGCCCAGCGTCACGACGTTGTAGGCGACGTTGGCGGCGGCGCCGATCCGTTCTTCCTCGCGGTTGACCTTGACCACGGGCACCGGCGCCTCGGGCGAGATGCGTTCGACGGCGCCATGCCAGTAGCGATCGAGCATGGCATCGCCGACGACCAGCACGCGTGCCTTGGTCAGTTGTTCCCTGGATGGATGGCTCATGGGTAACTCTTGAGGGGGAGGCGGCCGCAGGCCGCTTCGGGGGTGGTCATAGCTCCTCCACGCGGCGCGCGGGGTAACTGTCCCAGGCCTGGCAGCCGGGGCATTGCCAGAAATGCTGCTTGGCCTCGAAGCCGCAGGCTGCACAACGATAGCGCGTGAGCGGCTTGGCTGCATGGTCCAGGGCGTTCTGAACCAGCGGATGGAACTGCTCGTGCTCCAGCTTCTCGCTGCTGAGCCACTTGGACGCGGCCACCAGCGAGGGTTCGCGCTTGAGGTGCTCCACATACTTGTCGCGTGCCGCCGTGGCGTCGGGCGCCAGCGTCACGATGGCGTCGAGCACGTCGAGCGAGTGCGAGAGCTCATAGCCCGCTTGCAGGATGTCCAGCGCCTCGGCGCGGCGGCCGGTGGCCGCGGCGGCCTCGGCGAGCGGCTTGGCCACCAGCGGGATCGCCGCCGGCACGGACTGCGCGAGTCGCGCCAGGGTGTCGAAGGCGGCCCCGGTGTCGCCCGCGCGCTGCTGCAAGGCCGCCAGTTCGAAGCCCGGCCGGGCGGCTTCGGGGGCCAGTTTCATCGCCTGGCGCAGCAGCTGCTGCGCTTCCTGGGGGGCGGCACGCGCCGCCTGCTCGCACAGGTAGTGGGACTGGCGGCCGCTGAAACTGCCCTGGCCGGAGGCTTCGAGCTTGCTCGCGATCTCCGATGCCTGCGGCCAGTCGCGCGTGCGCTCGTAGATCGCCAGCAGCGCCAGCAGCGCCTGGCCTTCGTAGGCCGAGCCTTCCAGCTTGCGCAGCGCCTCTTCGGCGCGGTCGAGCAGGCCGGCCTTGAGGAAATCCAGCGCCAGGGCGTGCTGCGCGCGATGGCGCTCGGCACGGTTCAAGTCGCCGCGCGACAGCAGGTGCTCGTGCACGCGCACGGCGCGGTCGTATTCGCCCCGGCGGCGGAACAGGTTTCCCAGCGCGAAGTGCAGCTCCGAGGTGTCCGGATCATTGCGCACCGCCTCGATGAAGGCATCGAT
The DNA here is from genome assembly GCF_001580455.1 of Ramlibacter tataouinensis. Taxonomy (NCBI): domain Bacteria; kingdom Pseudomonadati; phylum Pseudomonadota; class Betaproteobacteria; order Burkholderiales; family Comamonadaceae; genus Ramlibacter; species Ramlibacter tataouinensis. Next base: position 4,028,771 of record NZ_CP010951.1, read on the forward strand.
GGCCTGGTCCTGCTGTTCGTTCAGCAGGAAATTGAGTCCCCGGAAGTAGGCCTTGGGCGCGCGCCGGTTCTCCACGCGCAGCTGGCGCAGGTCCAGGCGCGAGGCCAGCCAGCCCAGCACGAAGGCCAGCGGCAGCGTCCACAGGATCCAGCTGAAGTCAAAGTCCATGCGTGGGGAACTCGTCGGGTTGGGTTGGCGCTGCGCCCAGGGCCGCGGCGCGCTGCTGCGCGCGCCGTGCCGCCGCCTTCTGCTTCCACCAGCGCGGCACCATGCCCAGCGCGCCGATGGCCAGCCCGATCGCGAAGGCGGCCAGCACCACCAGCACCAGCGGCGCGCGCCACGAGGTGCCGAAGAAGAAATGCACAGTGACGTCCTGCTGGTTGTTCAGCGCGAACGCGAAGAGGGTAAAAAAAATGGCTGCCTTGAGCAGCCATGCGAAATATCTCATTCGGCTTCCCGGTCTCGCCGGATTCTAGGGTCTGGAAGCCGGGGCGCGCGAATCAGGCCCCCGATTCCAGCTCCTGCGTCCTCTGGTCCACCGCTTCGCGCAGGGCCTTGCCCGGCTTGAAGTGGGGAACCCGCTTTTCCGGGATGTGCACGCTCTCGCCGGAGCGCGGGTTGCGCCCCATGCGCGGCGGCCGCCGGTTGATCGAAAAGCTGCCGAAGCCGCGGATCTCGATCCGGTGCCCGCGCACCAGCGCATCGCCCATCGCGTCAAGAATGGTCTTGACTGCGTATTCGGCGTCGCGGTGGGTGAGCTGGCTGAACCGGGATGCCAGTTCTTCGACGAGGTCTGAACGTGTCATAACAACGGAAAACACGGCGAGGTGCCCTCGCCGTGTCCTTCCATATTACTTTTCCAGCTTGGCTTTGAGCAGCGCGCCCAGGTTGGTCGTGCCGGCGCTTTCGCGCGAGGACTGCGCGGACAGGCTGGACATCGCTTCCTGCTGGTCGGCCATATCCTTGGCCTTGATCGACAGCTGGATGTTGCGCGTCTTGCGGTCGATGTTGACCACGACCGCCGTCACTTCGTCGCCTTCCTTCAGCACGTTGCGCGCGTCTTCCACGCGGTCGCGGCTGATTTCGGAAGCACGCAGGTAGCCGAAGATCTCGTGGCCCAGGTCGATTTCGGCGCCCTTGGCGTCGACCGTCTTGACCTTGCCGGTGACCGAGGAGCCCTTATCGTGCACCGAGGTGAAGGTGGTGAACGGATCGGCGTCGAGCTGCTTGATGCCCAGGCTGATGCGCTCGCGGTCCACGTCCACGGCCAGCACGATGGCGTCGACTTCCTGGCCCTTCTTGTAGTTGCGCACGGCCTGCTCGCCCGGCTCGTTCCAGGACAGGTCGGACAGGTGCACCAGGCCGTCGATGCCGGCAGCCAGGCCCACGAACACGCCGAAGTCGGTGATCGACTTGATCGGGCCCTTGACGCGGTCGCCACGGCGGGTGTTCTGCGCGAACTCCTGCCAGGGGTTGGCCTTGCACTGCTTCATGCCCAGGCTGATGCGGCGCTTGTCCTCGTCGATCTCCAGGACCATGACTTCGACCTCGTCACCCAGCGACACGATCTTGCTGGGCGCGACGTTCTTGTTGGTCCAGTCCATCTCGGACACGTGCACCAGGCCTTCGATGCCGGGCTCGAGTTCCACGAATGCGCCGTAGTCGGCGATGTTCGTGATCTTGCCGAACATGCGGGTGCCGGTGGGGTAGCGGCGCGAGACGCCCATCCACGGGTCGTCGCCCATCTGCTTGAGGCCCAGCGAGACGCGGTTCTTCTCGGTGTCGAACTTGAGGATCTTGGCCGTGATCTCCTGGCCGGCCTGCACCACCTCGGACGGGTGACGCACGCGGCGCCAGGCCATGTCGGTGATGTGCAGCAGGCCGTCGATGCCGCCGAGGTCCACGAAGGCGCCGTACTCGGTGATGTTCTTGACCACGCCGCGGACGATGGAGCCTTCCTTGAGGGTTTCCATCAGCTTGGCGCGCTCTTCGCCCATCGAGGCTTCGACCACCGCGCGGCGGCTCAGCACCACGTTGTTGCGCTTGCGGTCCAGCTTGATGACCTTGAACTCGAGCGTCTTGTTCTCGTAGGGGGTCAGGTCCTTGATCGGACGGGTGTCGATCAGCGAGCCGGGCAGGAAGGCGCGGATGCCGTTGACCAGCACCGTCAGGCCGCCCTTGACCTTGCCGCTGGTGGTACCGGTCACGAATTCGCCGGACTCCAGGGCCTTTTCCAGGGCCATCCAGGAGGCCAGGCGCTTGGCCTTGTCGCGCGACAGGATGGTGTCGCCGTAGCCGTTTTCGATGGCGTCAATGGCCACCGAGACGAAGTCGCCCACCTGGACTTCGATCTCGCCTTTGTCGTTCTTGAATTCATCGATCGGCACGTACGCTTCGGACTTGAGGCCGGCGTTGACGACGACGAAGCTGTGTTCGAGACGAACGACTTCGGCGGTGATCACCTCGCCCGCGCGCATCTCGGCACGCTGCAGCGACTCTTCGAACAGTTGGGCAAAAGATTCAGACATTCAGTTTCCTTGCTCGTCGCGCAGGTTTCCGCGGGGCACCATTGCCACGCGTTTCTATGACTGGGACGGCGTTTCATGCGGCGTTGAACCGCGGTTGGCGTTGAACAACCCCACCGGCCCGGGGTGCGCTGGCGCGCAAGGCGTGGACCGGGGGACCCTTTGCAAGCCTCAGGCGGACCCGAAGGCTTGCTTGCGCTCCCACCACTGGACCACCTGCGCCACCGATTCTTCGATCGACTGGCCCGAGTTATCCAGGAGGAGCGCGTCTTCAGCCGGCTTGAGAGGCGCCACCTGGCGGGAGGAGTCCCGCAGGTCACGCGCTTCCAGGTCGGCCCGAAGATCGGCGAGTTTAGCCGAAATTCCTTTTGAAATCAATTGCTTATGGCGGCGCTCGGCGCGCTGGACGGCGCTGGCCGTGAGATAGACCTTGAGCGGCGCGTCGGGGAAGATCACCGTGCCCATGTCGCGCCCGTCGGCCACCAGCCCCGGCAGGCGGCGGAAGCTCTGCTGCAGCGCCACCAGCGCCGTGCGCACCGCAGGGAGGGCGGACACGCGGGACGCGTTCATGCCGGCCTCCTCGGTGCGGATCGCGTCGGTGACGTCGAGTTCGCCCAGCAGCACCTGGCCGCCCGTGAAGCGCACCGGCAGCGTTTCGGCCATCTTGGCGATGCTGTGCTCATGCGCGACATCCAGCGCGAGCCCGGCGCGAACAGCCGCAAAGGCGGTGATCCGGTAGAGCGCGCCCGAGTCGAGGTAGTGGTAGCCGAGCCGGCTGGCCAGCTCGGAGGCCAGCGTGCCCTTGCCCGAGGCGGTGGGCCCGTCGACGCAGATCACCGGAACGTGGGCGGCGTCCGTGCGCGCCACCGAGAACAGCGTCTCGAAGTAGTCCGGGAAGGTCTTGGCCACGCACTTGGGATCGAGGATGCGCAGGTGCGCGCCGACCGGGTTGAAGGCCGCGAGCGAGAAGCACATCGCCACGCGATGGTCGTCGTAGGTGTGGATGCGGGCCGGCTTCCAGTCCGCCGGCGGGGCGACCCGCAGGAAATCCGGGCCTTCGTCCACCTGCGCGCCCAGCTTGCGCAGCTCGGCCGCCATGGCGGCGATGCGGTCGGTTTCCTTGACCCGCCAGCTGGCGATGTTGCGCAGCAGGCTGGGCCCGTCGGCGTAGAGCGCCATCACCGCCAGCGTCATGGCGGCATCGGGGATGTGGTTGCAGTCCAGGTCGATGGCCCGCAGCGGCCAGGCGCCGCGGCTCACCTCCAGGTGGTTCGGCCCGCTTTCCACGACCGCGCCCATCTGGCGGGCCGCATCGATGAAGCGGATGTCGCCCTGGATCGAGGCCTCGCCGACGCCTTCGATGCGAAGCGGCGCGACCTGGGCGGCGATCGCGCCCAGGGCCACGAAATAGCTGGCCGAGGAGGCATCGGCTTCCACGTGGAGGCTGCCGGGCGAAACGTAGCGGCTGCCCGCCGGGATGACGAATCGCTGCCAGCCATCGCGCTGGACGCTGATGCCGAAGCGCTGCAGCAGCTTGAGCGTGATCTCGATGTAGGGCTTGGAGATCAGCTCACCGACCACTTCGATCGTGATGTCGTGCCCCGCCGACGGGCCGCCCCTAGGCGGGGCAGACCGCTCGGGGGGCAGCCCGGACACGTCAGTGCCGGGCGTAGGGGCACGATGACCCACGAGGGGCAGCGCCATCAGCAAGGCAGTCAGGAACTGGCTGGATACGTCGCCGCGTACCTGGATCGGCGCGTCGAGCTTCAGCTGGGATGGGTGGATGCGCAGGGGCGGGTAGCCCTCGGTGCCCAGGTAGTCGATGCGGCAGCCCAACTGGCGCAAGGCGTCCACCAAATCGCCGATCGGCCGCTCGTGCATGCGCGCGACGCCGCTCAGCTCGAAATCGCCACCGAGCACGGCCAGTGCCGCCGTCAGCGGCCGCATCGCCGTGCCTGCGTTCCCGAGGAACAGGCGCGCGTGCGGCGCCGGCGGCCGCCCGCCCAGGCCGGTGACCTGCAGCGCATCGCCGTCGTGGCGCACCCCGCAGCCCAGCGCCCGCAGCGCATCGAGCATGACGCGCGTGTCGTCGGAGTCCAGCAGGTCGTGCACGGTGGTCGTGCCCTCGCACAGCGCCGCCAGCAGCAGCACCCGGTTGGAGATGCTCTTGGAGCCCGGCAGCCGCACCGTGCCCGCCGCGGTCTCGAGCGGGGGGATGTCCAGGAATTCGGTGTTGAACATGGGGATGCAGGGGCCGCGCGCGGCGGCGCGGACTCAGTGCTTTTTCTGCGAGAGGCGCCAGCGGGCGCGGGTATCGCTGGCCTTCTCGATCATGGTCTCGAGGGCGTCGGAATCGCCGCCTTCGATCATCTGTTCCATCTCGAGCAGGGCGCGCTGGAATAGCTTGGACTGGGCCAGCAACTCCTGGCGGTTGGCCAGCAGGATGTCGCGCCACATCTTCGGCTCGGCGGCCGCGATGCGGGTGAAGTCGCGGAAGCCCGGCCCGGCCAGCGAGAGGAAGTTGCGGCCCTGCTCCTGGTCGGTGATGCCGTTGATCAGGGCGAACGCGATCATGTGGGGCAGGTGGCTGACGGCGGCGAAGGCGGCGTCATGCTCTTCGGGCGTCATGTGCACCACCTGGCACTGCAGGGCCTCCCAGACCTGGGTCGCCCGCTGCACCTTGGCGGGGTCGGTGCGCTCGATCGGCGTGATGACGACCTGCTTGCCGGCATACAGCTCGGGGTCGGCATGGTCGACGCCCGACAGCTCCTTGCCGGCGATCGGGTGGCAGGGCACGAAGGCGGGGATGTTGTCGCGCAGCACCCGGCGCGCCGCATCGATCACGTCGCGCTTGGTCGAGCCCACGTCCATGATCAGCATGTCGCGGCTGACCAGGTGGCGGATGGCCTTGAGCGTGGCTTCGGTGGCCGATACCGGCACGGCGAGCAGCACGATGTCGGCGCCCGAGACGGCCAGCAGCGCCGACGGCGCCTCGACGTCGATCACGCCCATGGAGCGGGCCCGCTCGGTGGTGGAGGGCGACTTGCTGTAGCCGACCACGCGCTTGACCAGGCCCGCGCGCTTGAGGGCCAGGGCGAAGGAGCCGCCCATCAGGCCGCATCCAATGAGGCCGAGTTGTTCGAACATTCAGGCCTCCCGCCGGCGGTTCTGGCACTGGCCTGGCGGGCGGGCGCGGTGCGGAGTTTGGAAATTCATGTTCAGGCTTCGCCGACGGGGTACGTGCCCAGCACCTTGTAGAAGGCGCACAGCGACTGCAGGTCCTTGAGGGCCTGCGCCACATGCGGCTGCGAGGGATGGCCCTCGATGTCGATGTAGAAGTAGTACTCCCACTGTCCCGAGCGGGCCGGGCGCGATTCGAAGCGGGTCATGGAGACGCCGTGCTGCTTGAGCGGCACCAGGATGTCGTGGACGGCGCCCGGCCGGTTCGGGACCGAGACGACCAGGCTCACGCAGTCCCGGCCCGAGGCCTGCGGGGCTTCGAGCACCTGGGGCAGGCAGACCACGGCAAAGCGCGTGCGGTTGAACGAGTCGTCCTGGATGGCCGGAGCGGCTACGTGCAGGCCGAACTCGGCGCCGGCCCGCTCGCTCGCGATCCCGGCCCAGGCCGGGTTGCCGGCCGCCAGGCGGGCACCCTCGGCGTTGCTGGACACCGCGCGGCGTTCGGCCTGGGGCAGGTGCTTGTTCAACCAGCCCTGGCACTGGGCCAGCGCCTGCGGATGCGCCAGCACCACCTCGATGCCCTCGGTGGAGTTCGAAAGCCGCAGCAGGTGGTGTCGCACCAGCAGGCTGAGCTCGCCTACGATGTGCAGCGGCGAGTGCAGCAGCAGGTCGAGCGAGCGCGTGACCACGCCTTCGGTGCTGTTTTCGACGGGCACCACGCCGAAGTCGGCGGCGCCGGCGCTGGCGGCATGGAACACCTCGTCGAAGTTCACGCAGGGCACGTGCTCGATGCTGGAGCCGAAGAACTGCACCGCGGCCTGCTCGCTGAAGGTGCCGGCCGGGCCCAGGTAGGCCACGCGCTGCGGCGCTTCGAGGGACCGGCAGGCCGACATGATCTCGCGCCAGATGCCCGCGAGCCGGCGGTCGTTCAGCGGACCGGCGTTGGCCGCCTGCAGGTTGTTGATGACTTCCGCTTCGCGTTCCGGCCGGAACACCGGGGAACCTTCGGCCCGCTTGAGCTCGCCCACCTCGTTGGCCAAGGCCGCCCGGCGATTGAGCAGCTCGAGCAGCTGGCGGTCGACGGCGTCGATGTCCAGGCGCAGCTGGGCGAGGTCCTTTTTCATTCGGCCTCGGCGCCCGCGTTGTCCTCCGCTTCGCCGGCCTGCGCGTCGTTCTCGACGATGCGCTGCAGGCCACTGAGCTTGGAGCCTTCGTCGAGGCCGATCAGGGTGACGCCCTGCGTGGCGCGGCCCAGTTCGCGGATCTCGCTCACCCGGGTGCGCACCAGCACGCCGCGGTCGGTGATCAGCATGATCTCGTCGTCGGTGTGCACCAGCGTGGCGGCCACGACCTTGCCGTTGCGCTCGCTCTGCTGGATGGCGATCATTCCCTTGGTGCCGCGGCCGTGGCGCGTGTACTCGGTGATGGGTGTGCGCTTGCCGTAGCCGTTCTCGGTGGCGGTCAGCACGCTTTGCTGCTCGTCTTCGGCCACCAGCATGGCGATCACGCCCTGGCCGTCATCGAGCTGCATCCCCTTCACGCCGCGTGCTGCGCGGCCCATCGGGCGCACGTCGTTCTCGTCGAAGCGCACGGCCTTGCCGCCGTCGGAGAACAGCATGACGTCGTGCTTGCCGTCGGTGAGCGCCGCGCCGATCAGGTAGTCGCCCGCGTCGAGGTCCACGGCAATGATGCCCGCCTTGCGGGGGTTGCTGAATTCGTCCAGCGCCGTCTTCTTGACGGTGCCCATCGAGGTCGCCATGAACACATAGTGGTCCGCTGGGAAGCTGCGGAACTCGCCGGTCAGCGGCAGCACCACGTTGATCTTCTCGCCTTCGGCCAGCGGGAACATGTTGACGATGGGCCGCCCGCGCGAGCCGCGCGAGCCGGCCGGCACTTCCCACACCTTGAGCCAGTAGAGGCGGCCGCGGTTGGAGAAGGCGAGCAGGTAATCGTGCGTGTTGGCGATGAACAGCTGGTCGATCCAGTCGTCTTCCTTGGTCTGGGTCGCCTGCTTGCCACGGCCACCGCGCTTCTGGGCGCGGTATTCGGACAGCGGCTGGCTCTTGATGTAGCCGGCGTGCGAGAGCGTCACCACCATGTCGGTGGGCGTGATCAGGTCCTCGGTGGCCAGGTCCTGGGCGTTGTGTTCCACCACACTGCGGCGCGCCCCGAGCTTGGTCTGGCCGAACTCGTTCCGGACGGCGGTGAGCTCGTCTGTGATGATGGCCGAGACGCGCGCCGGCTTGGCCAGGATGTCCAGCAGGTCGTCGATCTCCGCCATCACTTCCTTGTACTCGGCGACGATCTTGTCCTGCTCCAGGCCGGTCAGGCGCTGCAGCCGCATCTGCAGGATTTCCTGTGCCTGGGTGTCTGACAGGCGGTACAGGCCGTCGCCCTGCATGCCGTAGGCGCGGTCCATGCCCTCGGGCCGGTAGTCGTCGGCGCTGACGCGCCCGCCGTCCTCGCGCGTGCGGGTGAGCATCTCGCGCACCAGGCTGGAATCCCAACTGCGGTTCATCAGCTCGGCCTTGGCCACCGGCGGGGTGGGCGACTCGCGGATGATGCGGATGAATTCGTCGATGTTGGCCAGCGCCACCGCCAGGCCTTCCAGCACGTGGCCGCGCTCGCGGGCCTTGCGCAGGTTGAAGACGGTGCGGCGGGTGACGACTTCGCGCCGGTGCTGCAGGAAGACCTCGATCAGGTCCTTGAGGTTGCACAGCTTCGGCTGGCCGTCGATCAGGGCCACCATGTTGATGCCGAAGGTGTCCTGCAGCTGGGTCTGCTTGTACAGGTTGTTCAGGACAACTTCGGCCACTTCGCCGCGCTTGAGCTCGATCACCAGGCGCATGCCCGACTTGTCGCTCTCGTCCTGGATGTGGCTGATGCCCTCGATCTTCTTCTCGTTGACCAGCTCGGCCATGCGCTCCTGCAGCGTCTTCTTGTTGACCTGGTAGGGCAGCTCGTCGACGATGATGGCCTGCCGCTGGCCCCGGTCGATGTCCTCGAAGTGGCACTTGGCGCGCATCACCACCTTGCCGCGCCCGGTCCGGTAGCCTTCCTTGACGCCGGTGATGCCGTAGATGATCCCGGCGGTGGGGAAATCCGGCGCCGGGATGATCTCCATCAGCTCGTCGATGGAGGCCTCGGGGTTGCGCAGCAGGTGCAGGCAGCCGTCCACCACCTCGTTCAGGTTGTGCGGCGGGATGTTGGTGGCCATGCCCACCGCGATGCCCCCGGAGCCGTTGACCAGCAGGTTGGGCAGCCGGGAGGGCAGCACCAGCGGTTCTTTTTCGCTGCCGTCGTAGTTGGGGCCGAAATCGACGGTTTCCTTGTCGATGTCCGCCAGCATCTCGTGCGCGATCTTGGCCAGGCGAATTTCGGTGTAGCGCATGGCGGCGGCGTTGTCGCCGTCCACCGAGCCGAAGTTGCCCTGGCCGTCCACCAGCATGTGGCGCATGGAGAAGTCCTGCGCCAGGCGCACGATGGTGTCGTACACCGACTGGTCGCCGTGCGGGTGGTACTTACCGATGACGTCGCCGACGATACGGGCCGACTTCTTGTACGGCCGGTTCCAGTCGTTGTTGAGCTCGTGCATCGCGTACAGCACGCGGCGATGCACCGGCTTGAGGCCATCGCGCGCGTCCGGCAGGGCCCGCCCGACGATCACGCTCATGGCGTAATCCAGGTAGCTCCGGCGCATCTCCTCTTCGAGACTGATGGGCAGCGTTTCTCTGGCGAATGGGGTCATGGAGGAGGAGGGGGAGGGCGGGGGGCGAAACCTTTGATTTTACGGCCTAGGACCCCTTGTCGCTAACCAGCAACAGCGGCTCCTTATCAGGTTTTGTCCTACGGAAGCCCCTTTGGTCCATAGTTGATTGTGTAAATACGTGTGGCACAATAAATTCGACTCGCTTTTGGTGATGGTCACCATAAACGTAGTTCTTTACGCAGCGCGGCTGCGGCTTTTTCCCCTTAAGAGGAGAACCATGAAGAAACTGAACAAAGTGGCCTTGCTGTTTGCCGTGACCGCGATGGCAGGTTCTGCGGTGGCGCAGCAAGCGCGCCCGGCCGCAGCTGGTGGTGGCAACCGTCTGGACAACTGGACGAACGGCACCGGTGAAATGGTTTGGAGGAACGGCACCAACGAATACTGCTGGCGCGACGCCTTCTGGACGCCCGCCACGGCTGCCCGCGGCTGCGATGGCGCGCTGGTCCCGCCCCCGCCCCCGCCCCCGCCCACGGCCGCTCCGGCGCCCGCACCCACCCCGGCTCCGACGCCGGCCCCGCAGCCGCCGGCTGCCACCAAGGTCACCTACGCTGCCGACGCCTTCTTCGACTTCGACAAGGCTGTGCTCAAGCCCGAAGGCCGCGCCAAGCTGGACGACCTGGTGAGCAAGGTGCAGGGCATCAACCTCGAGGTGATCATCGCCGTCGGCCACACCGACTCGGTGGGTGGCGACTCCTACAACCAGCAGCTGTCGGTGAAGCGCGCCGAAGCTGTGAAGGCCTACCTGGTGTCCAAGGGCATCGAGAAGAACCGCGTCTACACGGAAGGCAAGGGCGAGAAGCAGCCCGTTGCCGACAACAAGACCGCCGATGGTCGCGCGAAGAACCGTCGCGTGGAGATCGAAGTGGTCGGCACGCGCACGAACCGCTAAGCCGCGCGCTTGCTCCAGAAAGCCCCGCCCCGGCGGGGCTTTTTTTGTTTGCGCTGTCGACCGGGCAGGTGCGTTGCGCCATGTCGGTGCTATCCCATTCGCCTGCAGGCGCTTGAAACCTGGTGTCCAAGGGCATCGAGAAGAACCGCGTCTACACGGAAGGCAAGGGCGAGAAGCAGCCCGTTGCCGACAACAAGACCGCCGATGGTCGCGCGAAGAACCGTCGCGTGGAGATCGAAGTGGTCGAACCGCTAAGCCGCGCGCTTGCTCCAGAAAGCCCCGCCCTGGCGGGGCTTTTTTTTGTTTGCGCTGTCGACCGGGCAAGTGCGTTGCGCCATGTCGGGGCTATCCCATTTGCCTGCAGGCGCTTGATGTTTGCGCGCGCCAAGCGCCAAACGCGCTGGCGTTTGGGACAATGCCGGGTATGAGCGACACCACGATCAATGCCGACCCGGCCGAGCTCGCCAAGTTTTCCGAGCTTGCGCACCGCTGGTGGGACCCGGACAGCGAATTTCGTCCGCTGCACCAGATCAATCCGCTGCGCCTGCAATGGATACAGTCCCACGTCCCCTTGTCCGGCCTGCGGGTGCTGGACGTCGGCTGCGGCGGCGGCATCCTGAGCGACTCGATGGCGCGCCAGGGCGCGAACGTCCTCGGCATCGACCTGGCCGGCAAGGCCCTCAAGGTGGCGCAGCTGCACGCGCTCGAGGCGGGCACGCCCAATGTGCGCTACCGCGAGGTCAGCGCCGAGGCCCTGGCCGCCGAGGAGCCGGCGGGCTTCGACGTGGTCACCTGCATGGAGATGCTGGAGCACGTGCCTGACCCGGCCTCCGTGGTGCGCGCCTGCGGCGAGCTGGTCAAGCCGGGCGGGTGGGTCTTCATTTCGACCATCAACCGCAACCCGAAATCCTTCCTGTTCGCCATCGTCGGCGCGGAGTATGTGCTGAACCTGCTGCCCCGCGGCACGCACGAGTTCGCCAAGTTCCTCCGGCCCAGCGAACTGGCGGCCCATTGCCGCGCGGCGGGCCTGGACCTGCATGGCACGCGCGGCATGGAATACAACCCGCTGACGCGCCGCTACTGGCTGTCGGCGGACACCAGCGTCAATTACCTCATCGCCACCCGTAAAGCCTGATGTTCAAGAATGTCCGTGCGGTGCTGTTCGACCTGGACGGCACCTTGATCGACTCTGCGCCTGACCTCGGCGCCGCCGCCGACCGGATGCGGCTGGACCGCGGCCTGCCCTCGCTGCCGCTGGACCGCTATCGCCCCATGGCCGGGGCCGGCGCGCGCGGAATGCTGGGGGTGGCCTTCGGCATGACGCCCGAGCATCCTGAATACGAAAGCATGCGCGAGGAGTTCTTCGTCAACTACGAGAACGCCATGACGGTGCGCACCTATGCCTTCCCCGGCATCGAAAGCCTGCTGGCCCGCCTGCTCGAACTCGGGCTGGCCTGGGGCGTGGTCACCAACAAGTCGATGCGCTTCACGGGGCCGCTGACGCAGCGCATGCCCCTGTTCGCCACAGCGGGGGCCATCGTCGGCGGCGACAGCACGCCGCATGCGAAGCCGCATCCGGCGCCCTTGTTCGAGGCCGCCCGGCGCCTGGCGGTCGAGCCGGGGCAGTGCATCTACGTGGGCGACGACGAGCGCGACATGATCGCCGGGCGGGCTGCCGGCATGCCGACCGTCGCCGCCACCTACGGCTACCTCGGCAGCAACGGCGACACGGCCCTGTGGGACGCCTCTGCCCGCATCGATGCCCCGCTCGAGCTGCTGGCGCTCCTGAAAATCGAGCGCAGGGCTTAGAATACGGGTGACCCTGGGGCTGTACCGGTTTCGACGTGGGTTCGGAATCGCAGTGGGGCATGCCGAGGTTCAGTCACCTCGTAAATCCGCTGAAACAAACCAACTGCGAACGACGAACGTTTCGCCCTCGCCGCTTAAACACCGGTGAGCCTTACAACAGTTGGCCGATGGGCTGGGCAAAGGGAGTAATCCCCGCGCTGTAAGGTAATTCACATTGGCTGGCTTCGACCCGGGTGCCTTGGATCGAAGCGAGAAAATAGGGCACTGGCTGCGATCGGAGCGTGCGACTGCGCGCCGGCTGTGGCGAGATCCAAATCAGACCGCTAAGCATGTAGATCTGCGCGAAGAAGGCTTACGGACGCGGGTTCAATTCCCGCCAGCTCCACCAATTGCCAGGCTGAGGCCATCCACCGGTATCCGGTGGGTGGCCTTTGTCATTGAGAGACGCGTCCAGAGGAATCCGGGAGATTCCATCTTCAGCCGACGGCTGGCGAGCCCGAGCAGGCCAGATTGGGTCAGCGGATCACACGGTGCCCATGGACTTCAGCCGCGACAGCTCCTGCGGCGTGAGTCCGAGCAGACTTTCCAGCACGGTCTGCGTGTCCGCGCCCAGCTGCGGTGGCGCGCGCCTGACCGGCAGGCGTTCGCCATCCAGGCGGTACGGCGGCGCCAGCACGTGGGTGCTGCCGGCCTGCGGATGAGGCTGGCGGGTCACGAGTCCCGCGTCCGTGGCACGCTGCGACGTGAGCGCCTCGTGCAGCCCGAGCACTTCACCGCAGGGGATGTCGGCCGCGGCGAGTTCCTTCAGCAGGTCCATGCGCCGGCGCGTGCGCAGTTCCCGCTCGAGCTCGGGGATCAGCGCGGCCCGGTTCGCCGACCGGTTGATGTTGGTCTTGAATCGCTCGTCCTCGGCGAGGTCCGGGCGCTGGATCACGTCGCGGCAAAAGCGCGCGAACTGGCTGTTGTTGCCGACCGTGATCACCAGGGGGCCGTCCGCCGCGTCGAACACGCCGTAGGGCACGATGGACGGATGCGCGTTGCCATACCGCGGCGGGTCCTCGCCGAGCAGCATCGCCTCCAGGCCATAGTAGGCGGAGATCATCAGCCCGCAGTCGAACAGCGCCATCTCGATGTGGCGACCCTGCCCGGTGCGCTGGCGATCGAACAGCGCCGCCAGCACCGCCTGCGCGGCGTACATGCCGGTGAACATGTCGACCGCCGCGACGCCGAATTTCAGCGGTGGACGCTCGGCTTCGCCGTTGATCGCCATCAGCCCCGCCTCGCCTTGCACCACCAGGTCGTAGCCGGGCCGAGCGGCCTCGGGGCCGCTGCGGTCGTAGCCGGAGATCGAGCAATAGACGAGCCCCGGCTGTTCCCGGCGCAGTTCCTCGCAGCCCAGGCCGAACTTCTCGGCGCCGCCGAACTTGAAGTTCTGGATGACCACGTCGCTCTTGCGCACCAGCTCGCGCGCGATCCGCTGGCCCTCGGCGGACTGTAGGTCCAGGCTGATGGAAGACTTGTTGCGATTGACGCTGTTGAAGTAGGCCGTCTCGGTCTGGCCCACTCGAAGCCCCCAGTCGCGCGTGTCATCACCGCGACCGGGATGCTCGACCTTGATCACCTCGGCGCCGAGGTCGCCCAGGACCATGGCGCACCAGGGGCCGGCCAGGATGCGCGACAGGTCGAGCACCCGGATCCCGGCCAGCGGAAGGGATGAAGCGGGATTCGTCATCTTTGTCACCCTCAGGCCGCCAGGCCGAATTCGATGTAGCGCTCGAGATGATGGTCTTCGTCGCCGAGCTGGTGGTCGATCATCACCAGCCGCTTCGCATAGTGGGCGAGTGGCAGCTCCCAGGTCATGCCGATGCCGCCGTGCAGTTGGATGCATTCCTCGGCGACCAGCGTTCCCACGCGGCCGATGGTGAACTTCGCGGCCGACAGGGCGCGCTCGCGGACGACACGGCCGCCGTCCATCGCGGCGGCGGCGTTGATCACGGCGGAGCGGGCCTGCTCGACCTCGAGCAGCATGTCCGCCATGCGGTGCTGCAGCGCCTGGAAGCTGCCAATGGGCACGCCGAACTGCTTGCGCGTGCGCAGGTACTCGAGCGTGGCCTCCTTGGCCGCGTCCATGGCGCCCAGGCTTTCGGCGCACAGCGCGAGGATGCCGGTGCCGACCACCTTCTCGATGACGGCTAACGCCTCGCCCTCGTCACCCAGCAGCGCTTCGGCTCCGACGGCCACGCCGCCCAGGCTCACTTCCGCCGCCCGGCCGCCGTCGATGTTCGGGTAGCCGCGCCGAGTGACCCCGGGCGCGCCGGCCGGAACGATGAAGAGCGAGATGCCCGCTTCATCGCCGACCGCGCCGGAGGTGCGGGCCGACACGACCAGCAGCTCGGCCTGCTCGCCGTGCGGCACCACCGCCTTGGCGCCGTCGAGGACCCAGCCGGTCGAAGTGCGCTTGGCGCGGCAGGCCACCTGCGAGAGCTCGTAGCGCGAATCGGGCTCGCCGTGCGCGAAAGTGGCAATGACGCTGCCATTGATGATGCCGGCCAGCAGCGCCTGCTGCGCTTCGTTGCCAGCCGCGGCGATGGCGCCGCCGGCCAGCACCGCGCTGCCCAGGAAGGGCTCGACCACCAGGCCGCGGCCCAAGGCCTCGAACACCACGGCGATGTCGAAGCCCTGGCCGCCGAAGCCGCCCTGCTGTTCGCCGAACAGGGCGCCGATCACGCCCAGCTCGGCGAACTGCTGCCACAGTTCTTGGCTGTAACCGCGGGCGGACTTCGCGATCTTGTCGCGAATCTCGAAGCCATACTGCTCGCTGATGAAACGCCCCAGGCTGTCGGCCAACATGCGGCGGTCGTCGGTGTGTTGGAAGTTCATGTCGCTGTCCTCACAGTCCCAGGATCATCTTGGAGATGATGTTGCGCTGGACCTCGTTGGAGCCGCCGAAGATCGACAGCTTGCGGTTGTTGAAATACTGCGCCGAAGCGCTCGCGGCGTCGGCCGGGCCGATCGGCTGTGCATCGAAGCCTTCCTGCAGGGCTTCGGCCACAAAGGGCTGCGCATACGGTCCCATCGCGCGCCGGTACAGCGACGAGATCTCCTGCCGGATCTGCGTGCCGCGGATCTTCAGCATCGAGCTTTCCGCGCCGGGCACGCCGCCGCCGGCGACAGCGGCGATCACGCGCAGGTTGGTGGTCTTCATGTTCTTCAGCTCGATCTCCACGCGCGCGATGCGTGCCGCGAAGGCCGGATCCTCGATCAGCGGCCGTCCGCGACGCTGGAGTTTGGTCGCCACTTGCTTGAGCCGTTCCAGCGCGGCGATCGAGAAACCGACGCCCGCGATGTTGGTGCGCTCGTAGGTCAGCAGGAACTTGGCGCAGGTCCAGCCCTTGTTCTCCTCGCCGACCAGGTTCTCAACGGGCACGCGCACGTCGGTGAAGAACACCTCGTTGACCTCGTGCTCGCCGTCGAGCGTGATGATGGGCCGCACTTCCACGCCGGGTGAGTTCATGTCGACCAGCAGGAAGCTGATGCCTTCCTGCTTCTTCGCCTCCTTGTTGGTGCGCACCAGGCAGAAGATCATGTTGGCGTGCTGGCCCAGCGTGGTCCAGGTCTTCTGGCCGTTGACCACGTAGTGGTCGCCCGCGCGCACCGCGGTGGTCTTCACCGCGGCGAGGTCGGAGCCCGCGCCCGGTTCCGAATAGCCCTGGCACCACCAGTCGGAGCCATCGAGAATGCGCGGAAGCCAGTGGCGCTTCTGCGCCTCGTTGCCGTACTTGATCAGCACCGGCCCGAGCATGTTGACGCCGAAGGGCACGATGCGCGGCGCGTGCGCCAGTGCGCACTCGTGGTCGAAGATGAACTTCTGCGCTGCCTTCCAGCCCGGGCCGCCCCATTGCCCGGGCCAGTGGCTGGCCAGCCAGCCGCGTGAGTTGAGGATGGCATGCCACTCCTCCATGTCGGCCTTGCCCAGGTGCTTGCCTGCGCGCACCTTGTCGGACAGGCGCTTGGGCAGCTTGTCGGCCAGGAAGGCCCGTACTTCGCTTCGAAACGCCTCTTCTTCAGGCGTGAAATTCAGGTCCATCTCTGTAGCGCTTTCAATAGATTTCGAACAGGCCGGCAGCGCCCATGCCGCCGGCGATGCACATCGAGACCACCGCGTACTTCGCGCCGCGGCGCTTGCCTTCGATCAGCACGTGGCCCGCCAGCCGTGCGCCCGTCATGCCGAAGGGGTGGCCGATGGAGATCGCCCCGCCATCGACGTTGAGCCGCTCGTCGGGGATGCCCAGGCGGTCGCGGCAATAGATGGCCTGCGAGGCAAAGGCTTCGTTGAGCTCCCACAGCCCGATGTCGCCCGTCTTCAAGCCGTGGCGTGCCAGCAGCTTGGGTACGGCGAAGACCGGGCCGATGCCCATCTCGTCGGGCTCGCAACCGGCCACGGCGAAGCCGCGGAACGCACCCAGCGGTGTCACGCCGGCGCGGGCGGCCTCCTTTGCTTCCATCAGCACGCAGGCCGAGGCGCCATCGGAGAGCTGCGACGCGTTGCCGGCGGTCACGAACTTGCCGGGACCTTTGACCGGCTCCAGCTTGGCCAGGGCGTCACAGGTGGTGCCACGGCGGTTGCAGGTGTCGGCATCGACCGTGACCTCGCGCCGGGAGACCGCACCGGTTTCCTTGTCCTTGACGGCCATGGTGGTGGTGACGGCAATGATTTCGTCGCGATAGCGGCCGGCGGTCTGCGCGTCCTCGGTCCTGCGCTGGCTCTCGGCCGAGAAGGCGTCCTGCGCCTCGCGGCTGACACCATAGCGCGCCGCGACGATGTCGGCCGTTTCAATCATCTCCAGGTAGAGCTCGGGCTTGTGCCGGGCGATCCAGGGGTCCATGCCGGATTGGCCATCCTCGCGGCTGCGGATCTGCGAGATGCTCTCGACGCCGCCCGCGATCATCGCGGGCGCGCCTTCGACGACGATGCGCCCGGCGGCCATGGCGATCGCCTGCAGGCCCGAAGCGCAGAAGCGGTTGACAGTGGTGCCGGCGATGCCGATCGGCAGCCCGGCGCGGACGATGGCCTGGCGCGCGACATTTCGCCCAGTCGCGCCTTCGGGATAGCCGCAGCCGAGGATGGCGTCCTCGATCAAAGCGGGGTCGATGCCTGCTCGGTCGACGGCCGCGCGTACCGCGAAGGAGGCGAGCGTCGGGCCCGGGGTGATGTTGAATTCGCCGCGGTGCGCCTTGGTCAGCGGGGTGCGGGCGGTGGAGACGATGACGGCTTCACGCATGTTGGTACTACTCATGACTTGTTGAGACTGTTGAAATCGGCGTCAATGCGCAACCGCCATCGGATCGCGCGAGACGGGCGCCAGCCCGCTCTTGCGCATGCTTCTGGCGGCCAGCCAGAACAGCAGCCCGGAAGCGACGGCCAGTAGGTCGGCGGCCAGCAGCACGGTGGTCAGCGGCGTGGCAGCCCCGCCCTGCGCGAGCCGGTCGCTCACGAAGCCCAGGGCGAAGTTGCCGAGGGCGATGGCAAACAGGTTGATCAGCAGCATGTTGAAGCCCGCGACGGTAGAGCGCATGTGCGCCGGCACCAGCCCCTGGATCACGGCGTTGGCCGGGCCGTACAGCGCCAGCGGCAGGAAGGCGCCGGCGCACATGCCGATGTAGAACAGCGCCGAGCCCGCGGGCGCGAGCCGGAAGGCGATCATCAGCGGTCCGCACAGGGCGACCAGCAGCACCATGAAGGCCGCGTGGCCGCCGGCGAACTTGCGGGCGAAGCGGTCGCCCAGCATGCCGCCGGCCACCGAGCCGAGCGTGCCAAAAGCCAGCTGCAACACGCCGATGGTGCGGGCGATGCCGGCCGGATCCAGTCCGCGCTCGCGCACCAGCCACAGCTGGGCGAACGACAAGCCGGCGAAAAGCAGGTGGATGAGCACGAAGCCGGCGAGGGTCAGCTGCAGCGCGCGGTTGCCCGCGAGGACCGCCAGCACCGCCTTCACCTGCGCCAGGAAGGGCGCACCCCGCTCCCGCTCGCCGGCGGCCTGGCCACGGCTTTCCTTCAGCAGCGACGCGGGCAGCGCGATCGCCACGCCGAGGATGCCGAGCGCAACAAAGGTCCCGCGCCAGCCCTGCGCGGCGCCGTAGCTGCCGGCAATCAGGAAGCTCAGGCCCACGCCGACCGGAATGCCCACGAAGAACAGGCCGATGGCCGTGCCGCGCCGGTGCTGCGTGAACAGCTCCGCCAGCAGCGACAGCGCTGCCGGCACCAGGGCCGCCTCGCCGCTGGCCACCAGCAGGCGCGCCAGGACCAGTTGTTCGAAACTCTGCGCGAACCCGGAAGCCGCGGTGCAGACGCTCCAGATCGCAATGCCCGCGGCGACGACGCGCGTGCGGCTGTAGCGATCGGCCAGCGTCCCCATGAAAATCGCCATCACGCCGAAGCTCAGGACCCACACGCCGCCGCTGAGGAAGCCGTATTGCGCATTGGACAGCTGCAGTTCCTGCGTGATCTGCGGCGAGAAGCCGATCAGGATGTTGCGGTCGATGTGCGCGAGGATGTGGATCACCAGCAGCGCGATCAGCACCGCGGTGGGGCTCTTTTTCCAGGAAGTGCTCCAAGGCATGTCTACCTCGTCTATCTCAAGGGGGAGACCCTGCCGCGGGCTTTCACCCGCGGCGCAGCCGCTTGTCAGGCGGCAGGGCCGTTCAGGAACCAGATTCCCGCGGTCACGAGCGCCGCCAGGAACAGGGTGTTCAGGACCACCAGGGCCACCGGGCGCCAGCCGAGCTGGGCCAGTTGCTGGATGGATGTCTTGGTGCCGAGCGCCGCGATGGCGATGACGAGGCACCAGCGCGAGGCGTGGTTCATGGCGTCGGTCGCCGCCTGCGGCACGACATCTGTGCTGGAGAGCAGCATGAGCGCGGCAAAGGCCACCAGGAACCAGGGCACGATGGACGGCGCCTGGCCCGCGCGGCCCGCCGCCTGGCGGCGAAAACACATCGCGACCACCGCCACCACGGGCAGCAGCATGGCCACGCGCAGCAGCTTGACCAGGGTGGCGGTGTCGCCGGCCTGCGGCGAAACCATATAGCCCGCGCCCACCACCTGTGCGACATCGTGGATCGTTGCGCCGAGGAAGATGCCGGTGGACGTCGCGTCCAGTCCGGCCAGTTGCGTGAGCATCGGGTAGACGATCATGCAGACCGTGGACAGCACGGTGACGCCCACCACCGTCAGCAGCGTGAAGCGCTGCACCCGCTCGTCGCGCGGCAGCACCGAGGCCAGCGCCAGCGCCGCCGAGGCGCCACAGATCGCGACCGCGCCGCCGGTCAGCACACCCACCGCGGTCGACCCCTGCAGCCGCCGGCCGAGCCAGGCGCCGAAGCCGATGGTGGCGATTACGGCGACCACGACCAGCGTTGCCGTGCGCCAGCCGGTCGCCTCGACCTGCGACAGCGTGATGCGCGCGCCCAGCAGGGCGACGCCCGTGCGCAGCACGGCGCGCGATGCGAACGCGATGCCAGCCTTTGTGGCCGGGGTGTCGGCCAGGAAGTTCAGCGCCATGCCGAAGAGCAGCGCGTAGAGCAGCTGCGGCCCGCCG
The DNA here is from genome assembly GCF_001580455.1 of Ramlibacter tataouinensis. Classification (NCBI taxonomy): domain Bacteria; kingdom Pseudomonadati; phylum Pseudomonadota; class Betaproteobacteria; order Burkholderiales; family Comamonadaceae; genus Ramlibacter; species Ramlibacter tataouinensis. The sequence goes on from NZ_CP010951.1 coordinate 4,048,541, forward strand.
TAGTGCTCGGACAGGAAGGTCGCCGCCAGTGCGACCATGACGACGGTGAGCAGGCCCGGCAGGTGCCGGCGCAGCCAGCCGCCGGACTCCTGCGCCAGTGCCGTGTGAACGGCAGCCTCCATCAGTCCTCCGGCGTGATCTTGTTGTCCTGGACGATCTTCGTCCACACCTTGAGGTCGTCACGGATGGTCTGTGCGAACTGCTCGGGCGTCTTGCGAGGCGGATTGGCCATGTTGAACTGCAGCAGGCGCGCTTGCAGCTCAGGCGCTGCCAGCGCATTCGCGATCTCACGATTCAGCAGGTTGGCCACCGCCGCGGGCGTTCCCTTGGGGGCGAACATCGCGAACCAGCCGTCGGTGTCGAACTTGAAGCCCTGCTCGGTCATGGTCGGCACCTCGGGCGAGGCCGGCATGCGGGCCGAACCACTCACGGCGAGCGCGCGGATCTTGCCGGCCTTGATCAGCGGCAGCGAGGACGTCACGTCGACGAAGGCGATCTTGACGCTGCCGTTCATCACGTCGCCGAAGATCTGCTGCATGGCCTTGTACGGGATGTGATTGATCTCCATGCCGGTCTGCTTCTCGATCGCGGCCATGACCAGGTGGCCGGACGAGCCGATGCCGAAGGTGGCGTAGTTGTGCCTGTTGGGCTGCGACTTGACCAGGTTCACCAGCTCCTTCATGTCCTTGGCGGGAAAGTCGGGCGAAACGACCAGGAAGACGCCGCCGGAACCGATCTGGGCCACCGGCGCCAGGTCCTTGGTCACGTCGTAGGCCGGCTTCTTCGGCATGGCCTGCGCCATCACGGTGAACGACGCCGCGGTCATCAGCAGCGTGTGGCCGTCGGGCGGCGCATTGAGCACCGTGTTCGCGGCGATCGAACCGTTGCCGCCCGGCTTGTTCTCGATGACGACGGGCTGCTTGAGGGAGTGCTGCATGCGGTCGCCGATCAGGCGCGCGAGGATGTCCATGCCGCCTCCGGGAGCCCCGGCAGCGACGATGCGGATCGGCTTGTTCGGGAAGGCGCTCTGCGCCCATGCGGGCGCACTCGCCAAGGCGCCGGCGGCGGCCAGGGCGAGCACCGCGCGGCGGCTCAGGGTGTTGCGGGAATGGTGGATAGCCATGCTTGCTTGTCTCCGTTGTGTCAGGACTTGAGGGCGGCATCGAGCATGGGCAGCGCGAGCTCCATGGATTCGATGCCCTGCAGGCTGACGATCTTCAGAACGTCGAGCACTTGCTCGCGGGTGGCGCCGAGTTCGAGCGCCGCCTGGATGTGGCGCTGCGTGCCGTGGCCGTACAGGTGGGTGATCGCGGCGTCGCCGGAAATGCACAGGAATTCGATCCACAGCGGGGACAGCACCCCGTCGGTCCACAGGGGCAGCCCCATGGCGAGGAAGCGCTCCAGCCACACCGGGTCCCAGCGCGACAGGGTTTCCCACAGCGGGTTGAACATGCCGCGCGCGCGCACCACATCCGTCACCGGCGTCGCCGGCTTGTCCGCCGCCGCCGGATCGGCGATGTTGCGTTTGGCGAGTTCGGCCTCGAGCATGGGCACGCCCAAGGCCAGCGCGTGGATGCCGATCACTGCGGCCAGCTTGAACACCGCCAGGATCTCGGTGCGCGAAGCGCCGGCGTCCAGCGCCGCGCGCACGTGACGCTGCACGCCGGGGGCGTACAGGTGCGTGGCGGTGACGTCGATGTTCAGCCGGATCAGCGCGACCAGCTTCGGGTCCAGCGTGGCGCCGGCACTTTGCCGGTCCAGCGCGGCCCAGGCCGTGGCCCAGGCCGGGTCCATGGCGTGGAGGCGATCGAAGACTTGAGGATTCATTCCAGGTTTTCTCAAAGAGGCATCAGGTGCGAGCGGTGCTGCTCGCGCAACTTCAGCTTGTGCACCTTGCCGGTCGCAGTGAGCGGCAGGGCCTCGGTGAACAGCACGTCGTCGGGGATGGCGAACCTGGCGACCTTGCCGTCGAAGAACTTGAGCAGTTCCTCGCGCGAGGCCTCGGCACCCGGCTTCTTCACCACCAGCAGCAGGGGACGCTCGTCCCACTTGGGGTGCGGCACGCCGATCACCGCGGCCAGCGCCACGGCCGGATGGGCGGCAGCATGGTTCTCGAGCTCGATCGAGCTGATCCACTCCCCGCCCGACTTGATCAGGTCCTTGGCGCGGTCGGTGATCTGCATGTAGCCGTCGGCATCGATGGTGGCCACGTCGCCGGTGGGAAACCAGCCGCCTTGCAGCGGCGACTCGTCGATTCCGAAGTACTTCTCGATCACCCAGGGCCCGCGCACCATCAGCTCGCCAAAGGCCTTGCCGTCCCAGGGCAACTCGTCGCCCTGCTCGTCGACGATCTTCATGTCGATGCCGAAGATCGCGTGGCCCTGCTTCTCCAGCACCTTCTGCTGGTCGGCCTTGGGCAGGCCGAGGTGCCTGGCCTTGAGGCGGCTGACGGCGCCCAGCGGCGAGAGCTCGGTCATGCCCCAGGCGTGGATGACCTCGACGCCGTGCTCCTGCTCGAACGTGCGGATCATCGACGGCGGGCAGGCCGAGCCGCCGATCACCGTGCGGCGCAGCGTCGTGAAGCGCACGCCCTGCGTGCTGGCGTATTGCAGCAGCCCTTGCCAGATGGTGGGTACGCCCGCCGCGAAGGTGACGCGCTCGTACTCCATCAACTCGTGCAGCGACTTGCCGTCCAGCGCCGGCCCGGGCAGCACCAGCTTGGCGCCGGCCAGGGCGGCTGAATACGGCAGGCCCCAGGCATTGACGTGGAACATCGGCACCACCGGCAGCACCACGTCCCGCGACGACATGCAAAGCGCGTCGGGCAGCGCCGAGGCGTAGGCGTGCAGGATAGTCGCACGCTGGCTGTACAGCACGCCCTTGGGGTTGCCGGTGGTGCCAGAGGTGTAGCAGATGCCGCAGGCGCTGTTCTCATCGAGCTCCGGCCACTCGAAGTAGGTCGACGCGGCGTCGACGATCTCCTCGTAGCACACCAGGATGGGCAACTTGGCCGAAACGGGCATGTGCGCGCGAGCTGTCATCACCACCAGGTGGTCGAGCGCCTTGCAATGCGGCGCGATGGCTTCCACCAGGGGCAGGAAGGTGGTGTCGAAGAACAGCACGCGCGCCTGCGAGTGGTTCAGCATCCAGGCGATCTGCTCGGGCAGCAGGCGCGGGTTGATCGTGTGCACCACCTTGCCGCTGCCGCCCACCGCGTAGTACAGCTCCAGGTGGCGATGCCCGTTCCAGGCCAGCGTGGCCACGCGCTCGCCGGGTTCCAGCCCGAACATCGTCAGCGCGTTGGCGAGCTGGCGGGTGCGGGTGTGCAGTTCGCGCCAGGTGGTGCGATGGAAGCCGCCCTCGACGCGGCGCGAAACGATCTCGGTGTCGCCGTGGTGGCGGTCGGCGTATTGCAGCAGCGCCGACACGTTCAGCGGCATCTGCATCATCGATCCCTGCATGCTTGTCTCCTTTTCTTTTGGTCAGATCGCCGAGCCGCCGTTGGGGCTGATGACCTGGCCGACCAGGTAGTGGTCTCCTGCCAGGTGCAGCACCGTGCTGGCGTACTCCTCCACGGTGCCGAAGCGACCGGTGGGGCAGCCCTGCCAGAGCCGGTTGCGCGCGTCTTCGCCGATGGTGTCGAGGTAGCCGAGAAAGGCCGGCGTGGCCACGCCGCCCGGGGCCATCGCGTTGACGAGGATGTTGGCGCCGGCCACTTCGTAGGCGACCGAACGCGTGAAGGCGACCACCGCGCCCTTGGTGGCGCTGTAGTGCGGGCTGTGCGTGCTCTTGGCCGAGATGCCGGCGATCGAGGCGACGTTGACGATGCGGCCGTAGCGCTGCGGCTGCATGAGCTTCAGGGCTTCGCGCGTGCAGTAGAAGACGCCGTGCACGTTGACGCCCCAGTAACGATGCCACTCTTCGTTGCTGATCTCGCTGGTGAAGCCCAGCGTGTCGCGCGGCACCGGCGTGTGCATGTAGGCGTAGGCCTTGTTGCGCCGCTCGGTGTCGATCGGGCGGTTGGGCGTCAGGGCGGCGTTGTTGACCAGGATGTGCAGCGTGCCGAAGCGCTCGACCGCCGCCGCGAACATCTCACGCACCTCGTCGCTGTTCGCGACGTCGCAGGGCACGGCCAGGCAGGCCGCGCCTTCGGACTGGACGGCCTTGCGCGTGACCGCCAGTGCCTCGAGGTTCACGTCGCAGACCACGACGCTGGCGCCCTGGCGCGCGAACGCCAGCGCAATGCCCTGGCCGAGGCCGGGCCCGACGCCGGTGACCAGGGCCACCTTGCCTTCGAAAGCCTTGCCCATGTTGCTCAGGCCAGGCCGGGAACGGTGAAGCCGATCTGGCCGGGCTTGCGGTTGGGCGCCAGGCCGAGCTGGGCGACGGTTTCGTCAGCACTGCCGTACCACTCGCCGATCTTGTAGATCTCCCTGGCCTGCTTGCCGGTGGCGACTTCGCGGCCGAGTTCGCGTGCCTGGCGCACGGCCTGCTCGATCTGCTGGACGGATGTCATGCGCTCGCCCTTGCGGCCCCACAGGTTGTCTTCGATGCCGACGCGCACGTGCAGGCCCAGCGCGATGGCGATCGCGTTCATCGGTGCCACGGCGCGCATCGCGCTTTCGATGGTCAGCACCGAGCCGGGCGGGGTGCGGCGCACGAACTCGATCAGGTCGTGCGGATGGAAGCCGGCCGCGCCGCCGCCGATGGCGACGTAGTTCAGCACCAGCGGGCCGGTGTACAGGCCCTTGCGGACCAGGCGCTCCACCGTCTCCAGCTGGTGCACGTGGCCCAGCATGAAGTGCGGCTGGATCTTCGCGGCCGACAGGCGCTTGAGGTGCTCGACGAAGAACTGCGGCGTGGCGTCCACCACCATGTTGGTGTAGGCCTTGTAGTACTCAGGCCGCTCGAGCAGCGTGCCCGCGATGTCGTCGGCCGTGAGCATCTCGGTGATGTTCATCTGGCTCGAGTTGATGGCGATCGTCACCTGGTCGGGCGCAGGCCGAAGGTCGGCCAGCATGTGCCGCGTGTCATGGTCCAGCCACTTGGCCGCCGAGCCTTCGTCCTCGGGGGCGAAGGAGATCGAACCGCCGACCTGCAGCACCATGTCGGGCACCGCATCGCGCAGGCGCTGCAGCATCTCGTTGAACTTGGAGAAGCGCTTGCTTCCCTTGCCGTCTTCCTCGCGCACATGCACGTGCAGCACGGTGGCGCCGGCGTTCCAGCAGTCCACCGCCTTCTGCACCTGGTCCTTCATGCTGACCGGAATGTCGCTCGAGCAGCTGGGCTGGTATTGCGGGCCGTAAGGCGCCACCTGGATGACGAGGGGCTGCTGATTCTCGGGGTAGAGGCTGTCGTCGAGGAATTCCATGGCGTGTTCGGAATGAGTGGGAACGTGCATGGATGGTCCGCCTTCGGTGCCTTGGACGTTTAGCTTTTCGTCGCATTGATTTATCATTTCGCAACACGTCCTCAAGAGATTTCCCTTGGCCGCACGACCCGCCCCGGATTCGATTCCGATTGGCACCTTGTCCGGGATCACCGGCGTGCTGGAAACGCTGGGCCATGACGGCACGGCCCTGCTGCGCCGCTTCGGCATCGACCAGCGCGCACTGCGCGACCCGCTGGCGCCGTCGTCGATCCGCCTGCACGGGCGCGTCCTGCTTGCGGCCATCGAACTCACGGGGATCGAGCACTTGCCGCTCCTGGTGGGCGAGCGCTCGCAACTCGGAAACGTCGGCCCGGTGCGCGCGCTGGCCATGAACGCCGGCACGGCCCGCAAGGCGCTCAAGGACCTCATGCACTACGCCAGCATCTGGTACCGGGGCGTGAACCTGACGCTGGAGCACGACCAGGGGTACGCGGTGCTGGGGTACGCCGCCGGCACCGAATTTCCGGGCCGGGACGCGCTGCTCACCGCATACCTGGCCGGCGGCATCAAGAACTTGCGCATGATCCTGGGCCCGGACTGGAAGGCGTCGCTGGTGCGGGTTGCCCATCGCCGGCCAGGCAACCTGGAGCCTTTCGCGAAGCTGTTTCGCGTGCCGGTGCTGTTCGACCAGCCGCGCCACGAAATCCTCTTTCCCGAAACGGACCTGGACCGCCCGCTGGGACGCACGGACGCGCAGCTCGAGGCCTTCCTGAAACGCGAACTCGATGCGTTGGAGGCCAGCGTGCCGGCCGACTTCACCGGCCAGGTGCGGCGCGCCGTGGAAAGCCAGCTGCTGCGCGGCAACTGCAGCAACGAACGAATCGCCAGCATGTTCGGCGTGCGCAGGCAGACGCTGCACCGTCAGCTGGCGGAACAGGAAACCACCTATTCCGCGATTCTGGAAGAATCGCGCCGCCGTCTGGCCGCCCAGCTGCTAGTCGGCACGGACATGTCAATGGCGGAAGTGGCCGCCATGCTCGGGTATGGGACCCAAGGCAACTTCACCCGGGCCTTCATTCGATGGTTCGGATCGACGCCGAGTGCGTGGAAGCGAATTCATCACAAGATGGCGCGGTCTGCCTAGCATCCGGCTCAGCGCGGAAAACCATCGGGCGTCGCGACCGTGGTATTTAGGTACCGGAATGCGTATTTAGCTCGAACCTTGACGGGAGTCAAAGCCGCACTCGGGGACGATCTGCTTCACTGCGTCCTGCGCCCCCCGGGAATGGGGGTGGCACCCTGTCCCGAACGTGGCGTTGGCAGTTCCCGAAGGAAGATCCATGGTCCGCATCCTTGGCCGCGAACAATTCTCCGCCGAGACCTTCCTGTGGGAGGTCGACGCCCCCGACGTCGCGCAGGCCGCAGAGCCCGGCCACTTCGTGATGCTGCGGCTCGACGACGCCGGCGAACGCATTCCGCTGACCGTCGCCGATTTCGACCGTGAGCGCGGCACCGTCACCGTGGTCGTGCAGGCCCTGGGCAAGAGCACGCGCCAGATGCGTGACAACTACCGGCAAGGCGACGAGTTCGCCGACTTCGCCGGCCCGCTCGGCCTGCCGCAGCACATCGAGAACGTCGGCCATGTGGTGGTGGTCGGCGGCGGGCTGGGCGTCGCACCGATCTTTCCGCAGTTGCGGGCCTTCAAGCAGGCCGGCTGCCGGGTGACCTGCATCGTCGGCTTTCGCAACGCCGAGCGCATCTTCTGGACCGACAAGCTCGCGCAATTCAGTGACGAACTGATCCTGTGCACCGACGACGGCAGCGCAGGCCGGCAGGGCTTCGTCGACGCGGCCCTTCGCGACGTGCTGGCCAGGGATGGCGCGGACCTGGTGGTCGCCATCGGCCCCATGCCGATGATGCACGCCTGCGCCGAGGCGTCGCGCCCGTTCGGCGTGCGAACCATGGTGTCGCTGAACACGGTGATGGTGGACGGCACCGGCATGTGCGGCTCGTGCCGGGTCACCGTGGGCGGCGAAGTGAAGTTCGCCTGTGTCGACGGCCCGGATTTCGATGGCCACGCGGTCGATTTCAAGGAACTGCACGCGCGCCAGAAGCGCTTCAAGCAGCAGGAGCAGCGGGCCTGCGAGGACCAGGCGCACGTCTGCAGCCTCGAGGAACTGCTGGTCAAGCAGGGCAAGCGCACCTACAAGAAATACTCGGCGCTCGAACGGGTCCAGGTCAAGATGCCCGAGCGCGATGCGGCCGAGCGCGCCGCCTGCTTCGACGAAGTGAACCTCGGCTATGGCTACGCGGAGGCGCTGCGCGAAGCGGAGCGCTGCATCCAGTGCGTCAAGCCGACCTGCATCGAAGGCTGCCCGGTGCGGATCGACATCCCGACCTTCATCCGGAATCTGCTGCTGCGCGATGTCGAGGCAGCGGTGGACACCATCCACGAGTCGAGCCCGTTCCCGTCGGTCTGCGGACGCGTGTGCCCGCAGGAGAGCCAGTGCGAAGCGCAGTGCGTGCTGGTCAAGGCCAAGATGGAGCCGGTGGCGATCGGCCGCCTGGAGCGCTTTGTCGGCGATCACGCCAAGCCGCGGCCGGTGCGGAAGGCTTCACCAGAGCAGCGGCTGGGCAAGGTGGCCATCGTCGGTTCGGGCCCCGGGGGCCTTGCCGCCGCGGCGGACCTGCTCAAGTCGGGCGCCGAAGTCACGGTGTTCGAGGCCCTGCATGTGGTGGGAGGCGTGCTGCGCTACGGCATTCCCTCCTTCCGCCTTCCCCGCGACATCATCGAGCGCGAGGTGCGGCAGCTGTGCGACGCCGGGCTCAAGATCGAAACCAACAAGGTGATCGGGAAGACTTTCACCATCGCTCAGCTCACCGACAAGATGGGCTTCGACGCGGTCTTTGTCGCCGCCGGTGCCGGGGCGCCGGCCTTCCTCGGCATTCCGGGCGAGTTCGCCGGCCAGGTGTATTCGGCCAACGAATTCCTCACCCGCGTCAACCTGATGGGGGGCGACCGATTCCCGTACCAGGACACGCCGATCAGCGTGGGCCAGCGGGTGGTGGTGATCGGCGCCGGCAACACCGCCATGGATTGCCTGCGGGTGGCCAGGCGCCTGGGCGCCGCTGACGTGCGATGTGTCTACCGGCGTTCCGAAGCCGAGGCGCCGGCTCGCATCGAGGAGCTGCGCCACGCGCGCGAGGAGGGCATCGAGTTCAATTTCCTGCATGGGCCGGTCGAGATCCTCGTCGACGCAGCCGGCGACGTGCGCGGCCTGCGGGCCCAGAAGATGATGCTCGGCGAACCGGACGCGCGCGGCCGGCGCACGCCCTTGCCGCTCGACGAGTTTGTCGAATGGCCGTGCGACACGGTGATCTACGCGCTGGGCACCAAGGCCAATCCCATCGTCGGCCAGGCGACGCGCGGCCTTGCGCTCGACAAGCGTGGCTACATCGTCGCCGACGAGGCGACGCAGTGCACGAACCTCAGGGGTGTGTTCGCCGGCGGCGACATCGTCACCGGCGGTGCCACCGTCATCCTGGCCATGGCCGCGGGTCGCCGCGCCGCACGCGCCATCGGCGCCTGGCTGGAGCAAGGCAAGGAGAGCTGGCCTGTGGGCCCCGTTGCGGCCGATGACTTCGCCGGCAGCCCTGTCCTCGCCGAGTCCGTGCCGGCGTAGGCCCTGTTGGCCCGCAGGGCGTCAACAGGCCCTTAGAGAAAACCGGATGCTGCGCCCAAAGTGCCAAGGCGCCCACGTGCCGCTGCCTACGACTGGAAACAGGACAGCCCGCGCTTTCGCTGACACTGGCCCGAAACCCGAACTCACGGCCTTGTGGCTCATCGTCTCTCGTCAATGAGGTCTGCATCGATGAACAAGTTCATGTCGTGGCTCTCGCCACTGGTGTTGGCTGTCGCCGCGGGCTGCGCATCGACCGCGGGACCAGCGCCCCAGCCTGTCCCGGTCAAGGTGTTTGTCGGCGCCATGTTCGAGATCGGGCAGAACACCGGCGACCGCGCCGGGGAGTTCCAGCACTGGTACGAGCGCTACTGGCGGAATGCGACGCCCATGCCGGTCAAGGGCGCGCTGAGCCCGGTGTACTGCAACACGGATGGCGTCTGCGGTGCCGTGCTGGGCATGGGCAAGGTGAACTCCTCGTCGTCGATGCAGGCCATCCTGCTGGATCCCCGGTTCGACTTTTCACGGGCTTACTACGTGATCTCCGGCGTCGCGGGCACGCCGCCCTCACGCGGCACCATCGGCGCGGTGAGCTGGGCGACCTGGCTGGTGGACTACGACCTCGGGCATCGCTGGGCCCCGGAAGAGAACACAGCGGGGGCGCCCACCTTCATGCCGCGCAAGGGCTACGAGGAGTACCGGCGCTTCCGGCTCAATCCGGACCTGGTGGCGTGGGCGATGAAGCTGTCTGCCGATACGCCGCTGAAGGACTCGGACTCCGCGCGCACCTACCGCTTGCGCTATCCCGACACGGTGGCCCGCGGCGCCCCGTTCGTGGGAACGGGCACGCACATGACCGGCGACACCTTCTTCCATGGGCCGGGCATGAGCAGGCAGGCGCAATACATCGCCAAGCTGTACGGCGCCGACGACTATGTCATCACCGAGATGGAAGCCGCCGCGATCACCCTGGTCATCAAGCGAACCCATGGCACCGACCGGGTCATGAGCTTGCGCGGGATGGTGAACTTCGATCAGGGCAATCCGCAGGAGACGACGCTGCAGCACCTCGACCCGGCCCCGGGCCAGACGGCCGGCGGCTTCGCCGAGACCGTGGAAAACATCGCTGCGGTCGGCACACGCGTGGTCGACTACATCGTCGTGAACTGGGCGCAGTGGCAGGGCGGGGTGCCGGCCGCGGGAGCCCGGTAGGCGTGGGACAGGACACTAGGGCGAGGCCGCCAACCTGAACCGCGCGAGCGGCTGTTGGCCGCCTTCCGGCAACAGCAGGAGTTCGTCCCCCTTCACGGCATAGCGGCTCACCTGTTGCAGCACGCGCATGAACGCCCCCTCGACATTCGGCCGGATGCAGGCGCGACGCGTCGAGGCGAGTTGCTGCAGTTGCAAGCGGTCGGCGGGGCCGGCGCTGAAGCCGCCGGTGATGTTGTTGCAGCCCGTGTAGCCGCTCACCCGTCCGGCAAGCCGGTCGAAGCGCAGCTCCGCAGGCCGCTCCTGCGGGCCGGCAGGCGGCACCGCTTCGCCGGCCAGTTCAAGGAGCGTCCAGCGGCCGTCCAACTGCACCGTGGCATCGCCTGGCGGTGATCCCTGCTGCTTGCGCAGCACATAGGCACTGGCATTCGGGCCTGCGATGCGGCGCCCTTCGCGATCGAGCTGCAGCAGCAGGTTCTCGCCGACCTGGAAACGCAGCTGGCCGCCCGGCGCGTCCAGCGTCACGCCGCGGCCTGCGGCGTCCCAGCTGAAATGGCCCTGCTGCGTACGCGGCGCTGCCTCGCGCTCGAGATAGCGCTGCGTCAGCACGTAGGTGCCGTTGCCACGCAATTGCAGGGTCGTCCGGACGCCAGGGCAGTCGGCACAAGGCAGGGTGCCTTCGTACCAGCCGGCCCAGTCGAGCGAGTTGGCGCTGGTGTGGGCCTGGCTGGGCGGCGCGTCGGCTGATTTCGGCGTGCCGCTGCAGGCCGCGACCAGTCCGAGGAGCATGCAGGTCAGAAGCGTTCGCTGATGCATCGTGTGGACCTCCGGTATCCACGCTGCGGGCAGTCGGCGGGCATCTTCAAATCGCCGGGGCCGAGACGAAGAGATTCAACCCCAGCCGCTCTGACAGATAACGGGTGACCAGCTGGCCGCGTACGCTGTTGCCCGCTTCGTCCAGCGGCGGCGAGTAGACCGCCACGGAGCCCTTGCCGGGCGAGACGGTGACGATGCCGCCGCTCACGCCGCTCTTGCCCGGCAGGCCCACGTCGTACAGCCAGGTGCCCGAGCGCTCGTACAGGCCCGCGGTCGCCATGACGGCGAGCACGCGGCGGCAGGTGTCGGCGGAGACCACCGGTTGGCCGGTCAGCGGATTGACGCCGCCGCCCGCCAGGGTCGCGCCCATGACAGCCAGGTCGCGCGCTGTCACCAGCAGCGAGCATTGGCGGGTGTACACGTCGGTGGCTTCATCCGGATCGCAGTAGACCCGGCCGTAGCCCCGCAGCAGGTGGGCGACGCCCTCGTTGCGCTCGTTGCTTTCGGCCTCCGACCGGTAGACGCGCTCGTCGAAGGCCAGTTCGCGCCCGGCGAAGCGCGACAGGCCTTCGCGCACGGCGCGCCAACGCTGCTCGGCGCTTGCGCCGGGCACCAGGCTGGTCGTGGCGATGGCGCCGGAGTTCACCAGTGGATTGGTGGTGCGGTCGGCGCGCAGCTCCACCGCCATGATGGAGTTGAAGGGCAGTCCCGTGGCATCTACGCCGAGGCGGGCGGCCGCCTCGTCGGGGCCCAAGGCATCGCACACCAGCGCGAAGACGAAGGGCTTGGAGACGCTCTGGATCGAGAAGGGCTGCCCGGCATCGCCCACCGCCAGGGCATCGCCGTGCGTGTTGGCCACGCAGATGCCGAAGGCCTGCGGATCGGCCTCGGCCAGCGCAGGAATGTAGTCGGCCACGCGGCCGCTGCGCTCCTCGCGGAATTGCGCGTAGGCCGCCTCGACCAGCGCGCCGATGGCCTCCCGCGCCGGCAAGGTGCCGGTGGAGACGAAAGTTTGGGCGGGGGAATCTGACATACCGGGTTTCCTGGCGGCGGCTCAGGCGAGCGCCTTGCCTACGACTTCCGAACTTTCCTTCGACAGCCCCGGCGTGGTGGCGATGCGCTCCAGCGCGGCGCGCATCAGGGCCTGGCGGCCCGGCTCGAAGCGGCGGTAGCGCTCGAAGTTGCGCACCATGCGCGAGGCGACCTGCGGATTCACCACGTCGAGCGCCAGCGACTGCTCGAGCATCAGCTGGTAGCCGGAGCCATCGGCCGCATGGAACTGGACCTGGTTCACGCCGAAGCTGCCCAGCAAGGCATAGACCTTGTTCGGGTTCTTCAGCGTGAAGGCCGGATGGCGCGTGAGCTCGCGCACGCGTTCCACCGTGCCGGGCAGGCGCGATTGCGCCTCCACGCCCAGCCATTTGTCCACCACCAGCGGCTCGTCGCGCCACTTCGCATGGAAGGCGTCGAGCGCGGCGCGCCGCTCGGGGCAGTCGCAGTTGGCGATCGCCGAGAGGGCCGCCATGGCGTCGGTCATGTTGCCGGCGGCCTCCAGCTGCTGCAGGCACAGGCGGCGCGCGTCTGCATCGCGCAGGTCCATCAGGAAGGCCAGGCACAGGTTGCGCAGTGCGCGCCGTCCGCTGGATTGCGCATCGGGGCTGTAGGGCCCGGGCGTGGCGAAATGGTCGTAGGCGCGGCGCAGGCCGTCGTGCAGCCGTTCGGCGAGGAAGCTGCGCATCGCGAACCGCACCTGGTGCACCGCCAGCGGGTCGATCTGCCCGAGCTGCTCTGCGATCACGACCTCGGGCGGCAGGGCGAGCGCCTCGGCCGCGAAGGCCGGGTCGGCCTCGGCGTCGGCCAGCACCCGGCCGAAGGCCTGGGCCAGGTACTCGGGGAACTGCACCGGTCTTCCGGCGGCGCGGTCGGCGACGCCCTGGAGCAGCAGGTTCATCGCCAGGCGCTGCCCGGCTTCCCAGCGATTGAAGGAATCGCTGTCGTAACTCAGCAGGTGCTGCAGGCCGGCCTCGTCGTAGGGATAGTCGATGACGACGGGCGCGGAGAACCCGCGGCCGAGAGAGGGCACCGGCCGCGCCGGCACATCGATGAAACGGAACACCTCGGTTTCCGCGTGCAGCGAAAGCACGGTGCTCGTGCCGCGCGGGGCGGCTTCGCCTTGCAGGCGCAGCGGCAGCTCGCGGCCGTCAGGCGCGAGCAGGCCGAGCGCCAATGGCATGTGCATGGGGCGCTTGGCCGGCTGTCCCGGCGTCGGCGGGCACTGCTGTGTCACACTGAGCTCGTAGCTGCGGCTGGCTTCGTCATAGCGGTCGCGCACCGTCAATCGCGGTGTGCCGGCCTGCTCGTACCAGAGGCGGAACTGCGCCAGGTCGACGCCGCCGGCCTGCTCGATCGCAGCCACCAGTTCGTCGGTGGTCACCGCCTGGCCATCGTGCCGCTGGAAGTACAGGTCTATCCCTTTCCGGAAGTTCTCCGGGCCGACCAGCGTGTGCATCATGCGCACGACTTCCGCGCCTTTCTGGTAGACGGTGGAGGTGTAGAAGTTGCTCACCTGCTGGTAGGACGCCGGGCGGACCGGGTGCGCCATCGGGCCCGCGTCCTCGGGGAACTGGCCGGTGCGCAGGTTGCGCACGGCCTGGATGCGGGCCACCGCGCGCGAGTAGCGGTCGGCGGCGTACTGCTGTTCCCGGAACACCGTCAGGCCTTCCTTCAGCGAGAGCTGGAACCAGTCGCGGCAGGTCACGCGGTTGCCGGTCCAGTTGTGGAAGTACTCGTGGGCGACGGTGCGGTCGATGAAGCTGAAGTCCCAGTCGGTGGAGATGTCCGGGCGGGCCAGCACCAGTTTGGTGTTGAAGATGTTCAGGCCCTTGTTCTCCATCGCGCCGGCATTGAAGTCGCCGACGGCGACCACGTTGTATTCGTCCAGGTCGATCTCCAGGCCGTAGCGGTCTTCGTCCCACTTCATGGCGTGCTTGAGCGATTCCAGCGCGAAAGCGATCTGGTCGAGCTTGCCGGGCTCGACGAAGCACTGCAGCTGGGCGTCGCGCCCCGAGCGCGTGCGGAAGCGGTCCTGGCAGCTCTCGAGGTCGGCGGCCACCACCGCGAACAGGTAGGAGGGCTTGGGGAAGGGATCGCGCCAGCGCGCCCAGTGCCGGCCGCCGGCTTCGTCGCCCTGGCCCACGCAATTGCCGTTGGCCAGCAGCACCGGATAACGGGCCTTGTCCGCATGCAGCGTTGCGGTGTAGCGCGCCATCACGTCCGGCCGATCCAGGAAGGGCGTGATGCGGCGGAAGCCCTCGGCTTCGCACAGGCTGAAGAAGCCGGTGCCCGACAGGTAGATGCCCATCAGCTTGGTGTTCTGCCGCGGACGGATGCGCGTGACGGTCCGCAGTTCGAACGCGGCGGGCACGTCCTTGACGGTCAGATGGCGCGCGTCGGCGGCCCAGCGCCCGTCGCCCACTGGCTGGCCGTCGATGGCGACCGATTCGACCGCGATCTCGTCGATGTCCAGCTCCAGGTCCGCGGGCGGCCGTGGCGCGGCCGGGTTGCGCTGCAAGGCGAGCCTGGCGGCGACCCGCGCCTCATCCTCGCCCAGCAGGTCGATGTCCAGTTCCACTTCGGAAACCAGGAAGGCGGGTGGCCGGTAGTCCTTCAGGTAAACCGTGCTTGGTGCGGCGGGTTCCATGGCATCTCCTCGTCGGCGGCTCACAGGTTCGGGTTGGTGCGGGCGTTCCTCACCACGATCTGGATAAATTGCAGCTTGGCCACCACCGGCCGGGACATCACGAAGGGATAGAAGTCGGGCTGCCCCATGCTGCGTGCCAGTTCGTTCAGGACCATGGTCATCTCGATCCAGCCGTTGAGCACGGCCAGGAAGCGCGAGGCGTCGGGGTCGTCGGGCGCATACAGCGCTTCTTCGGTGAACGGCTGGACGCTGCCTTCGATGTCCTCGGCCTCCAGGCCGAAGCCCATCGCGGTGCCCAGGCTGTCCACCACGTGCAGGTAGTGGGCCCAGGTCTCCGCCCAGTCTTCCCAAGGATGCATGGTGGCGTAGGCGCTGATGTGGGCGTCGGCCCAGTCGGCCGGGGGGCCCTGCTCGTAGTTGCGCTTCAGCGCTTCGGCATAGCTGGCCCGCTCGTCGCCGAAGAGTCGGCGGAAGGGTTCGAGCCAGGGCGTGTCCCAGACCAGCCGGTCCCAGTAGTAGTGGCCGACCTCGTGCCGGAAGTGTCCCAGCAGCGTGCGATAGGGCTCGCGCAAGGCGTGCTTGATCTGCTCGCGCTTGGCATCGTCGGCTTCCTCCACGTTGATCGTGATCAGGCCGCCGGCGTGGCCGGTCATCACGCGCGGGCCGCCCGGCGGCGAGCGCAGGAAGTCGAACATCAGGCCCCGCTCGGGGTCTTCGCTGACCTTGGAACGTACCGGCAAGTTCAGGGCGATCAGCTGCGACACCAGCCGTCGCTTGGCTATTTCGATGGCGGCCCAGTAGCGGGCGTTGTCCGGGTCGGCCAGATTGGGAATGGTCCGGGTCAGGCGGCAGGCCATGCACAGGGTCTGTGGGTTGCGCGCGAGCATCATCCAGTTGCAAGCTGCCGGGGCCGTGCGGTTGCCGCAGAACTTCAGGACCTCATCGCGGCCGGCGGCCAGCCAGGTTCCCGACTCGGGACCGGGCTGGAGCGCGGCGATGCGGCCCTCGTCCGGCAGGAAGCCCAGGTCGGAACGGCAGCTCAGGCACTGGCTGTTGCGGAAGAACACCTGGTTTTCGCAGCGGCCGCACCGGTAGGTGCGCGAATGCCGCGCCACCCGCTTTTTCCAGTCCGCTTCGACCTGGTCACCCAGCGATTGCAGCAGGTCTTGCACTTGAGATCTCCTATGACGGCACGATCAGTTTTATAGGCATGGCCGCCAGCACGCGCCCTAGGTAGAAGGGGCAATGCCAGGGGTCGCGAGTCCTAGTCCAACGAACAGCCTGAGATACTCGACGCATGCAACTGCAGGACCTGCTCTTTTCGCAAGGCTTCGGCACGCGCCGCATCTGCGCCGGCCTCGTGCAGCAGGGCCATGTGCGCGTCGGTGCCGAACCGGTGACGGACCCCGGGCTCGAGGTGGAAGCCGAGGGCTTTCACTTCGAGGTTGACGGCGTGGCCTGGGAATTCCACGAGAAGGCCTACCTCATGCTGAACAAGCCGGCGGGCACCGAGTGCTCGAGCAAGCCCTCGGCCTACCCCAGCATCTACACGCTGCTGCCCGCGCCCTTGCGGCAGCGGCCGCAGAAGGGCGGGGTCACGGGCGTGCAGGCGGTGGGGCGCCTGGACCAGGACACCACCGGGCTGCTGCTGCTCACGGACGACGGGCATTTCATCCATCGCATGAACTCGCCGCGGCACCTGGTGCCCAAGGTCTATGAAGTGGAAGCGAAGCACCCGGTGGACGAGCGCGCGTGCCAGCGCCTGCTGGAGGGCGTGGTGCTGGTCGACGATCCGAAGCCGGTGCGGGCCGCCGCCTGCGAGCTCACCGGCGAGCGCTCCTTGCGGCTGACGATCACCGAAGGCAAGTACCACCAGGTCAAGCGCATGGTCGCGGCCGTGGGCAACCGGGTCGAGGGCTTGCACCGCTCGCGCATCGGCAGTGTGGCCTTGCCGGCGGACCTGGCACCGGGCCAGTGGCGCTGGTTGAGCGGCGAACAGCTCGCGGCCCTGGGCGCGTGATCACTCGATCTTCGCGAGAAACTGCGTCACCGCGCGCAGCGTCTTCTCCGGCTGGTCACGATGCGGCGAGTGGCCGCAATCGGCCAGGACGTCCTTGGTGAAGGGGCCGGCGGTGGGTTCGATCTCCTCGAGCTGGCGCAAGGTTCCGTAGGGGTCGTCCTCGCCCTGGATCGCCAGCACCGGCGCCTGGATGTTGCGGCATTCGGAGCGGATGTCGAAGCTGCGGAACGCGCTGCTCAGCCACACGTCGTTCCATTGCCAGAAGGCGCCGTCCACGTCGGCGTGGTAGCGCGCCAGTCGCTGCCGCAGTTCGCCGGCGACGAAGGCGTCACGCGCATCCTCGATCGAGCGCACGGACTCGTCTTCGACGATCACATGGGGCGCCATGACGACGCAGGCGCGCACCGGGAAATGCGCGGCGTGAATCAGCGCGATGGTGCCGCCGTCCGAGTGGCCAAGCAGCACCGGGTACTCGATGCCCAGCAGCGCCAGCAGCTCGGGCAGCGTGTCCAGCGCCTCGCGATGCATGTAGTCGGGCCCGAGCCGGCCGGCGCCGCGCACGTCGGGCACCGGCTGCGAGCGGCCGTAGCCGCGGCGGGAAAAGACGATACCCTCGCGCCCGGTCGCCGCGCAGACCTGCGCCGGCCAGTCGCGCCACATCGCCACCGAACCCAGGCCCTCGTGCAAAAAAATGACCGGCGACAGTCGTCGTCCCGGTGCGCCCGGCAAGCGTTGTACCTCGAGGGCGACGCCGTTGACCTGGATCGTTTCCACTGCCGGGATGTTACGGGAGACGCGCCCCCGCACCAGTACACTCAAGCTCTTCCGCCGCCCCGTCTTCGTGAGCCCTCCCGTGCGCCGTTTCGTATCAATTTGTACGGCTTTCGTTGCCGTCGCCCTGTTCCTGCCCGCGGTCGTGCGCGCCAATCCGGCCAGCCCGATCTTCGTCCTCAACTCGCTCGACGCCAGCGTGAGCATCGTCGACCCGGTCAAGTGGTCCGAGATCAAGCGTCTGCCGACCGGCAAGGAGCCCCATCACCTCTACCTGACGCCGGACGAGAAGTCGGTGATCGTCGCCAACGCATTGGCCGATTCGCTGACCTTCATCGACCCGCGCACCGCGGAAGTCCAGCGCACCGTGCGCGGCATCCTCGACCCTTACCACCTTCGTTTCTCGCCCGACATGAAATGGTTCGTGGTGGCGGGAAACCGCCTGAACCACGTGGACATCTACCGCTGGGACGGCAAGGACCTGCAGCTGGCCAAGCGCATCTCCACCGGCAAGACGCCCAGCCACATCTGGATCGACGCGAAGAGCACGACCGCCTACATCACCATGCAGGACAGCGACGAGCTCGTCGCCGTGGACCTGGTGGCGCAGAACCTGCTCTGGCGCGTCAAGACCGGCCCCATGCCCGCCGACGTGTTCGGCACGCCCGACGGCAAGTCGCTGCTGGTGGGCATGACCGGCGGCGATTCGGTGGAGGTCTACGACCTCACCGGCCCGCAGCCGCGGCTCGCCAAGAAGATCAAGACGGGCGAGGGCGCCCACGCCTTCCGCGGGGCCGGGGACGGCCGGCACGTGTACGTGAGCAACCGCGTGGCCAACACCATCGGCAAGATCGACCTGCAGTCGCTGGAGCTGAAGGACAGTTACCCGGCGCCGGGCGGGCCCGACTGCATGGAGGTGATGGCCGGCGGCAAGATGCTGTTGGTGAGCTCGCGCTGGGCCAAGAAGCTCACCGTGATCGACACCGAGGCCAAGAAAGTGGTGCGGCAGGTCAACGTCGGCAAGTCTCCCCATGGCGTGTGGACCCTGGATCACGCGCCCCGCTGAACTGACGCGGCGCCGCGCCCTGTTGGCGGGCGCGGCGTGGCTCGCACCGGCGGCCTGGGCCCAGACCCAGGGCTGCGACAAGCCGCTATATCTCACCTTCGACACCGGCCACATGGAGGTGGCGCCCTGGGTCGCCGAGGTGCTGGCCCGCCAGCAGGTCAAGGTCACCTTCTTTGCGGCCAACGAGCCGACCAAGGCCGGCGACGGCAGCCTGGGCACGCACTGGGCGCCGTGGTGGAAGGCGCGGGCGGCCGAAGGGCATGAGTTCGCCTCCCACACCTTCGATCACGTCTACTGGCGCGCCGATGTGCCCGGCGAGGCGGCAAGGTTCAGGGTGCGTGCATCGGCCGGGCCGGCGGCCGGCCAGGAGCTGACGTGGACGGCCCGGCAGTATTGCGACGAGATCGCGCGCGCCGCCGCGCGGATTTCGGAGATCACCGGCAAGAAGCCGCTGCCTCTGTTCCGCGCGCCCGGCGGCAAGACCTCACCCAGGCTGCTGGCGGCCGCCCGGGCCTGCGGCTGGGAGCATGTCGGCTGGGCGCCGGCCGGGTTTCTCGGCGATGAGCTGCCGAGCGAGACTGCCAGCAACGAGGCGCTGCTGAAGAAGGCCCTGCGGGACATCCGGTCCGGCGACATCCTGCTCGCGCACCTGGGAATCTGGTCGCGCAAGGACCCTTGGGCGCCGACGGTGCTCGAGCCCCTGATCGCCGGCCTGAAGGCCAAGGGCTTTTGTTTTCGCACGCTGCGCGATCATCCGGCGTACCGCGACTGGATCGCGGAAAAGAAATGATGGACTGGATCGAGAACCTCTTCGCCGGCGGGCAGCAGTGGCTGTTCGAGACGCTCATGCAGCCGCTGATGTTCGCCGCGGGCCTGGGCCACCGGCTGGAAGACGGCTTCGCCGCCAGCGGCTGGCTGCTGGTCGGCCTGGTCCAGATCCTGGTGCTGCTGGCCGTGATCGGTCCGCTGCAGCGCTGGCGTCCGGTGGAGCCGGTCACCGATCCGGCCAGCGTGCGCACCGACATCCTCTACACGCTGATCCACCGGCTGGGACTGTTCCGCGTCGCGCTGTTCTTCCTGGTCGATCCGCTGTTCGACGAGTTCTTCGGGATGCTGCGCGTCGCCGGGGTGGGCACTTTCCATCTCGACGAACTGTGGGCGCCGCTCACCGAGTCGGCCTGGGTCAGCTTCGCGATCTACCTGGTGGTGTTCGACCTCGCCGACTACTGGGTCCACCGCGGCCAGCACCAGCTGGAGTGGTGGTGGCGCCTGCACTCGCTGCACCATTCGCAGCGCCAGATGACCATGTGGAGCGACGATCGCAATCACCTGCTGGACGACCTGCTGCGCGACGGCCTGATGGTGCTGCTGGCGCAGGCCATCGGCGTGGCGCCCGGCCAGTTCGTGGCGATCGTGGCCATCACGCAATTGAGCCAGAGCCTGCAGCATGCGAATCTTCGCTGCTGGTTCGGCTCGATCGGTGAAAGGCTGTGGGTCAGCCCGCGCTTCCATCGCCTGCATCACAGCATCGGCATCGGCCACGAGAGCGGCCCGCAGCCGCAAGCGCTGGTCGGCGGCCGCAGCCCGGCGCTCGGCGGCCACAACTTCGGCGTGCTGCTGCCCTGGTGGGACATGCTCTTCCGCACCGCCAATTTCGAATTGCGCTACGACCCCACCGGCGTGCGCGACCAGGTGGAGCAAGGGCGCGACTACGGCCGGGGCTTCTGGGCGCAGCAGTGGCTCGGCGTCAAACGCCTGTTCGGCAAGGCCTAGACAGGACTGCAGGCTGACGCGCTTACCATGCGCGGATGACGCAGCAGCCTTCCACGCAGTCCGAACCCGGGGGGGTCGGCCTCATCA
This sequence comes from Ramlibacter tataouinensis, assembly GCF_001580455.1. Lineage (NCBI taxonomy): Bacteria > Pseudomonadati > Pseudomonadota > Betaproteobacteria > Burkholderiales > Comamonadaceae > Ramlibacter > Ramlibacter tataouinensis. Next base: position 4,069,034 of record NZ_CP010951.1, read on the forward strand.
TCGTCGGCGACGAGATCCTCTCGGGCAAGCGGGCCGACAAGCACATGCCCAAGGTGATCGAACTGCTGGCCGAGCGCGGCATGCAGCTCGGCTGGGCTGAGTACGTGGGTGATGACCCGCAGCGCATCACCGCCACGCTCAGGCGGGCTTTCGCGTCGGGCGATGTCGTTTTCTCCTGCGGCGGCATCGGCGCGACCCCCGACGACCATACCCGCCAGTGCGCCGCCAGGGCGCTGGGGGTCGAACTCGAACTGCACTCGCGCGCCGAGGCCCTGATCCGCGAACGCATGCAGGACATCGCGCGCGAGCAGGGCAAGCCCTACGAGCCCGACCGTCCGGACAACGTGCATCGCCTGAACATGGGCGTGTTCCCGCAGGGCGCGCAGATCATTCCCAATCCGTACAACAAGATCCCGGGCTTCTCGGTGGACCGTGTCCATTTCGTTCCCGGTTTTCCCGTGATGGCCTGGCCGATGATCGAGTGGGTGCTGGACCTGCACTACGCGCAACTGTTCCGGCGCGGCGCCTGGGTCGAGAAATCGGTCATCGTGTTCGGGTCGATGGAAGCGACGCTCACGCCCTTGATGGAAGCCATCGAGCGCGAGCACCCGCAGGTGAAGGTATTCAGCCTGCCCAGCGTCGATCATCCGCAATGGGGCCGGCACATCGACCTGGGGGTCAAGGGCGGCCCCTCCGCGGTGGACCAGGCCTTTCCGCAGTTGCTGGCCGGCCTAAAATCCCTCGGCGTCGAACTGGGCCCCGAGTTGGTGCGCTGACGAGCCATGCACCGGGATGGGGTGGTATTGAACTGCCCCATATTGGTGCAAATCTTTCTGCTCGACGCAAGCCCGTTGTAGGGAAAAGCGTTCAGGATCGGGGAAAATCCCGCAGCTCTGCAGTCCTTGTCATGCACCAGCTTCTGGCATGGAACCTGCATCCCCATCCGTATTCATTGACAACCATCCAACCCAGGAGAACCTGAATGGCAGCCAAGAACGTCGCCGATGTGCTGAAGATGGTGAAGGAGAACGAAGTCAAGTTCGTCGACTTCCGCTTCACCGACACCCGCGGCAAAGAACAACACGTCACCGTGCCGGTGTCTCACTTCGACGAAGACAAGTTCACTTCGGGCCATGCCTTTGACGGTTCGTCGATCGCCGGCTGGAAGGGCATCGAGGCCTCGGACATGCTGCTGATGCCCGATCCGAACACGGCCAACATCGACCCGTTCTTCGAAGAGACCACGCTGATCCTGAGCTGCGACGTGCTGGAGCCGGGCGACGGCAAGGCCTACGATCGCGACCCGCGCTCCATCGCCAAGCGCGCCGAGGCCTACCTGAAGGCTTCCGGCCTGGGCGACACCGCCTTCTTCGGTCCCGAGCCCGAGTTCTTCATCTTCGACGACGTGCGCTGGGGCGCCGACGGTTCCGGCTCCTTCGTCGAGATCGACGAGTACGAAGCCCCCTGGAACACCGGCAAGAAGATCGAAGGCGGCAACAAGGGCCACCGTCCCACCACCAAGGGCGGCTACTTCCCGGTGCCGCCGGTCGACAGCACGCAGGACATGCGCGCCGAAATGTCGCTGATCCTCGAGTCGCTGGGCATCCCGGTGGAAGTGTTCCACCACGAAGTGGCGGGCGCCGGCCAGAACGAGATCGGCACCCGGTTCAGCACGCTGGTGCAGCGCGCCGACTGGACCATCCTGCAGAAGTACGTGATCCACAACGTGGCCAATGCCTACGGCAAGACCGCCACCTTCATGCCCAAGCCCGTGGTCGGCGACAACGGCTCCGGCATGCACGTGCACCAGTCGGTCTGGAAGGACGGCAAGAACCTGTTCGCCGGTGACGGCTATGCCGGCCTGTCGGACTTCGCGCTGTACTACATCGGCGGCATCATCAAGCACGCCCGCGCGCTGAACGCCATCACCAACCCCGGCACCAACAGCTACAAGCGCCTGGTGCCCGGCTTCGAGGCGCCGGTCAAGCTGGCCTACTCGGCCCGCAACCGCTCGGCGTCGGTGCGCATCCCCTATGTGGCCAACCCCAAGGGCCGCCGCATCGAAGTGCGCTTCCCCGATCCCACGATGAACCCGTACCTGGGCTTCGCCGCCATGCTGATGGCCGGCCTGGACGGCGTGGAGAACAAGATCCACCCGGGCGAGGCCGCGACCAAGGACCTGTACCACCTGCCGCCGGAAGAAGACGCGAAGATCCCGACCGTCTGCCACAGCCTGGACCAGGCGCTGGACTACCTGGACAAGGGCCGCAGCTTCCTGACCAAGGGCGGCGTGTTCACCGACACCATGATCGATGCCTTCATCGAGCTGAAGATGCAGGAAGTCACGCGCTTCCGCATGACGACGCACCCGATCGAATTCGACATGTATTACTCGCTGTAAATCCATCCAGCGATGTTGCTGAAAAGGGCCGCTCGTGCGGTCCTTTTCTCTTTGGAATCAACGGCTTGTTTTGTTTTTTTGATGAGTTGCGTGATACTGCAAGACCCGCCCCGGGCATTCCGGTGCCAAGGAGCACGACTTGAAGCACGCCTACCTCATCCCATTGGCGTTGGCTGCACTGGCAGGTGCGGGCCATGCCCAGACCAAGATCTACCGCTGCGGCAACAGCTACACCAACAGCGCGTCCGAGGCGCAGGCCAAGGGCTGCAAGCTGATGGAAGGCGGCAATGTCACGGTCGTGGAAGGCACGCGGGTCGGCGGCTCCGGCGTCAAGGTGGCCACGGCGCCGCAGTCGGCTTCGGCGGCGGCCCCCCGGGTGGACTCCGACGAGCAGAAAGCCCGCGATTCGGATGCGCGCATCATCCTCGAAGCCGAGCTGAAGAAGGCCGAGGCGCGCCAGGCCGAGTTGGTCAAGGAATTCAACAACGGCGAGCCCGAAAAGCAGGGGCCCGAGCACCGCAACCACCAGAAGTACCTGGACCGCATCGCCGAACTGAAGGCGAGCATTGCCCGCAATGAAAACGACATCGCCGGCATCAAGCGGGAGCTCGCGCGCGCCGGCTCCAAGTGAGGGGCTGAGCGCTCCGGCGCGATCCCCGTCCCGTTTCCAGTCGCTGGACCTGCTCGCCACCCTGGTGGCCGTGGTGGCGCCGGATGCCTGCGTGCTGTTCGCCAACTCGGCGCTCGAGGACGCGCTGGGGATGTCGCGCCGGGTGATCGAAGGCTCACAACTGAGCCAGTTCTTCATCGAACCCCAGGCGCTGCAGCACGCGCTGCATGGCGCGGCCACCAACGAATTCGCCGCGCTGCGCTACGACGCGCTGCTGGCGCGCCCGCCAGCCGGCAGCGAGCCGCTGCAGGTGCACGTGGTGGTGGCGCAGACCGACCAGCCGGGCGAACTGGTTGTCGAACTGCTGCCGCTGGAAGCCCATGCCCGGCAGGACCGCGAGGAGCGCCTGATCGGGCAGGCCCAGGCCAACAAGGAGCTCATTCGCAACCTGGCGCACGAGATCAAGAACCCGCTGGGCGGCATCCGCGGGGCGGCGCAGCTGCTCGAGATGGAGATCGACTCCCGCGAGCTCAAGGAATACACCCGGGTCATCATCCACGAGGCCGACCGGCTGCAGACCCTGGTGGACCGGCTGCTGGCGCCGCACCGCCGGCCGCACGTGGTGGGCGACGTCAACATCCACGAGGTGTGCGAGCGGGTGCGGGCGCTGATCGTGGCGGAATTTCCCAAGGGCCTGAAGGTCGTGCGGGACTACGACACCTCGATCCCCGAGTTCCGCGGCGACCGCGAGCAGTTGATCCAGGCGGTGCTGAACATCGCCCACAACGCCTGCCAGGCGCTTGCCGACCGCATCTCCGCTGGTGACGCCGAGCTCGTGCTGCGCACGCGCATTGCCCGCCAGGTGACTTTTGGCAAACAACGCTATCGATTGGCACTGGAATTGCATGTCATCGACAATGGACCTGGCGTGCCGGACTCGATCAGGGACAGGATCTTCTTCCCGCTGGTATCCGGCAGGGAAGGCGGGTCCGGCCTGGGATTGACGCTTGCGCAAACTTTTGTGCAGCAGCACCATGGGCTGATCGAGTGTGACAGCGCGCCGGGGAGGACGGATTTCAAGATATTGATTCCGTTGCCGTAGCTTTCGATGACCTGAGGGACCAAACAGCACATGAAGCCGATCTGGATCGTTGACGATGACCAATCCATCCGCTTCGTGCTGGAGAAAGCCTTGCAGCGCGAGGACCTTCCATCGCGCAGCTTCACCAACGCACGGGATCTGCTGCAGGCACTGGAATCGTCCCCGGACGAGGAGGGGCCGCAAATCCTGGTGAGCGACATCCGGATGCCCGGCGGCAGCGGCCTGGACCTCCTGAACAAGGTCAAGGAGAAGCATCCGGGCCTGCCGGTGATCATCATGACGGCCTTCTCGGACCTGGACAGCGCCGTCTCCGCCTTCCAGGGCGGCGCCTTCGAGTACCTGCCCAAGCCCTTCGACCTGCCCAAGGCGATCGAGTTGATCCGCCGCGCCGTCGAGGAGAGCCAGCGCGAGGAATTCGCCGAGGAGCGCATGGCCGCCGCGCCCGAGATGCTGGGGCAGGCGCCGGCGATGCAGGACGTGTTCCGCGCCATCGGGCGGCTGTCGCAAAGCAACGTCACGGTGATGATCACCGGCGAGTCCGGCACCGGCAAGGAGCTGGTCGCGCGAGCGCTGCACAAGCACTCGCCGCGCGCCGGCGGGCCCTTCGTCGCCATCAACACCGCCGCCATCCCCAAGGACCTGCTCGAGTCCGAGCTGTTCGGCCATGAGCGCGGCGCCTTCACCGGCGCGCAGACCATGCGCCGCGGCCGCTTCGAGCAGGCCGAGGGTGGCACGCTGTTCCTCGACGAGATCGGCGACATGCCCTTCGACCTGCAGACGCGCCTGCTGCGCGTGCTGTCGGACGGCCATTTCTACCGCGTCGGCGGCCACAACGCCGTGAAGGCGAACGTGCGGGTGATCGCGGCGACGCACCAGGACCTGGAGCAGCGCGTCAAGGAAGGTGCATTCCGTGAGGACCTCTTCCACCGGCTCAACGTGATCCGGCTGCGCCTGCCCGCGCTGCGCGAGCGGCGCGAAGACATTCCCATGCTGGCACGCCATTTCCTGCAGCAAAGCGCCAAGCAGCTCGGCGTGGAGCCCAAGCGCATTTCCGACGCCGCACTCGTGCGCCTGTCGGCCTTCGGCTTTCCGGGTAACGTGCGCCAGCTCGAGAACGTGTGCCACTGGCTGACGGTGATGGCGCCGGCGCAGTTGATCGAACCCAAGGACCTGCCGCCCGAGGTCGCGCCGGCCGCCGGCGAGGCCACGGAACGGTTCGCCGCCGCCGCGAGCGCGCCGGCAACGCCGGTGCAACCGGCAGCGGCCACGCCGCCGGCGTTCGCGCCTGCGCTGGGCAACGGGCACACGAGCTGGGAGACCGCGCTCGAAGCCGAAGCGCTGGAGCTGTTGGCTTCCGGCCGCCACGACGTCTGGGACGCGCTGACGAGGCGCTTCGAGTCCAAGCTGATCCTCACCGCCCTGGCCAACACGCGCGGTCGCCGGATCGAAGCGGCCCAGAAGCTCGGGATCGGCCGCAACACCATCACCCGCAAGATCCAGGAACTGGGCCTCGAGGACTGAGCGGCCCTTCGGCCGTTCCGGCCCCGGCAGCCATTCGCCTTTCTGCCCCAAAGCCTTGAGAGCAGTAGGGCGACTGCTCGCGATTTCAAAAAGATGCACCAATAATGCATCTTATGGAGTCACGAATCGTCGAACAAGCCGAGCCGCTGGCGCAGGCGCTCTCGCAGCCGTACCGGCACGGTTTCGTCACCGAGGTCGAATCGGACGCGCTGCCGCCCGGCTTGGATGAGCACACCGTGCGCGAGATCTCGCACCGCAAGCGCGAGCCGGAATTCCTGCTGCGCTGGCGGCTCGCGGCCTTCGAGCGCTGGATGCAGATGAGCCCGCCCAGCTGGGGCCAACTGCGCATGGAGACGCCCGACTTCCAGGCCCAGTCCTACTACTCGGCGCCCAAGTCGCTGAAGGACGGTCCCAAGAGCCTGGACGAGGTCGACCCCAAGCTGCTCGAAACCTACGAAAAGCTCAACGTCCCGCTGCACGAGCGCGCGCGCCTGGCCGGCGTGGCGGTGGACGCGGTCTTCGACAGTGTCTCGGTCGGAACCACCTTTCGCGAGCAGCTCGCCGAGGTCGGCGTCATCTTCTGCTCGTTCTCGCACGCGGTGCAGAACCATCCGGAACTGGTCGAGCGCTACCTCGGCACCGTGGTGCCGCCCGGCGACAACTTCTATGCTGCGCTCAATTCGGCGGTGTTCTCCGACGGCTCCTTTGTCTACGTGCCGGCGGGCGTGCGCTGCCCCATGGAGCTGTCCTCCTACTTCCGCATCAACGCTCGCAACACCGGCCAGTTCGAGCGCACCCTGATCATCACGGAGCCGGGCAGCAGCGTGAGCTACCTCGAGGGCTGCACCGCGCCGCAGCGCGACGAGCACCAGCTGCACGCGGCCGTGGTGGAGCTGGTGGCGCACGACGACGCGCAGATCAAGTATTCCACCGTGCAGAACTGGTACCCGGGCGACGAGCGTGGCCGCGGCGGGATCTACAACTTCGTCACCAAGCGCGGACTGTGCGCCGGCAAGCGCTCGCGGATCGCCTGGACGCAGATCGAAACCGGCTCGGCCATCACCTGGAAGTACCCCAGCGTGGTGTTGCGCGGCGACGAGTCGAACGGCGAGTTCCACTCGATCGCCGTGTCGAACCATTTTCAGCAGGCCGACACCGGCACCAAGATGATCCACCTGGGGCGCAATACCACCAGCCGCATCGTCTCCAAGGGCATCAGTGCCGGCCATGCGCACAACAGCTACCGGGGCCTGGTGCGCATGGGCCCCGGCGCCGAAGACGCGCGCAACCACACGCAGTGCGACTCGCTGCTGATCGGCCCGCACTGCGGCGCCCACACCTTCCCCTACGTGGAAGCGGCGCGCGCCGACGCCGTGGTCGAGCACGAAGCCACCACCACGCGCATTTCCGAGGAGCGTCTCTTTTATTGCCAACAGCGCGGCATCCCGGCGCAGGAAGCCACCGCGCTCATCGTCGGCGGCTTCTGCGAGGCCGTGCTCGGCGAGCTGCCGATGGAGTTCGCGCTGGAGGCCAAGTCCCTGCTGTCCGTCTCCCTCGAAGGGGCCGTCGGCTGATGACCGATGCCCGATTTGCACTGCACAACATGAACATGATCCAACCCTTGCTGCAGGTCCGCGACCTGCGCGTCGATGTCGCCGGCCGCACCGTACTGGAATCGGTATCCATGCAGGTGCGTCCTGGCACCGTTTCGGTGCTGATGGGGGCCAACGGCAGCGGCAAGAGCACGCTGGGCCTGGCGCTCGCCGGCCATCCGCGCTATCGCGTCACCGGCGGTTCGGCCCAACTGGGCGGGGCGGACCTGCTGGCGATGGACGTCGAGGCGCGCGCGCGGGCCGGCCTGTTCCTGTCCTTCCAGGCCCCGCCGGACATTCCCGGTGTCAAGAACAACCTGTTTGTCCGCACGGCCGTCAACGCGGTGCGCGAGTCGCGCGGCGACACGCCGCTGGACGCCTTCGATTTCCTGGTCGAGGCGCGCGGTGCGGCCCGGCAGCTGGGGCTGGCCGACGCGATGCTGAACCGTCCGGTCAACGAAGGTTTCTCCGGCGGCGAGCGCAAGCGCAACGAGCTGCTGCAGCTGGCGCTGCTGAAGCCGCGCCTGGCGATCCTGGACGAGATCGACTCCGGCATGGACGTCGACGGCGTGCGCGCCACGCTCGACCTCGTCGCCCGGCTGCGCGAGCAGGGCACTGCATTCGTGGTGGTGTCGCACTACCTGCACCTGATCGAAGCGCTCGCGCCGGACGCGGTGCTGCGGCTGGAGAACGGCCGCATCGCCGAAACCGGCGGCCTGGCGCTGGCCCAGGCGATCGCGCAGACCGGCTATGCGCGCAGTCCCGATGCGGTGGAGGCCTGAGATGGACAGTGCACGCGCGGATGCGCTCGCCGCCTCCAGCCGCCTGCTGGCGCAGGGCTGGATCCCGCGCAAGGCGGAAGCCTTCCGTCACCTGCCGCCGCCCGAGGCCGCGCTGTGGACCGGTGAATCCGCCGAGCCCCGGGTCCTGGACGAGGTCGCGGCGCTCATGGACGGCTGGACCCTGCACACGCCGGTCGCCGCCGGTGACGTGGAGGTGCGCCTGTTCGACGCCGCCGATCCGCAGCAGCGCGCCGAACTCCTGCGCCTGCTGCCCCTGCCCGGGGACGACGAGGCCGCGCCCTTCGCCTGGGCGCATCGCGCGCTGGTGCGCCAGGGCTTGCGGCTGCGCATCGCCGGCGGCGCACCGGCCGTCCTGCACCTGCAGCGCCAGGCCTGCCACGCGGTGGAAGCACCCCTGCTGCTGGTCGAGTTGCAGGCCGGTGCCCGCTGCGTGCTGCTGGAGACGCACGAGCGCGGGAGCACGCCGGAAGTCACGCAGAACCTGAGGGTCCATGTTCGCCTGGGCCCCGGCGCCGATCTGCAGCACCTGCGGCTGGTGACGCCCGGCGCCGGCGACCGCGTGGCCCACCACCTCGAGGTGCGCCTCGAGGGCGATGCCGTCTACGCGCAGGCCTTGCTGGCGACCGGCAGCTCATACCACCTGCAGCGCAACGTGATCGAGCTGCCCGGCGAGGGGGCGCGGGCGCGCCTGGGCGGCGTGCTGCTGGCTGCCGGCTCGGCGCTGGAGCAGCAGGTGCTGTGCCGCCACGGGGCGGCCCGCACCCGCAGTGGCGCCGAGATGCTGGCGCTGGGCAGCGGCGCCGCGCGCATCGTCGCCAATGCCCACACCCATATCTCGCCCGGCTGCGACGGGGCACAGGCGCGACAGCGCCTGGCCGGCATCCCGACCGGGGGCCAGCCCCGGCTGGTGCTGCGTCCGCATCTGGAAATCCATCACGACCAGGTCGAGGCCGCGCATGGCGCCACCTGGGGCGCGCTGCCGGACGAAGCGCTGTTCCTTGCCCGCCAGCGCGGGCTGGACGAGCGCAGCGCGAAGGCACTGATCGTGGAAGGCCTGGCACGCGCGGCGCTCGCGCGCGCGGTGGACGACGCGCAGCTGCCCGAGGCGCTGCGGCTGGAGGCGGCGCTGGCCGCCGCCGTGGCGCGTCATCTCGGCACTTCGTCAGGGGAGTCAAATCGTGGGTGACATGTTGCAGGCCGCCACCCTGGCGGCCGACTTCCCCGGACTGGCGCAAGGGGTGAATGGCGAGCCGCTGGCCTACCTGGACAACGCCGCGACGACGCACATGCCCCGGCCGGTGCAGGATGCGATGCGGGCTTTCGAGACGCGCAGCCGCGCCAACATCCATCGGGGCGTGCACACGCTCAGCCAGCGCTCCACCGAGGCCTTCGAGCAGGCGCGTGCCACGCTCAAGCGCTTCGTCGGCGCCGGCGCGCAGCACGAGCTGGTGTTCACCTCCGGCACCACCGAGGCGCTGAACCTCGTGGCGCACGGCCTGTCCGATGCGGGGCAGGACGGCCCCGTGCTGCAACCCGGCGACGACATCGTGGTCACCGCGCTGGAACACCACGCCAACCTGGTGCCCTGGCAACTCGCCGCACGTCGCAGCGGCGCCCGGCTGCTGGTGCTGCGGCCCGACCGCCAGGGGCGCTTGCATATCGACGAGCTGGCACCGCTGCTCAGCCCGCGCACGCGGGTGTTCGCGGTGACCGCCTGCGCCAACGCCACCGGCGAGCGGCCGCCCTACGAGGCGTTGATGGCGCTGGCTGCGGAAGCCGGCGCGCTGACGGTGCTGGACGCCGCGCAGGCGATGGCCCACGAGGTGCCGCTGCTGTCGCAGCTACCTTGCGACTTCATGGCGTTCTCCGGCCACAAGATGTATGGGCCGATGGGTATCGGGGCCCTGGTTGGACGCCGGCCGGCGCTGGAACGCCTCACGCCCTTGCGCCTGGGCGGGGACATGGTGGAGTGGGTGAGCGAGACTTCGGCCAGCTTCGCCGCGCTGCCGGCCCGGCTGGAGGGCGGCACGCCGCATGTGGCAGGCGCCGTCGGCATGGCCGCGGCGGCGGACTACATGGACGCGATCGGCCTCGAGGCGATCGATGCCCACGTGCGGGCGTTGCGCGCCCACGCGGTGGCGGGCCTGTCGGCCTTGCCGGGCCTGACCGTGCTGTCGCCCGACGCCGGGCGCTCGGCCATCGTTTCCTTCGTGGCCGCAGCGGCCCACCCGCATGACCTGGGCACCCTGCTGGACGAGCGCGGCATCGCGGTGCGCACCGGCAACCACTGCGCCCAGCCGCTGCTGGAATGGCTGGGCGTCGGGCCGACCACCCGCGCATCCTTCGCCCTCTACAACACGCACGACGAGGTCGAGCGGCTGATCGACGGCGTCGCCTTCGCACTGGAGGTGCTGAAATGAGCACCGTCGCCGACGACCTGTACCAGGACCTGGTGGTCGAACACAAGCGCGCGCCGCGCCACTTCGGCACGCTGGCCGCGCCGACCCACCAGGCACGGGGCCGCAACCCGCAGTGCGGCGACGACGTGCAGGTGCAGCTGCAGCTCGAAGGCGATGTCGTCCGCGACATCCGCTTCAGCGGCCAGGGCTGCGCCATCTGCATCGCTTCCACCTCGATGATGACCGAGGCCGTGCTCGGGCGCGAGGCCGGCGTGGTGCGCGAGCTGCAGCAGCACTTCCGCGCCGTGCTGACGGGCCAGGAGCAGCCGCAGGAGGCGACGCTCGGCAAGCTGGTCAGCCTGTCCGGCGTGAGCCGATATCCCAGCCGCATCAAGTGCGCGCTGCTGGGTTGGCACGCCCTCATGCACGCGCTGCAGGCGCCGGAGCCCCATGCTTCGGAAGAGGCCGCGCGATGAGAAGCCGCGAAAACGTCATGGTGCGCCGCGAAGTCATGGTTGAGCGGATTCCGGACGGCACGCCGTTCGCGCTGGAGCCGGGCACTCTGGCCCAGATCACGCAGGCGCTGGGCGGCAGCTTCACCCTCTATGTCGAAGGCCAGCTGGTGCGGCTGAAGGGACGCGATGCCGATGCGATCGGCCAGTCGGTCCCCGAAGCGCCGGGCCTGGCGGCCGAGGGCCAGCCGGCTGACCTGGCCACGCGCGTGTGGCGCCTGCTGGCGACCTGCTACGACCCCGAGATCCCGGTGGACATCGTGGAATTGGGCCTCATCTACCGGTGCGAGCTCACGCCGATGGACGACGGCAACACCCATGTCGCCATCGACATGACGCTCACCGCGCCCGGCTGCGGCATGGGCGAGTCGCTGGCGAGCGAAGTGGCCGACAAGGTGCTCGCGCTGCCCGAGGTGGGCGAGGTCAAGGTAGACCTCGTGTTCGACCCGCCGTGGGACCGGTCCCGGATGTCCGAGGCCGCGCAGCTGGCCCTGGGCCTCTGACCCTTGGTGTCCTGTCCCGCAAATTCCTGGGCTCTCGCTGCCTCGTATCGGGCCGCCCGAAGGGTTCGGCGCCTGCGGGGCGCCCGGCGGTCGTCCAGAGAGGGTCAAGACGCCCAGTCTTGACCCTCTCTGACCAACCACCGCTCATCCCCGCATGCATCCGAACGAGAGCCCAGAAATATGCGGGACAGGACACTAGCCGTCCTTGCCGTCCACCCGCGTGCTGGCGAGCCAGGGCGTGTAGATGAAGAGATAGATCGCGAAGGCCGCGCTCCAGGCCAGGGCGGCCGCGGCCACGGCGCCCACGACCCACTGCGGCGCCACCAGCGGTAGAAGCACGCGCAGCACGGCGGCGGTCATCACGAGCAGGTAGGCCAGCACTTCAGCCCGGCCGACCGTCAGCGGCCGCCCGGTGTGCCCGCGCGCGGTGCGGGTGATCATGCCGATGATCAGGCCGCCGGTCGCGCCCACGGCGAGCGCATGCACGCCCAGCGATTCGCTCGTCCATCCCGCCTGCGCCGCTCCGAGCAGCGCGAAGCCCACCGCCAGCCAGGCGTACGAAAGGTGCAGGATCCACAGGATCGGCCGGTCGCGCGTGACCAGCGGCCGCCAGTGCCACTGGCGTGCCAACTGCAAGCCGGCGGCAGCGAAAAAGGCGATCGCGCCGAACACACCGGCCGGCGCGAACACCCACAGCAGCAGCGCCAGTGCCGTCACCGCCAGCGCGGTCCAATCGAGGCGCGGCCGCGGGGGGATCCGCAGGCCCGGCGTGGCATTGGCGGTGAAGCTGGGAATGACCCGGCCGCCGATCACCGTCTCGATCACCACGACGAAGCCCAGCGCCGCGTGCAACGGCGACAGCGGCGACAGCGGGACGATGCCGAGTGCCGCCAGGTGGAAACACAGGTTGGCCAGCGCCAGCCCCAGCAGGATGCCGGCGATCGGCAGGTTGCGGAAGTTGCGCGACCGCAGCAGGACGGCGCCGAAGGCCACCGCCACGGCGGGCAGCAGGGCGACGTCAAGTGCCGCGTAGACGGGGTAGGGTGCCGCGACGGCGGCCAGCCGTGCGGCCAGCCAGAGCGCCGCAAGCGCGCCCAGGGCGGGTCCACGCGGTGTCGGCAGGCCGGTCCAGGCCTTGCCGGCGGTCAGCAGGAAGCCCACGATCACCGCCACTGCGAAGCCGAACAGCATCTCGTGGCCGTGCCACAGCATGGGCGCGATGTGCAGGTCCAGCGGCACGTGGCCGAGCCACAGCCCGGCCCACAGCGGCACCGCCAGCATCGCGAACAACGCTGCACCGAGGTAGAAAGGGCGGAAGCCGAGCCGCAGCAGCGGCAGGCCCGGCGGCGGCGGTTGTATCGGCACGGTCCGGGTGGGAATGGGAGATTGCTTCATGATGCTCCGGCAGGGGCGGATGCGATGCCCGCCAATAAGATGCATTATATTTGCATGTTATAGCAACCGTCTCGACAGGGCAACACGATCGAGCGATCTTTGGGAGAGCGCATGCGACTTGCCGAATACACCGACTACACGCTGCGGGTGCTGATGTATTGCGCGTCCAACCCCGACCGGCTGGTCACCATCGCGGAGATGGCCGACAGCCACGGCATCTCCCGCAGCCACTTGATGAAGATCGTCAATGACCTGGCGCGGCAGGGCGTGCTGGAGACCACCCGCGGGCGTGGCGGCGGCGTGCAGTTGCTGCAGCGCGCCGGCGAGATCCGCATCGGCGACGTGGTGCGCGCGGCGGAGACGGACTTCCGCCTGGTGGAGTGCTTTGACGAGGAGACCAACGCCTGCAACATCTCGCCGACCTGCCGCTTGAAACGGCTGCTGCACACGGCGCTGACCGCCTATTTCCGCGAGCTGGATGGCGCCACGCTGGCGGACCTGGTCGGACCGCCGATGAAACCCGGCCAGCGCGGCGCCGGCATGGTGATCCCGATCCAGGCCACGGACCGGCCGGGTGCAGCGCCCAGGCGCCGCCGCGCGCGCGGCTGAGGACGAGGTTCCACGCTGGCGACGTGGCCTTTGGCCGGGCGCCGCGGACCGGCGCCTACAATTGATGCATAAAAATTGCATCTTTAAGGACGCCATGCAAGCCCATACCCACCTCGACCCCAGCGCCATCTACCCGTTCGATGCGCGCGGCATCGCCAAGCGCTTCCGCCACGCCGCCATCTTCGGCGCGTTGGACGCCCTGCAGCCCGGGGAGACCATGCGTTTCGTGAACGACCACGATCCGCTGCCGCTGTTGCAGCAACTGCGCAACCGGTACGGCGAGCGCGTGGCGATCGAGTACCTCCAGCGGGAGCCGGGCGGCATCGTCATCGATTTCATCGTCGCCTGAACGCGGCCTCGTTCCGAGGAGCCGACATGACACTGTGGTCCGATCCGGGCATGCCGGATTTCTTTGATGCCGCCCCGCGCGTGCGCTTGCGCGATCCCCTGGCGGCCTTCCTCGGCGCGGCGCGCGACGGGGTGCTGGAATACGGCTATGCCGACGCCGTCAAGCTCGCCGGCCACTCCTGTCCGACCGTGGCCTCGGCCTTCCTGATGACGCGCGCGGCGTTGGCCGCCCTGTACGGCGATGCGCTGCCGGAGCGCGGGGGTGTGAAGGTGGACCTGCGGAAGCCGGCGCAGGAAGGCGTGACCGGCGTCATCGCCAACGTCATGTCGCTGCTGACCGGCGCCACCATGGACACTGGGTTCAAGGGCCTGGCCGGGCGCTTCGATCGCCGGCGCCTGCTCGCTTTCGAGATGCCGGTGGAGGGTCAGGCGCGTTTCTTGCGGCTGGATACCGCTGCCGCGGTGACCGTGAGTGCGCGGCTGGAAAGGGTTCCCGGCGATCCGCGCGTCGGCGAACTGATGCCCTTGCTGCTGGGCGGAGCCGCCAGCGCGGAACAGCAGGAGCTGTTCCGGACGCTGTGGCAGGAGCGCGTGCGGCGTCTCCTGCTGGAGCACGCGGATGACCCGGAGGTGTTCCTGGTCCAGCAGGCCTGACGAAATGCGCGCCAGGCGGCTGGTGCCGATCCTGGCGGCACGGGCGCAGCGCCCTTACTGCTGGACGTCGACCTCGCGCGTCTCGGGCAGCAAGGCCATCGCGGCCACGCTCAGCACGCTGATCGCTGCGAGGTAGTAGGCCGGTGCGAGCGGGTTCTTGGTCGCGGCCAGCAGACCGGTCACGACGAACTGCGTGGTGCCACCGAAGATCGAGGTGCTGATGGCGTAGACCAGCGACATGCCGGTGCTGCGCACCGAAATGGGCAGCAGTTCGGGCACGGTGACCATGCCGGCGGCGCCGGCCATGGCCGTCAACGCCGCCAGGATGGCGCTCACCGCGAGCAGGGTGGCGGTGCCGGGCGCGCCGGACAGCCACAGGAACAGGGGCACGATCAGCAGCATCAGCGCGATGCGCGGCAGCTGGTTCACGATCTTGCGGCCGTAGCGGTCGCACAGGATGCCGCCCAGCAGCCCGAAGACGAAGGTGACCAGCCCGCCGATCAGGACACTGGACTGCGCCACCGGTGCCGGCAGCTTCAGCACCTGCACCGCGTAGCTCACCATGTAGTTGCCGACCTGCGAGGCCACGGCCACCGAGGCGGAGATCAGCACGCCCAGCAGCAGCACGCGGCGATGCCGGCGGAAGACGGTGCCGACGATGTGCGCGCCGCTGGCCTCGGTGCCGCCGTGGGTCTCAGGCAGGTTGCGGCGCAGGTACATGGCGATCGGCACCAGCACCAGGCTGAACAGGAAAGGCACGCGCCAGCCCCAGTCGCCGAGCTCTTGCGGCGACAGCAGCAGCGACAGCGTCACGCCGAACACGCCGCCCACCGCGACCGCGAGACCCTGGCTGCCGATCTGCCAGCTGGAGTAGAAGCCGCGCTTGCCCGGGGGCGCCGCTTCGATCAGCAGCGCGGTCGCCGGACCGACTTCGCCGCCCAGGGCCAGCCCCTGCAGCAGGCGGCACAGCACCACGATGATCGGCGCTGCGATGCCGATGGAGGCGTAGCTGGGCGTGGCCGCCAGTCCCAGCGTGCCCACCGTGATCAGGATCACGGTCAGGATCATGGCCGGCTTGCGGCCGGCGCGGTCGGCAAACGCGCCGATCAGCACGCCGCCCAGGGGCCGCGTGAAGAAGCCGACGCCGAAGGTGGCGACGGCCGCCAGCAGGCTGCCGAACTCGCCACCCACTGGGAAGAAGGCGCGGCCGATGTAGACGGCGAAGTAGGCGTAGATGACGAAGTCGTAGAACTCGAGCGCGTTGCCGGCGACGGCCGCGGCGATGGCCTTGCGGCTGACGCGCCCGGTGGGCTCGGCGGAAGCCGCGGCGCTGGCCAGCGGCGGCATGGTGGTGGCAGTCATGGTGTTGTCTCCGTGGTTGTGATTCAGGCAGCCAGGGGCAAGGGGCTGTCTTCCTGCAAGCCCTGCAGGGCTTGCGCGCAGGCCTCGCGGCCCTGTCGCCAGACGGCCTGCTTCCAGTCCGTGCTGTCGGGGTAGAAGGTTTCCTTCACCTCGCGGCGGATGGCGGCGGCCTGCGCCGGTTCGCCGCCCTGGCGATGAAGCCAGTGTTCCGCCCGCAGCGCGCCGGCCACCCGCTCCATCGGATAGGTGCCGTACTCCAGGCAGATGCCCAGGTGGCGCGCGCGAGGGCACTCCTCGTGCAGTGCGGTCTGGATCGGGCCGGTGAGCGGGATGCTCGCCGAGGAGCCGGTCGTGACCGAGGTGATCTGGCCCCACCAACGACCGGCACGTTCCAGCACGGCGGGATCGGGATCGAAGCTCGCGAAGATGCGCTCGCCGTGGCCAAAGGGGCCAAGGCCGGTGTGGATGTCGACTGAAGCCAACTGCTCCACGCCGGCGCCGTGCCTGCGGATCACTTCGCGGAAAGTGGCGTTGCTCCAGGCTGGCCCGAGGCCGCCATAGTGCAGGCCATCGGCATGGGTGTACTGGCCCAGCGCCATTGCGCGCTGCAGCCCGCGGGCGCCATGCTTCTCGCGATACGCGGCGAGCACGGCTTCATCCTCGGGCCGCGGCGGCCAGCCGGGCGGCAGCAGCGCGTCGTGGATCTCCGCATAGCCGGCGTTTTCAGGCAGCGGCTGGCCGAAGTCCACGAAGTTGCGGTTCAGGTCCACGTTTTCCTGGGTCGCGCGACGCAGGTGCGAGAAGCCATAGGGGTTGACCGCGTGCACGTACAGCACTGCCGTGTCGGCGCGCTGCGGGCGCAGGCCGTGCTCGCCCGTGTCCAGCAGGCCGGTCTGGATGCCCGAGCCGCAGAAGCCCTCGAGGCCGTGCACGCCACTGATCACCACCAGCAGGCGCGTGGCGTCGGCGGGACCGTCGCGGACGACGTCCATCGCGAGCGTCTCGCCTTCGGCGCCGGGCAGCATCAGCAGCTGGCTTTCGGCGGCCAGTCCCCGCCGCCGGGCGGCGTCCAGGAACTTGCGCCGCGCCTGCGCATAGCTGTCGCTGAAGAAGTTGATGATTTGCTCGTCCATTCCAGTCCTCAAAGCTGCGCCGCGTGGCGCATGCGCTGTTGCCGGCGTTCGCGGCAGGCCTCGCCGAAGGCAGCGAAGATCGACCGGCAGAACGCGCTGTCGTCGATGCGCATTTCGGGGTGCCACTGCACGGCGAGCGTGAACTGCGGCGCCGCGGAGATCGAGAAGGCTTCGACCAGGCCGTCCGGCGCGGTCGCCTCGACGCGCAGCCCGTCGCCGAGCCGCTCCACGCCCTGGTGGTGCAGCGAATTGACCATCGCTTGGTCCACACCAGCGATCCGGGCAAGCCGGCCGCCTGGCGCGATGTGGATGGCATGGCTGTCGTCGTACCAGCGCGGCACCGGCCGGCTGTGATCGCCTTCGCGGTGATCCAGCCGTCCCGGCTGCGCGTGCACCGCGGGCTCCAGCGTGCCGCCGTAGGCGACGTTCAGTTCCTGGAAGCCGCGGCAGACGGCCAGCACCGGCACGCCGGCGGCCACCAGCGCCGGCAGCAGCGGCAGGATGGCCGCGTCGCGGTCGCGGTCGAGCTGCATGCCGGCGTGCGGCGGCGCTGCGTCGTAGCGCGTCGGGTCCACGTTCGACGGGCTGCCGGTGAGCAGCACCCCATCGACGCTGGCAGCGAGGCTGCCGGCGTCCAGTACAGCCGCATCGGAGGGCAGCAGCAGGGGCAGGGCGCCGCTGGCTTCGGCCACGGCTCGAACGTAGCCGTGGAAGGCTGCGTGCGCGCTGTGGCCATGACGGTCGATGCGGTCGGTCGCGATCGCCACGAGGGCGCGCGGCGCCGCGACGGTGGGGCTGGACATGCGGTCTCCTGTTTCGAGGCGAAGTCTAGGAAGGACCGCCTATTGCGTAAATTGCAATATAGTCAAGCACTACTTGCGCAAAGTGCAACTACCCAAGCATTTCACATGAACACCCGGCAACTGCGGCATTTCCTCGCGGTCATGGACCTCGGCTCGCTCAGTGCGGCCGCCGAGCAGGTGCACCTGAGCCTGCCCGCGCTGTCACGCAGCCTGCGCGCGCTGGAAGATTCGCTTCGCGTGCCGCTGTTCGACCGCCAGGGCCGCGGCTTGCTGCCCACGCCCTACGCGCATGCCTATGCCCAACGGGCGCGGCGCATGGTGTTCGACGAGAAGGAGGCGGCCCGCGAATTGGCGCTGATGCGCGCGGGCGAGCTGGGGCCGCTGGCCTTCGGCATGGGGGCTTCGCTGGCCCACAGCCTGCTGGCGCCCATGGTCATGCAACTGGTCACCAGCGCCCCGGGCCTGCGCGTGCGCACGCTGGTGCAAAGTTCGGACGTGCTGTTCGCCGCGCTGATGCACGAGGAGATCGACTTCTTCGTGGGCGACGTGCGCATGGGCGCGCACGACCCCGAACTGGTCGCCGAGCCGCTCTACGCCTGCGGCTTCCACTGGTTCGTGCGTGCCGGGCACCCCCTGGCCCGCAAGCGGCCGGTGCAGGCGGCGGACCTCGCCCGGTTTCCCTGGGTGCTCTCGGGCTATGCCGACCAGGCCGTGCTGGGCCGGCTGGCGCAGCTCTATGGGCTGTCGCTGCCCCTGGAAAACCACTTCGCGGTGGACACCACCGACCTCGAAACCGTGCGTGCGCTGATGACGGGCAACGATGCCCTGGTGCCGGGCACCGACATTTCCAGGGTGGTCGAAATGGGCGCCGGGAAGGTGGTGGCGCTGGGGGTGGAACCGCCCCTGGACCTCGCGCTCACGCTGGGCATCATCCGGCGCGCCGGCCGCACCCTGGTGCCGGCGGCGGACCGCGCCTTCGCGATCGTGCGGCGCTTCTTTGCCGACGCCGAACGCGAGCTGGCGCAACTGCGCAAGCGCTGAGGGCCACGGCCCCCGTCCTGTCATCCGAGCGTCATTGTTGCTGCGCAACATGCCGACAGCGCGTTCCTCGAAGACGCGCACTAGGAGGACACGTGAACCAGCCATCCCAACGCATCGTGCTTGCCGCCCTGGTGCTGGCGGCGCTGCCGGCCACGGCGCAGGTCCGCAAGGACGATATCAAGGTGGCCCAGGCCGACGACGCCAGGTGCCGCAAGGAAGTCAAGGACTACCTGGAAACCCTGCGCTTCGTGCGCACCAGCGCGGGCAGCGCGATCGGGTCCCGTGTGGCCGGCAGCTTCGTGAGCGAGGGCGAACTGGACAGGGTGGTGCAGTCGCAGGGCTATTGCGTCGGCGCGCAACTGCTGCGCACCAAGGGCACGCCCCGCTGACGTCGGCCGGGGCCTAGGGCCTGTTAACGCTATGGGAGGGCTCGCGCCGGTGGCTGGCAGGCTGCAGGGCTAGGCGCGGCCGAGGCCGTGTGCTCGTGCACACAACGAGGCCGTAACGACGCCATGCGGCCTGCCAGTCACCGGCCCGAAGGGTGACCCAGGAAACGGGCGCCCTCGGCGTTGCAAATGCTCGCCGGGGTCCCACCCCGGCTGCGCTTTGCGCCTTGATGGCGCCCGTTTCCTGGGTCACGCGAGTCCTCCCATAGCGTTAACAGGCCCTAGCCGAGCTCCAGCGTCACGGGCGCGTGGTCGCTCGGCTGCTTCCACTTGCGCGGCACGCGGTCGATGGTGCAGGCCTTGACCAGGGGCTTGATGCCTTCGCTGACCAGGATGTGGTCGATGCGCAGGCCGCGGTTCTTCTGGTAGCCCAGCATGCGGTAGTCCCACCAGCTGAAGCTCTTTTCCGGCTGTTCGAACAGGCGGAAGCTGTCGCACAGCCCCAGCTCGACGAGCTTGCGGAAGTGGTCGCGCTCCTCGGTGGTGTGGTGGATCGTCTCGCGCAGGCCCACCGGGTCCCAGGAGTCGCGGTCTTCGGGCGTGATGTTGAAGTCGCCCAGGAGCACCAGGCGCGGATGTCGATCCAGCTCATCGCGCAGGTAGTCGCGCAGGCCGCGCAGCCAGCTCATCTTGTATTCGAACTTGTCGGTGCCCGGCGCCTGCCCGTTGACGAAGTAGCCGTTGACCACGCGGATCTCGCCGGCCGGCGTTTCGACGGTGGCCGTGATCACGCGCGAGTGCTCGTCGGCGAAGTTGACGATGTTCTTCACCACGTCGCGCAGCGGATGCCGGCTCATGATGGCCACGCCGTTGTAGGTCTTCTGCCCGAACACCGCGCAGTGTTCATAGCCGTGCGCCTGCAGCTCCATCAGCGGGAACTTGTCGTCGGTGAGCTTGAGTTCCTGCAGGCACAGCACGTCCACCGGGTTGGCCGCGGTCCAGTCCAGCACGTGCTGCAGCCGCGCCGTCAGCGAATTGACGTTCCAGGTGGTGATCCGCATCGCGCGTGTCCTGTCCCACAAATATGTGGCGTTTCGTTCGGATGCCTGCGGGGATGATCGGTGGGTGGCCAGAGGGGGTCAAGACTGGGCGTCTTGACCCCCTCTGGGCGCACGCCGAGGGCCCCGCAGGCGCCGAACCCTTCGGGCTGTGCCCGAGCAAACGCGGTCGCGTTTGCGGGCAATTGCCCGGCCCCGGAGGCACAGCCGACCGGCTGTGCCCTGGGGCGCATGCCGCGTTGCGGCCACGGGTCAAGCAGTCCAGGCTTGACCCGCACCCGCGCCTTGCCTGCGCCCCGATACGGCGCAGCGAAATGCCACATATTTGTGGGACAGGACACTAGATGTGCGCGATCGCGAGGCCGCCGATGGCGACGCCGATGGCACCGACGCCGAACATGCCCCACTCGAGCCACTTCTTCTTGGTCAGCAAAGCGATGGCCGCCAGCGCGATCGATACCTGCAGCGCGGTGGTGGCCTGCGCCCAGCGATGATGCTGGTGCATCTGCTCGTCGCTCTTCTTGTTCCACTCCGTCGCGTCGGCCTCGAGCTTGTCCGCGGCCAGCTTGATCTCGGCCTTCTCCAGCTTGTAGCGGTCGATCTCCTTCTTGTAGAAGTCCTTCTTGTCGTCGGTCACCAGCGCCAGCGCCAGTTCCATCAGGTTCTGCTTGCTGCTCTTGGCCTGGTAGTAGTTCCACTGGTTCGACGCTTCGGTTTTCTTGATCGCCGCCTCGTTCTTGTACAGGCCGGCGTTGGCCTGGGTGGCGCCGCCCATATAGGCGAATATGGCGCCGACGGTGGCGATGACCGCGGTGAACATCGCGATCTGGTTGGTCATGCTGCCGCCGTCCACGCCGTGGTGGCCCTCGGCCGCATGCTGGGTGGCATGCTCGAGCTCGTGGTCGTGCGGACCGTGGACGTGAAAACCGCCTCCGGACATGTCAGGCTCCTCTGGGTGTATGTGTGTAGGTGACGAAACTCAAATCGAAGCCGGCCGCCGAGGTTTGGCGCTCGCGGCGGGCTTCCGCCCAGCCGGCCGGCAAGGGCGGCATGAAGACGTCGCCCTCGAAATCGCGGTCGATTTCGGTGATCTCCGCGACGTGCGCAAGCGGCAGCGCCTGGGCGAAGATTTCCGCGCCGCCGATCACCCAGGCCTGGGGCTTGCTGGCGCACAAGGCCAGCGCCTCGGCCAGTGAGGCCGCCCGCCGGGCGCCATCGGCCTGCCAGCCGCCCTGCCGGGTGATGACGATGTTGTCGCGTCCCGGCAGCGGCCGGAAGCGCGGAGGCAGTGAATCCCAGGTCTTGCGGCCCATGATCACCGGGGCGCCGAGCGTGACCTTCTTGAAGTGGGCCAGGTCCTCCGGCAGGTGCCAGGGCAGCACGCCGCCCTTGCCGATGACGCCGTTGCGCGCGCGTGCGAAGATCAATCCGATCTGCATCAGGGCCAGGTCCTCAAACCGCCACCGGCGCCTTGATCGGCGGATGGCACTGGTACTCGCGCACTTCGAAGTCCTCGTACTCGTAGTCGAAGATCGAGTCCGGCCGGCGCTTGATGTGCAGGAGCGGGTAGGGATAGGGCGCGCGGCTTAGTTGCAGTTCGACCTGTTCGTGGTGGTTGCTGTAGATGTGGCAGTCGCCACCGGTCCAGATGAAGTCGCCGGGTTCCAGGTCGCATTGCTGCGCCATCATGTGCGTCAGCAGCGCGTAGCTGGCGATGTTGAAGGGCACGCCCAGGAAGATGTCGGCGCTGCGCTGGTACAGCTGGCACGACAGCTTGCCGTCGGCCACGTAGAACTGGAAGAAGGCGTGGCAGGGCGCCAGCGCCATCTTCGGGATGTCGGCGACGTTCCAGGCGCTGACGATGATGCGGCGCGAGTCCGGGTTGCTGCGGATGGTCTTGACGGCCTCGGCGATCTGGTCGACATGGCCGCCATCCGGCGTCGGCCAGCTGCGCCACTGCACGCCGTAGACCGGGCCGAGGTCGCCGTCCTCGCGCGCCCATTCGTCCCAGATGGTGACGCCGCGCTCGCGCAGCCAGTTGTTGTCGCTCGATCCCTTGAGGAACCAGAGCAGCTCATAGATGATGGACTTGAGGTGGACCTTCTTGGTTGTGACCAGCGGAAAGCCTTCGGCCAGGTCGAAGCGCATCTGGCAGCCGAAGACGCTGCGCGTGCCGGTGCCGGTGCGGTCCGTCTTCGGTGTGCCCTGCGTGTACACATGGCGCATGAAGTCCTCGTATTGCGAACGGGCAGGGCGGGTCGTCATGCTGCGGATTATCGCTGGGCGGCAAGGCTTGCCACTGCGGTGTTTTCCGCGTTCCCGGAAGCGCCTTGCGCGCCTGCTGCTGGCAGAATCGCGTTTTTTTCACGACAACAGACAAGAACCATGAATCGCCTGATCGCCACCTTCCTGCTTGCCCTCGGTCTGGCGGCCTCGCCGGCCTTCGCCCAGTCCGACTTCCAGCGCCACGCGCTTACCGTGGACATGCTCCAGAAGTACAAGGCCGCCAGCCTGGATTTGAAGAAATCCATCAAGAAGAAGGACGATGGCGGCGACAAGGACGGCATGACCACCGACGAACTGGTCAAGGAGCTGGACGCCACGCCCGGCGTCAAGCCGATCCTGGCCAAGCACGGCATGACCAGCCGCAGCTACGCGCTCACCACCCTGGCCCTGTTCCAGGCCGGCTTCTACCTGATGATGGAGTCGTCCATGGACAAGAAGAAGGGCGCGGAACTGCTGGCGTCCTATCCGGCCGAAACGCGCGGGAACATCGCGCTGCTGCGCAAGAATCCGCAGCTGCTGAAGGGCATGGAGGACTGATCCCGCCAGCGGGAGACGGAATAGCTCAGAGCTCGACGACCCGCCCGGGATTCAGCACGTTCTGCGGGTCCAGCGCCCGCTTGAGGCTTCGCATCAGGTCCAGGGCCACCGGCGACTTGTAGTGCGGCAGCTTCTCCACCTTCAGCGAGCCGACTCCGTGCTCCGCCGAGATCGAGCCGGCGAAACGGTTCACCTGGTCGTAGACCAGGCCGTTGATCCGTTCTTCCTGGTCGCGCAGGAAGGCGGCTGAATCGGCGCCCTCGGGCGCCTGCACGTTGTAGTGCAGGTTGCCGTCGCCCAGGTGCCCGAAGTTGACCAGGCGCACGCCCGGGAGCTCGCGCGCCAGCAGCGCGTCCGTCTCGCGGCAGAAAGCCGGAATGCGCGACACCGGCACCGAGATGTCGTGCTTGATGTTCAGGCCTTCTTCGGCCTGCGCCAGCGGGATGCTTTCGCGGATGTGCCAGAGCTGGCGCGCCTGCGTCAGGTTTTCGGCCACCACCGCGTCGGTGATGCAGCCGTCTTCGAGCGCGGCTTCGAGCAGCCGCTCGAACTGCGAGCGCGCATGCAGTTCCGACTCGTGGTCGGAGTTCTCCAGCAGCACGCCATAGGGCGAGCTCTCGCCGAACGGCACCCGCATCTGCGTGAAGTGCCGGGCCACCAGGCCGAGGGCGAACTGGCCCATCATCTCGAAGCCGGTCAGGCCGGCGCCGAGATGTCGGTGCGCCAGCGCCAGCAGCCGCACCGCGTGCTCGACGCTGGGCACGGCGGCCCAGGCGGTGAGGGTGGCCGAAGGCGGTGGGTACAGCTTCAGGGTCGCCGCCGTGATCACGCCCAGCGTGCCCTCGCAGCCGATGAACAGGTCGCGCAGGTCGTAGCCGGTGTTGTCCTTGCGCAGGCCCGTGAGGCCGTTCCACACCTCGCCCTGCGCGGTGACGACTTCCAGGCCCAGGCACAGCTCGCGCGCGTTGCCGTAGCGCACCACCTGCGTGCCGCCGGCATTGGTCGCCAGGTTGCCGCCGATGGTGCAGCTGCCCTCGGCCGCCAGGCTCAGGGGGAAGAACAGGCCGGCCGACTGCGCGGCTTCCTGCACCGCCTGCAGGATGCAGCCGGCTTCCACCGTCATGGTGAGGTTGTCGGCGTCGGTCTCGCGTACCGCGCTCATGCGCGCCAGGCTCAGGACGACCTGCTGCCCGGAGGCGTCCGGCGTGGAGCCGACCACCAGGCCGGTGTTGCCGCCCTGCGGCACGATGCTGTGGCCGGCCTCGACGCAGGCCTTCACCACCTGGGCCACTTCCGCGGTGGAGCCCGGCCGCACCACGGCGAAAGCCTTGCCGCGCACGCGCTTGCGCCAGTCCTGCTCCCAGGCGCCCAGGTCGCCCTCGGTCATGACGTTGGCGGGGCCGACGATGGCGCGAAGGCGCTCGACGAGTTGGCTCATGATGCAGGCGCGGCCTTCTTCAGGCGTGTGCGGACGTGGACGACGCAGGCGGTGAACAACAGCAGGCACAGGAAGACCTCGACCCCGGCCAGCTTGGCCGAGAGCCCGGTGTCGCTGGTCGCGCGCACCACGCCTTCGGTGAAATAGATCCAGACCATCAGGCTCAACCAGCGGTAGGTGTACATGCGCCGGCGCAGCAGGCCGGACAGCGGCAGGCAAAGCGGCAGGACCTTCAGCACCAGCCAGGAGCCCCCGGGCCGCAGTGGCGCCAGCCACAGTTCCCAGGCCAGGCCGAGAACGATCAGCGCCAGCAGGCTGCCCACCGCCACCCAGCGCGT
This sequence comes from Ramlibacter tataouinensis, assembly GCF_001580455.1. Taxonomy (NCBI): domain Bacteria; kingdom Pseudomonadati; phylum Pseudomonadota; class Betaproteobacteria; order Burkholderiales; family Comamonadaceae; genus Ramlibacter; species Ramlibacter tataouinensis. The sequence continues at coordinate 4,093,865 of NZ_CP010951.1, forward strand.
CGCAGCGACGGTGGGCGAAGGAATGGCGGCGATCGGGGCGCTGTCTTGCATATGCGATGGCATCATAGCGGCCGATGCCCATCCGCCAGCTCCTCGAAGAACTCAAGCGCTTTCCGTGGAAGACCACCGGGCTGACCCTGCTCGAGCGCTTCCGCGAGGACCGCCTGGGCCTGACGGCCAGCAGCCTCACCTTCACCACCACGATGGCGCTGGTGCCCTTGGTCGCGGTGGCGCTGTCCATCTTCACGGCCTTCCCGATGTTCGGCAAGCTGCAGACGGCGCTGCAGACCTGGCTGGTGCAAAGCCTGATCCCGGACGCGATCGCGCGCCAGGTGCTCGGCTACGTGACCCAGTTCGCGGGCAAGGCCAACCGCCTCGGCGCCGTGGGCCTGGCCCTTCTCTTTCTCACCGCGCTGGCGCTGGTGATGACGATCGACCGCACGCTCAATGGCATCTGGCGGGTGAAGCGGAAGCGCCCCTTCGGCCAGCGCATGCTGGTCTACTGGGCCGCGATGACGCTCGGGCCCCTGCTGCTCGGCGCTTCGCTCAGCCTGACATCCAACGTGATCGCCGCCTCGCGCGGGGTGGTCGCGGCGGTGCCGGGCGGCGTGCAGCTGCTGTTCGACGTCATCGAGTTCTTCCTGCTGGCCACCGGGCTGGCGGCCCTGTACCGCTTCGTGCCGAACACGCCGGTGCGCTGGGCGCATGCCTGGTCCGGCGCGCTGTTCGCGGCCCTGGGCATCGAACTGGCGCGCCGGCTGCTTGCCCTGTACCTGGGCAAGGTGCCCACCTATTCGGTCGTGTACGGCGCCTTCGCCACCGTGCCGATCCTGCTGGTGTGGATCTACATCGCCTGGCTGATCGTGCTGTGGGGCGCGGTGATCGCCGCCTACCTGCCAAGCCTGCTCGCGGGCCGGCACAGGCCGGACGGGGGCGCGTCGTCGCGCTTCGAGCTGGCGCTGGAGGTGCTGCGGGCGCTCGAGGACGCGAGGCAGCTGCCCGGTCACGGACTCACCGCGGAGCAGCTGTCCGGCACCCTTCGCGTCGAAGAGCTGCAACTGGAGCCGGTGCTGGAAGCGCTGATGGCGCTCGATTGGGTGGGCCGCCTGAACGAAGTCCAGGACGAGGAGCGCACGCGCTTCCTGCTCTTGGCCGACACCGGCGCCACGCCGCTGGCGCCCCTGGTCGAGCGGTTGCTGCTGCCGCAGTCGCCGGTCACCGCCGGCTTGTGGCGCAGCAGCCGTCTCGGCGTGATGACGCTGAAAGACGCGCTGTGATGGCAGCCGCCGGCCGGCCGGCCCCCAATACCTTCGAGTTCATCGAGACGATCGCGCTGCGCGAGCCGCATCGGCTGGCGCTGGTGCAGGGCGACATGCGCTGGTCCTACCAGGCCCTGTACCGGGACCTGCTGCGGGCGATCGGCGTGCTGCGCGACCTGGGCGTCGCCCCGGGCCAGCGCGTGGCGGTCGGCACCAGCGGACTGCAGGCGGGCCTGCTGCTGCTGATCGCCGCGGAGAACCTGGGCGCCGTCACCACCTCCTTCCTCGCCCAGGACGACCCGGACGCCCGGGCCTTGTTCGGCCTGGTCGATTGGGTGTTCAGCGATGCGCCGCAGGACGTGCCGGCGCCGGTCCGCTTCGTGCTGCTGGACCGTGGCTTCGTGGCGCGCATTGCGCAGGCGGACACCGCGGGGAGCGTTCCGCGCATCGCGCTGCCGCTGCATGAACCGCAGCGCATTTCGCGCACCTCCGGCTCGTCCGGCCGCTCGAAATTCATGCTGCTGGCGCGGCAAGCGCAGGAACACTGGGTCCGGTCCGGCGCCGACAACGGCGGCTACCGGCCCGAGACGCGGCTGCTGGTGGCCGGGCCGCTGGTGATGAATGCCGTGTTCGCGCGCAGCAGCGCCTGCCTGCGGATGGGCGCCGCCGTGTTCAGCATTCCGCACGCCACCGTCGCCGCCAGCGAGATCACCCATGTGCTCGCCTTGCCGGCGCTGCTGGAGGAGATCCTCGGGGCGATGCCGCCGGGCCACGTGTCCCGGCGGCCCGTGCAGGTCGGCACGGTGGGCGGCTTCGTCTCGCCGCGCCTGCGCGAGCGCGCCGCCCGGGTCTTCGGCGGGCACGTGGCCAGCCGCTACGGCGCCAACGAGGTGACGGGGATCTGCGAGGACCTCGACGCCAGCGGGTGCGGCGTCGTCAGCGCCGGCGTGGACCTCCGGATCGTGGACGAGGCGGGCCAGGAGCTTCCGCAGGGGCAACTGGGGATCATCGCCGTGCGCACGCCGGGCATGGCCAGTGGTTACCTCGGCGAGCCGGAGGCCTCGGCCGCGGCCTTCCGCGACGGCTGGTTCTACTCCGGCGACTGGGGCAGCCTGGTGGCGCCGCGCGTGCTGCGCCTGGCTGGGCGCCATGACGACCTGATCGTGGCCGGCGGCCTCAAGATCGCGGCCGCCGCGGTGGAAGCGCAGGTGCGCGAGATCACCGGCGCCGATGATTGCGCCGTGCTCGCGGTCAATCTCGACGGCGGCGAGACGACCTTGGGCATCGCCCTGGTGGCGCGCGATGTCCCCGACCGGGAACTGGTGCGCCGCCGCCTCGGCGCCGGGCTCGAGCTCGGGGCGACGACAGGCGCGCGGGTCATCTTCCTGGACCAACTGCCGCGCATGGGCAACGCGAAGCTGGACCGGGTGCGGCTGCACCGGCTGTTCGAGTCGCCGCCGCCCGGCAGCCTATGATAGTCCGCTGATTCAGCGGACTACGTTGCGAAAGGCGCCTTGAGGAACCCGCGAAAGCGCGCCCGCCCGCCGCGGGTGGGCGGCGCCGTCAGCGCGTAGCCGGGGAAGCGCGCAAGGAAGCGGCCGATCGCGATGCGGCCCTCCAGCCGCGCCAGGCTCAGGCCCGCGCACTGGTGGGTGCCGAAGCCGAAGGCCAGGTGGCGGTTGTTCTGGCGCGCCAGGTCGAGCACGTCCGGGTCGGCGAACTGCGCCGGATCGCGATTGGCCGCGCCTATGCACAGGGTCACCAGCGCGCCCGACTCCAGGGCCACGCCGCCGACCTCGCAGGCGCGCAGCGCCCGCCGGTTGCCGAGCTGGTTCGAGGACTCGAAGCGCAGGAACTCGTCCACTGCCGCCGCCATGAAAGGCTCCTGCGCCGCCGGGTCGGCGCCGTGTGAGCGGATCAGCCCGGCCAGCCCGGCCTTCTGCTTCGGCCACTCCTGTAGGGCGACCAGCGCATTGCCGATCAGGTTGGTGGTGGTCTCGTGCCCCGCATTGAGGATGAAGATGCAGTTCTGCAGCAGTTCGATTTCGCTCAGCTGCTCCCTGCCGTCGCCCTGGATCAGGCGCGTGAGCACGTCGTGCTCGGGATCGCCCGGGCGCGCCCGGCGCTGCGCCACCAGCCCGCGCAGGTAGTCCAGCATCTCCAGCACGCTCTGGTTGCCGCGCGCCTGCTGCTCGGGCGTCAGCCGCGGCTCCAGCGCGCCCAGGATCGCGAGCGACCAGCCGCGCAGCGGCCCGCGGTCCTCCTGCGGCACGCCCAGCAGGTTGCCGATGATCTCCACCGGGATGGCGGCGGCGAAATCCTCGATCAGGTCGCCGCCGCCCTGCGCGGCCATCCGGTCGAGCAGGGTGTCGACCAGCGTGACCAGACCCGCCTCCATCCCGGCGATGGCACGGCGGGTGAGCGCGCCCATGATCAGCTGGCGCACGCGCGTATGCAGCGGCGGATCGTTGAACACCAGGCTGGTGGTGTGGTGCTCCAGCAGCGGGGAGCCCGGCCCGTACTTGGGCGTGAACTCCACTTTCTTGTCGGAGCTGAAGGTGTGCGCGTCGCGGTACACCGCCAGCAGGTCCGCATAGCGGGTGAGGAAGTACGAGCCGTCCGGCAGCCGCTTTACCGGGTCGTCGCGCCGCAGTTGCGCATACACCGGGTAGGGATTGGCGTAGAAATCCGGCGGCAGCGCGCGCAGGTCGAAGGATTGAGCGATCTCGCGCGCGCGGCCCTCGCTGATCGGCGGGGTGATCGCGGATGCCTTGACGCTCATGCCTTGAGGAAGCCCTTGAGCGCCGCCAGCGTTTCGTCCGGCGCCTCCGCCATCATCTGGTGGCCGCCGTCCACCAGCACGGTGCGATGGTCGGCCGCTTTCGCCTGCAGCGAGGCGGCCATGCGCGGCATCGTCATCGAATCCTTGCGGCCCAGGATGAACAGCACCGGGCAGCGCACGCGGGCCATGGCCTCCTCGCCACCGCGGTAGTCGTCGCAGGCCTTGAAGCCGCGGTGGAACAGGTTGACCTCTCGGTTGCTCGCGAGCACGCGCTTCTTGAGCGCGCGCGAGACGCCGTAGATCCATGTCCCGGGGCCCAGCGCCGAAGGCGGGGGCGCCAGCGTCGAGTGCGAGAAGACGTTGTCCATCTCGATCGCCTTCATGGGATCGTTGAGGGAGGTCTCCAGCAGGGCCGGCGACACCTTCATCGGGTAGGCCGTGCCCACCATCGCGAGCTGCCTCACGCGTTCGGGCGCGCGGGCCGCCGCTTCCATGGCGGTCAGGGAGCCGAAGCTGTGGCCCACCAGGCTGGCCTGTTTCACGCCGGCGGCGTCGAGCAGGGCGATCACGAAATCGGCGGCCTCCTGCACCGAGCGCGGCGGCTCGCCGGCGCTGCGGCAGTGGCCCGGCAGGTCCGGCGCCAGCACGTTCCAGCCGTGGTGCGCGAAATAGCGCGTCTGCAGCACCCAGACGCTGTGGTCATTGAGCACGCCGTGGATGAACACCGCGGTGGGCTTGGCCGGATCGAAGGGCTTGCCGCCGGTGTAGCAGAAGGTCTTGTGGCCGTTGACGAGCAGTTCCATGTCGTCAGCTCGCCTTCTCGGCCGCCTTCAGCGCCCGCTTCAGGTCATCGATCAGGTCGTCCGGGTCTTCCAACCCGATCGACAGGCGGATGGTGCCCTGCGTGATGCCGCCGGCGGCAAGCGCCTCGTCGCTCATCCGGAAATGCGTGGTGCTGGCCGGATGGATCACCAGCGAGCGGCAGTCGCCCACGTTGGCCAGGTGGCTGAAGAGCTTGAGCGTCTCGATGAATTTCTTGCCCTGCTCGCGGTTGCCCTTGAGGTCGAAGCTGAAGACCGAGCCGGCACCCTTGGATAGGAGCTTCTGCGCCAGCTTGTGGCTGGGATGCGATTCCAGCATGGGGTGGCCCACGCGTTCGACGAAAGGATGGGCGGCCAGGAACTCCACGACCCGGGCCGTGTTGCTCATGTGCCGCTGCATGCGCAGGGGCAGGGTTTCGATGCCTTGCAGGATCACCCAGGCGGTGTGCGGGCTCATGCAGGCGCCGAAGTCGCGCAGCCCTTCGCGGCGCGCCCGCAGCAGGAAGGCGCCGACGGTCGACTCCTCGCTGAACACCATGTCGTGGAAGCCGGCGTAGGGGGCCGTCAGTTCGGCGAACCGGCCCGAGCGCTCCCAGTCGAAGCTGCCGGCGTCCACCACCAGGCCGCCGATGACGGTGCCGTGGCCCGACAGGAACTTGGTCGCAGAGTGGTAGATCAGGTCCGCGCCCAGGTCGAAGGGACGCATGAGGTAGGGCGTGGTGAAGGTGGAGTCCACCAGCAGCGGCAGCCCGGCTTCGTGGGCGATGGCGCTCACGGTGGGAATGTCCAGCACATCCAGCCCCGGGTTGCCTACCGTTTCGCCGAAGAGCAGCCGCGTTTCAGGCCGGATCGCCGCGCGCCAGCCGTCGATATCGCCGGGCTTGACGAAGGTGGTGGCGATGCCGAAGCGCCGCAGCGTGTAGGCCAGCAGGTTCTGCGAGCCGCCGTACAGGGCCGTGCTGGCAACAATGTGCGAGCCCGCGCCCATGAGGGTGGCGATGCACAGGTGCAGCGCCGCCTGGCCGCTGGCAGTCGCGATCGCGCCGATGCCGCCCTCGAGCGCGGCCACGCGCTGCTCCAGCACCGCATTGGTCGGGTTGCTGATGCGCGAGTACACATGGCCGGAGCGCTCGAGGTTGAACAGCGCGGCGGCGTGGTCGCTGGACTCGAACACGAAGGATGTGGTCAGGTGGATGGGCACCGCGCGCGCCCCCGTGGTCGGGTCGGGCGCAGCGCCGGCATGCAGCGCCAGCGTGTCGAAGCCGGGGTCGGTGTAGCCGGGCACGGGCTGTCTCCTCTCTTCTCTTGGTACTGTCCTGCATTGTGGGCTATATTGGCCGCAACGGCATTCGCCGGTGCTTGAGGAGACGGTCCATGAAAGTCAGCGACATCCTGCGTGTGAAGGGCAACGCGCTCTATACGGTGACGCCGGACGAGCCGCTCGCCCGCGCCGTCGAGGTCATGGCTGACAAGGACATCGGTTCGCTGGTCGTCATGGACCACGGTGACCTGGTGGGCATGCTCACCTTCCGCGAGGTGATCGTGTGCATCGTCAAGAACGGCGGAAGCGTCGGCAACACGCTGATCCGCAGCGCGATGGACGACCATCCGCTCACCTGCACCTCCGAAACCGAACTGGACGAAGTGCGCCGCATGATGCTGGAGCGCCATGCGCGCTACATGCCGGTGATGGATCGCCGCATGCTGATGGGCGTGATCAGTTTTTACGACGTGGCCAGGGCGGTGGTCGACAGCCAGAACTTCGAGAACCGGATGCTCAAGGCCTACATCCGCGACTGGCCGGCCGCCGACGATTCGCAGCCCAGCACCACGCTCTAGGGCCTGCCAACGCTTTAGCATCCCCCAGCGCCCGCCGGGGCGCCGCTTGGCGGGTGTCGGATAATCGCCCCCATGAGCGGCAACACTTTCGGCACTCTCTTTGCCGTCACCAACTTCGGCGAATCCCACGGACCCGCGATCGGCTGCGTGATCGACGGCTGCCCGCCCGGCATGGCGCTGTCGGAAGCCGACATCCAGCCTGATCTGGACCGGCGCCGGCCCGGCACCAGCCGCCATGTCACCCAACGCCAGGAAGAGGACAAGGTCGAGATCCTTTCCGGCGTGTTCGAGGGCCAGACCACCGGTACGCCGATCTGCCTGCTGATCCGCAACACCGACCAGCGCAGCAAGGACTACTCGGAGATCGCCCAGACCTTCCGTCCCGGCCATGCCGACTACACCTACCTGCAGAAATACGGCCTGCGCGACCCGCGCGGCGGCGGGCGGGCCTCGGCGCGGCTGACGGCGCCCATGGTCGCCGCTGGCGCGGTGGCCAAGAAATGGCTGGCGCTGAAGTACGGCACGCAGTTTCGCGGCTGCATGACGCAGATCGGCGAGATCGCCATCCCGTTCGAGAGCTGGGACCACGTCGCTCGCAATCCCTTCTTTGCGCCGGCCGCCGACGTGTCGCAGCTGGAAAACTACATGGACCGCCTGCGCAAGGCGGGCGATTCCTGCGGCGCGCGCATCCGGGTCAGCGCCAGCGGCGTGCCCGCCGGGCTGGGCGAGCCGCTGTTCGACAAGCTCGATGCCGACATCGCCTACGCCATGATGGGGATCAACGCCGTCAAGGGCGTGGAGATCGGCGCCGGTTTCGCCAGCGTCGCCCAGCGCGGCACCGTGCACGGCGATTCGCCGACCCCGCAGGGCTTCCTCAGCAACAACGCGGGCGGCGTGCTGGGCGGCATCAGCAGCGGCCAGGACCTGGAAGTGTCCATCGCGATCAAGCCGACCAGTTCCATCCTGAGCCCGCGCGAATCCATCGACGTGCGAGGCGAACCGGTCGAGGTCGTGACCAAGGGCCGCCATGACCCCTGCGTCGGCATCCGCGCCACGCCCATCGCCGAGGCCATGCTGGCGCTGGTGGTCATGGACCATGCCCTGCGCCAGCGGGCGCAGAACGGCGACGTCGTGCCGCCACTCAAGCCCATCCCTGCCTCGACCTCCTGAACGCTGCGGCGCGCCCTGGCCACGGATGAGGTGCCTTTCGCGCGCCAATCGCACGGCGCCGGGGGCCAACATGCCAGCTGTTTCGGCTACGCTAGGTGCCGAAAACTCCAATTCGGCATGTCGACGGATCAAGCCAACACAGCCATGCGCGAGCCCGAGGGTCACTACCGGCAGCTGGTGGAAAGCGCGGTCGACTACGGCATCATCAGCTGCGACACCCAAGGTCGCGTGACGGCCTGGAACGAAGGCGCGCGGCGCCTGCTGGGCTGGGACCAGGAGGAAGCCCTTGGGCAACCCATCCACCGGATCTTCACGCCCGAGGACGCGGCGGCCGGCGTGGTCGAGCGCGAGTTCGAGCAGGCGCGCCGGGCGGGCCGCGCCACCGACGAACGCTGGCACGTGCGCAAGGGCGGCGATCGTTTCTGGGCCTCGGGCGAGCTCATGCCGCTGGAGCACGAGGGCGGTGCCCTGCGCGGCTACGTCAAGATCCTGCGCGACCGTACCGAGCAAAGGCTTAGTGCCGCCCGCGTCCATGAGCTGAACGAGCACCTCGAGGCGAGCCAGGCTCGCCTCAACGCCGCGCTCGAGGACCTGCGCTACCTCGCGCAGGCGAGCGCCGAATTGGCCAGCCTCACCGACTATCAGAGCACCATGGACAAGATCGCGCACCTGTCGCTGCCGCGCTTCGGGGATTGGTGTTCGGTGGAAATCCTGACCCCCAGCGGCGAGCTCGACCGCGTGTCGCTCGCGCATGTGGACCCGGCCAGGGAAAGGGCGGCCAAGGCGGCCAACCTGCGCACGGGGCCGCGGTCGCCTTCCGTGAATGCCGGGGCGTGGACCGTGATTCGCACCGGCAGGTCGCTGCGCATCGAGAACGTGACCCCGGAGATGCTGGAGCATTCCCTCCAGGGTCGCGACGACGCAGGCACCGTGCGCATGCTGGGGTTGCGCTCCTACCTCGGCGTGCCGCTGAGCACTCACGGGAAGACCTTCGGCGTAATCTCCTTCGTGGCTGCCGAAAACCCGCGGCGCTATACCGATGAAGACCTCGAGCTGGCCGAGGATCTGGCGCGCCGCGCGGCGGTGGCCATAGAGAATGCCAAGCTGCTGAGTACCTTGCAGGAGTCGGACCGGGCCAAGGACATCTTCCTGGCCACCCTGGCGCATGAACTGCGCAACCCGCTGGCCCCGGTGTGGAACGGGCTGGCCATCATCAAGGTGCAACCCGACGACCCGGCACGCGTGCGCGACATCGCCGGGATGATCGAGCGGCAGGTGGCCCAGCTCGCGCGCCTGGTGGACGACCTGCTGGACGTGTCCCGGATCACGACCGGGAAGATCGAACTCAAGAAGCGCCGCACCGACCTGCTGGATGCGGTGCGCGGCGCGGTCGAGACCAGTCGGCCGCACATCGATCGCGCGCAGCATGAGCTCGTGCTGCGCCTGCCTGACGAGCCGATCGAGCTGATCGCCGACCCGGTGCGGCTGGGACAGGTGTTTTCCAACCTGCTCAACAACGCCGCGAAGTACACGCCGGCCGGCGGGCGCATCGAGATCGACGTCGAGCGCGAGCCGCAGCGGGCGATCGTGCGCGTGCGCGACAACGGCTCGGGCATCGCGCCGGAAAAACTGGACCAGATCTTTACGCTGTTCACGCAGGTCACCCATCCGGCGCACCGCACCGAGGGCGGGCTGGGCATCGGCCTGTCGCTGGTGCAGGCGCTGGTGCGCCTGCATGGCGGCAACGTGGAGGCGCGCAGCGCGGGACATGGCCAGGGCAGCGAGTTCATCGTGGAACTCCCGCGGGCGGCGGCGCCGGCCCCCGCGCCGCAGGCCCATCCGGCCTCCACGCCGGCGCCCGGGCGGGTCCCCGAGCCTGTGATGCAGCAGGCCGCGCAGCCGCAGCGGCAGTCCAGGATGATCCTGGTCGTCGACGACAACCACGACGCCGCCGACACGCTGGCCGAGCTGATCCGCATGATGGGCAGCGCAGCCGAAGTGGCCCATGACGGGCTGTCCGCGGTGGAGGCCGTCTCGCGGCTGCAGCCGGACATCGTCCTGCTCGACATCGGCCTGCCGGACATCAATGGCTACGAGGCCGCGCGCCGCATCCGCGCCTTGCCCGGGCTGGCGCAGCCGCGGCTGATCGCGCTCACCGGCTGGGGCCAGGAGCAGGACAAGCGCATGGCTGAGGAAGCGGGCTTCGACGAACACTGGACCAAGCCGGTCGATCCGCAGCGCTTGCAGGACCTGGCCGGTTGAATGGTGCTGCGATGCGGAACTCATGGAGTCACGCGGCAGTCTGAATGCAACCAACGCAAGGAACCGGCATGGAACAATCCGCGCAAAGCAACCGTGAGCAGCTCATCGACCTGACGCGCACCATGGAAGTGGCGTACTGGTGCCGCGTCTTCGACGTGAGTGCCGACCAGTTGCGCGATGCCGTGCACCATGCGGGTCACCAGGTGGCGGAGGTGCGCAGGTACCTCGTGACCAAGGCGGCCAGCGCGGCATCGGGTGCGTAGTCGAAGGCTTGCCGCTACCCCATCGCCTAGATCGACCGTCCAGCCGCGCGCGGCACGGGGATAGGGCGGTGCAGGCGGGCGCGCGGCGCAGCCCGAGCCGCCGCTCGAGGAGAAGCACCTCGCCTCACCGGTGTGTTCCAGCTGTCACCGGCACCATCCTTCCGGTCACCGGGGAAGGCGGCACCTGACCGCGGTCAACGGCCGCCGGCCGCGATCCACTGTATAAATCGTGCCGATGCCACAACTAAATTACATCAAAGAGGGCCGCGGCCCCATGATCGTCCTGAGCCACGCGCTGGGGTGCGACCTGTCGATGTGGGATGAAGTCGCGGCGCAGCTCGCGCGCGAGTTCACCGTGCTGCGCTTCGATCACCGTGGGCACGGCCGATCGGAAGCCGTTGCCGGCCCGTGCTCCATCGAAGATCTTGCCGACGATGCGGCCACGCTGCTGCAGCGCGAAGCGCAGGACAGCGTGCACTTCGTGGGGCTGTCCCTGGGCGGCATGGTCGCGCAACAGATCGCCGCGCAGGAGCCGCAGCTCGTTTCCAGCATCGTGGTGGCCAATTCGTCGAGCCACTACGACGAGACCTTCCGCGGCATGTGGCGCTCGCGCCAGGAAACGGCGCTCAATCTCGGCATGTCGGCGATCGCTGAAACCGTGATGCCGCGTTGGTTCACCCGGCCCTGGCGCGAGAGCGCGAACGGCGCGCTGCGCATGCGGCGCATGCGCGGCGTGCTCGAAGCGATGGACCCGAAGACCTACGCGGCCGGCTGCGACGCCGTGGCGCGCATCGACTTCAGCGGCAGCAACCCGCAGGTGGCCTGCCCGGCGCTGGTGATCGCCGGCGTGCACGACGAAGCCACGCCGCCCGCGATGTCGGAGGTGATCTGCAACACCATCTCCGGTGCTGAGCTGGCGACCCTGGAGACGGCCCACCTCAGCGCCGTCGAGCGTCCCGAAGAGTTCGCCTCGCTCGTTGCGGAGTTCGTCAAGCGCGTCTAGGGCAGGCCCCAAGGGCCCCAAGCCCAGCGGCGGCCTTCGATGCAATGGGGCCGCGTCCTACAGGCCCCGCGGACCCGGGCCGACAGAATCGCAACACACTGCAACCTCTCGCGTCCCGGTTGCAGGTGTTGTTCATGAATCTGTCGAACACAACATCGTTGCGGTGCTTCGCGGGGAAGACCCGGGCATGAGCCTGCATCTCGAACGCCTCTCATCCCTGCCCGGGCACCCGGTGGACCACGACGACCTGCGCCTGGCGCTGCAGCGTGCGACAGAAGAGCTCGCGGCCGAGCGCGAGGCGCGCGCGAAGGCCGAGCGGGCGGCCGCGCTGAAGGACGAATTCCTCGCGGTGGTGTCGCACGAACTGCGCAATCCGTTGGGCGCGATCCTGGGCTGGACCGACATGCTCCGGCGCCATGGCAGCGAAGAGGAGCTCGACAAGGGACTCGAAGTGATCGAGCAGAGCGCCCAGGTCCAGGCGAAGTTGATCGAGGACCTGCTCGACATGAGCCGGATGGCATCCAACAAGATCCGCCTGCACCTGCAGTCGGTCGAGCCGCGGCGGTTCATCGACGCTGCGGTGGAAGCGGCCTGGCCGGCGGCGGCCGCCAAGGACATTCGGATCGGCAAGGTGCTGGACCTGACGGCCGGCCCGGTACTGGGCGACGTCACCCGCCTGTCGCAGGTGATGTGCAACCTGCTCACCAACGCCGTGAAGTTCACGCCCGAGGGCGGATCGATCGAGGTCACCCTGCGTTCAGCGGATGGCTATGCGGTCATCCTGGTCAGGGATTCGGGGATCGGGATCGCGCCCGAGTTCCTGCCGCAGGTATTCGAGCGTTTCCAGCAGGACCCCGCGACCGCGGGCGGGCACGGCGGGCTGGGACTCGGCCTGGCGATCGCCCGCCAGCTCGTGGCGCTGCATGGCGGCGACATCAGCGCCAGCAGCGATGGCCCGGGACGCGGCGCGACCTTCACGGTGCGCCTGCCCCTGGCCGTGACGAAGCTCAGCGCATCACCAGCGCCGGCAGGCCCGCAGCCAACAGAGCGACGCCCGACGCTGTGAGCAGCGCCAGCACCAGCTGGCGATAGTCCTTGTCACCCAGCCGCCGGTACAGCCGCGCGCCCAGCAGCGAAGGCAGCACCATCGCAGGCACCACGAGGGCCAGCATCGATGCGTGCGACTCGCGCACGATGCCGGTGGCGAGGTAGGTGGCGAAGGTGACCGCCAGCATGGCCAGGTTGAAGTTCTGGACCACCGAGCGCTGGGTGTCCTTGGGATAGCCCCGCAGCGTGCACCAGAGCGAGGGCACCACGCCGCTGAAACCGCCGATCCCGCCCATGAGTCCGCCGACGCCGCCTGAGACCGCATCCGCAATGCGTCCGCCATGCGTCACTCTCGGCAGTCGATCGACCAGGATCATCAGCGGGCAGACGATCACCAGCGTGGCGCCCAGCACCGTCTTGAACTGCGCCACGTCCAGCCGTGGCAACAGCCAGACGCCGAGGGGCACCCCGGCCAGGCCGCCCAGCAGGAACGGCGCCAGGCGCCGGGGATCGAAGCCGCGGCGTACCGTGAGGGCGGCGAGCAGCTGTCCGCTGAATCCGCCAACGACGGCGAGGGCGGCGGCCAGCCGCGGATCCAGGGTCCAGGCCCAGAGGGACATGGCCGTGATGCTGAAACCGAAGCCGGAGAGGCCCTGGACGAAGCCGGCCAGCGCGGCTCCGAGGATGACGATCAGGATCTGCGAGTCGATGCCGCTTACTCTTCGTAGGCTGACATCGGAACGCAGCTGCAGAACAGGTTGCGGTCGCCGTACACGTTGTCCACGCGCCCGACCGGCGGCCAGTACTTGGCATGCCGGCGTTCGTCGAGCACGGCCGCGCCGGCTTCGCGCGGATAGGCATGCGTCCACTCGCCCTTCATCAGGACGGCGGCGGTGTGCGGCGCGTTCCGAAGCGGGTTGTCCTCCTGCGGCCACTCGCCGCGCTCGATGCGCCGGATCTCCGCGCGGATCGCGATCATGGCCTCGATGAAGCGGTCGATCTCGACGAGCGTTTCGCTTTCGGTCGGCTCGACCATCAGGGTGCCGGCGACCGGGAAACTCAGGGTGGGCGCGTGGAAGCCGTAGTCGATCAGGCGCTTGGCCACGTCTTCGGCGGTGACGCCGCTGGCTTCCTTGAGCGGCCGCAGGTCCAGGATGCACTCGTGCGCCACATGCCCGTTGGCGCTCGCGTAGAGCGTGGGGTAGTGCTCGCGCAGGCGCGCGCTGATGTAGTTGGCCGACAGGATGGCCACCTCGGTGGCCTGCCGCAGGCCCTCCGGCCCCATCATCCGGCAGTACATCCAGCTGATGGGCAGCACGGCCGCGTTGCCCAGCGGCGCCGCCGACACCGCGCCCACGCCGTGGCTCTTGACGCCGCCGGCCTCGTGGCCGGGCAGGAAGGGCACCAGGTCCTCGACCACGCACACCGGCCCGACGCCCGGGCCGCCGCCGCCGTGCGGGATGCAGAAGGTCTTGTGCAGGTTCAGGTGGCTCACGTCGCCGCCGAACTCGCCGGGCGCGGCCACGCCCACCAACGCGTTCATGTTGGCGCCGTCCACGTACACGCGGCCGCCGTGCGCATGGACCATCTCGCACAGCTCCTTGACCTGCATCTCGAACACACCGTGCGTGCTCGGGTAGGTGATCATCACGCAGGCGAGCCGGTCGCTGTGCTGTTCGCACTTGGCCTGGAGGTCCGCCAGGTCCACGTTGCCGTTCGCATCGCAGGCGGTCACCACCACCTGCATGCCCACCATCTGGGCGCTGGCCGGGTTGGTGCCGTGCGCCGACGAGGGGATCAGGCACACGTTGCGGTGGCCCTGGCCCTTGCTCTCGTGGAAGGCCTTGATCGCCAGCAGGCCTGCGTACTCGCCCTGCGAGCCGGCATTGGGCTGCAGGCTGATGCCGGCGTAGCCCGTGGCCTGGCACAGCCAGGTGCGCAGCTGCTCGTCGAGCTGGGCGTAGCCCTGCAGCTGATCGCGCGGCGCGAAGGGGTGCACATGCGCGAACTCCGGCCAGGTGATGGGGATCATCTCGCTGGTGGCATTGAGCTTCATGGTGCAGCTGCCCAGCGGGATCATGGAGCGGTCCAGCGCCAGGTCCTTGTCCGACAGCGCGCGCATGTAGCGCAGCATCCCGGTTTCGCTGTGGTGCGTGTTGAACACCGGGTGCGTGAGGAAGTCGCTGGTGCGGCGCAGCTGCTGCGGGATCAGCGGTTCGATGCCCTTCTCGAACTCGGCCACCGTGGGCAGCTCCTGGCCCTCGTGGGCGAAGATCTTCCACAGCAGCTCGATCTCGGCGCGCGTCGTGGTCTCGTCCAGCGAGATGCAGGTGTACTCACCCCAGGCCTGGCGCAGGTTGGCGCCGAAGGAGATGGCGCGCGCGGCCAGTTCGGGCGTCTGCTCGCCGGTCTTGTAGCTCAGCGTGTCGAACGCGCTGGCGTGGTGCATCTGTGTTTGCGTGTAGCCCAGGCGCTCCAGGCCGCGGGCCAGGATGGCGGTGTAGCTGGCCACGCGCTGGGCGATCCGGCGCAGGCCCTGCGGCCCGTGGTAGACGGCGTACATGCTGGCGACCACCGCCGGCAGCACCTGCGCCGTGCAGATGTTCGACGTGGCTTTCTCGCGGCGGATATGCTGCTCGCGCGTCTGCAGCGCCAGCCGATAGGCCGGGTTGCCGTGGCAGTCCACGCTCACGCCCACCAGCCGGCCCGGCATGGAGCGCTTGTACTCGTCGCGGCAGGCGAGGTACGCGGCGTGCGGGCCGCCCGCGCCCATGGGCATGCCGAAGCGCTGGGTGCTGCCCACCACGATGTCCGCGTCCCATTCGCCCGGCGGCACCAGCAGGGTCAGCGCCAGCAGGTCGGCGGCCACGATGGCGGCGGCCTGTTTGGCGTGGATGCGCTGCACGTCCGGCGCCCAGTCGTGCACCCAACCGCTGCTGGCGGGGTACTGGATCAGCGCGGCGAAGAAGTCGCCTTGGAGGGCGCGATCCCACTCCTCGGCGGAATTGGCCAGCACCACCTGGATGCCCAGCGGCGCGGCGCGCGTGCGCACCACCTCGATGGTCTGCGGATGGCAGTCGCCCGCCACCACGAAAGTGTTGGACTTGCTCTTGACGCTGCGCTTGGCCAGCGTCATGGCCTCGGCCGCGGCGGTCGCCTCGTCCAGCATGGAGGCATTGGCGATCGGCATGGCCGTCAGGTCGCACACCATGGTCTGGAAGTTGACCAGCGCTTCCATGCGGCCCTGCGAGATCTCGGCCTGGTAGGGCGTGTAGGCGGTGTACCAGGCGGGGTTCTCCAACACGTTGCGCAGGATCACCGCGGGGGTCAAGGTGCCGTAGTAGCCCTGGCCGATGAAGCTCTTGAACACCTTGTTGCGCGAGGCGATCGCGCGCAGTTCGGCGAGCGCCTGCGACTCGGTCAGCGGCGCCGGCAGCTTCATCTGCGAGGCCCGCGCGATCGAGCGCGGCACGATGCTGTCGATCAAGGCGCGGCGCGAGGCTTCGCCGATGACCGAGAGCATGTGCTGCTCGTCGGCCTCGGTGACACCGATGTGGCGCGGAATGAATTCCGCAGGATTCTCGAGCTCGCCCAGCGGGCGTGCGGTCTGCATCAACATGGCTACTCCGTTTGTCCGTCATCCCGGCGGCACCGGGATCCCTCGTGTCGCGGACCGCAGCCGCGACCTGCGTTCCCGCTCAGGAACTGTTCTTCGAAAACTTGATGTAGTCGGGCTCGTCCATCAGGACGTCGAACTCGGCCATGTCCTTGATCAGAATCTTGAAGAACCAGCCGTTGCCCATGGGATCGGTATTCGCGAGCGCGGGGTTGTTGCGCAGTTCCTCGTTGACTTCCGTCACCTCACCGCCGATCGGCATGAACACGTCGGCCGCCGCCTTCACCGATTCGACCACGCCGGCAACCTCGCCCTTGGCGTAGCTCTTGCCGACCTCCGGCAGGTCGACGAACACCACGTCGCCCAGCGCGTCCTGGGCATGCAGCGTGATGCCCACGACGGCGGCTTCGTGGTCCTCGAGCTGGATCCACTCGTGTTCCTCGGTGTACTTGACGGTCATGCGGTCTCTCCTTGGGTAATCTAGCCGCGGTAGTAGCGGTTGGGCACAAAAGGCATGGCGGCGACTTCCATGGGCACCGGCTTGCCGCGCACGATGGCATCGACGCGCGTGCCGGGCGTGGCCAGGGCCGATTCGAGGTAGGCCATCGCGATCGGCTTGTCGATGGTGGGGCCGAGCAGGCCGCTGGTGACTTCGCCGACGCGCCGGCCCTGGGCGTCGCGCAGCTCGGTGTGCTCGCGCACCGGGATCCGTTCGAGGGCGACCAGCCCGACGCGCTTGCGTGGCACGTCGACCGTGCCATCGAGCTGGCCCAGCACCCGGGCCGCGCCCGGGAAGCCGCCGGCGCGCTCGCCGCTGCTGCGCCGCACCTTCTGCATCGCCCAATTCAGGCCGGCTTCCACCGGCGTGGTCGTGAGGTCGATGTCGTTGCCATACAGGCACAGGCCCGCTTCCAGGCGCAGCGAGTTGCGCGCGCCCAGGCCGATCGGCTTGACCTCGGGCTGCGCGAGCAGGGCGCGCGCCAGCGCTTCGGCCCGGGACTCGTGGACCGAGATCTCGAAACCATCCTCGCCGGTGTAGCCGCTGCGGGTGATGAAGAGGTCCGCACCCTCCCAGTCGAAGGCGCCGCCGGTCATGAACACCAGTTTCCCGGCGCCGGGCACGAGCCGCGACAGCGCATTCACGGCCTTCGGGCCCTGCAGCGCGAGCAAGGCGCGCTCGGGCATCGGGACCAGCTGGCAGCGCGAGCCGATGCGTTCCTGCATGTGGGCGATGTCGCCCGCCTTGCATGCGCCGTTGACGATGACGAACAGGTCGTCGCCGCGGTTGACGAACATCAGGTCGTCGATGATGGTGCCTTCGTCGCTGAGCAGCAGGCCGTAGCGCTGCTTGCCCGCAGGCAGGCCGGCCACGTCGACCGGCATCAGCGATTCGAACGCGGCGGCCGCGCCGGCACCGGCCAGGCGCAGTTGGCCCATGTGCGAAACGTCGAAGAGGCCCGCCGACTCGCGCGTCTGGCGGTGCTCAGCCATCAGGCCGGCGGGATACTGGACCGGCATCGAATAGCCGGCAAAGGGGACCATGCGAGCGCCCAGTTCGAGGTGCAGGGCGTGCAGCGGCGTGCGCTGGAGCTGTTCTTCTGTGCTGGCGGACAAGCGCGAGTCTCCGTCAAGGGCAATCGATCCATGGTACAGACCATGGGCGGCCCCTGCTGTCCGCTTTACCTGAGAGATTCACCCGTAACAAGGGTTTGCTCCTTCGGTGGACGCGAGCTCATCCGGGCGCGCGCCTCTCTCCAGCAAGGTGAACGCCTCTGTCGAGGCGTTTTGTCAGTCCTGGGTGCCTGAGCGTTCGGCTATGCGCCTGCGCCTTCGGCGGTTCCCTCGACTACCGGGAACGCTCTCCTGACGCGAGGGATTGTAACTGCAGGAGAGCAGCCAAGCGGACTGGCCGCCTGCTTTTTCAGCCGTGAGTGCGTGAGCGCCGCCGGGCCGCCCCAAGGCGCGAGGGCCCCCTCGGGGGGCGGCGAGCTACACGAAGTGAGCGAGCGTGGGGGCCCGTTCACATGTTCACGTAGTTGGGGCCGCCGCCGCCTTCCGGCGTGACCCACACGATGTTCTGCGTCGGGTCCTTGATGTCGCAGGTCTTGCAGTGCACGCAGTTCTGCGCGTTGATCTGCAGGCGTTCCGTGTTGTCCTCGTTCTTCACGAACTCGTACACACCCGCGGGGCAGTAGCGGCTTTCCGGGCCGGCGAACTGCGACAGGTTCACATTCACCGGGACCGACGCATCCTTGAGCGTCAGGTGGGCCGGCTGGTCTTCCGCGTGGTTGGTGTTGGAGATGAACACCGAGGACAGGCGGTCGAAGGTCAGTTTGCCATCCGGCTTGGGGTAGTCGATGGGCTTGCACTGCGACGCGGGCTTGAGCGCCTCGTGGTCCGGCGTGTCGTTGTGCAGCGTCCAGGGCATGCGGCCGCGGAACACGAACTGCTCGATGCCGTTCATGAGGGTGGCGGGCCACAGCCCCTTCTTGAACCAGGCCTTGAAGTTGCGCGACTTGTTGAGTTCCGTGTACAGCCAGCTGCGCTCGAAGGCTTCGGGGTAGGCCGTGAGCTCGTCGTGCTGCCTGCCGGCGACCAGCGCCTCGTACAGGGCCTCGGCGGCCAGCATGCCGGTCTTGATCGCTGCGTGGCTGCCCTTGATCCGGCTCACGTTCAGGAAGCCGGCATCGTCGCCCACCAGGGCGCCGCCGGGGAACACTGTCTGGGGCAGGCTCATCAGGCCGCCGGCGGTGATGGCGCGCGCGCCGTAGGACACCCGCTTGCCCGGCTTGATGCCCTGGCTCTCGTCGCCTTCGAGGTACCAGCGGATGTTGCGGTGGGTCTTCCAGCGCTGGAACTCCTCGAACGGGCTCAGATAGGGGTTGCTGTAGTTCAGGCCGGTGATGAAGCCGAGCGTGACCAGGTTGTTCTCCATGTGATAGAGGAAGGCACCGCCGTAGGTGTCGTTCTCCATCGGCCAGCCGGCGGTGTGCATCACGAAGCCGGGCTGGTGGCGCTTGGGGTCGATCTCCCACAGCTCCTTGATGCCGATGCCGTAGGTCTGCGGGTCGCGTCCTTCATCGAGGCGGAAGCGTGAGATCAGCTGCTTGCCCAGGTGGCCGCGCGCGCCCTCGGCGAACACGGTGTACTTGGCGTGCAGTTCCATGCCAAGCTGGAAGTTCTCGGTCGGCTCGCCCTCCTTGCCGACACCCATGTTGCCGGTGGCCACGCCCTTGACCGAGCCGTCCTCGTTGTACAGGACTTCGGCTGCGGCGAAGCCCGGGAAGATCTCCACGCCCAGGCCTTCTGCCTGCTGCGCCAGCCAGCGCGTCACGTTGCCCAGGCTGATGATGTAGTTGCCGTGGTTCTGGAAGTTTTGCGGCAGCACGAAATCGGGCACGCGGAACGAGCCCGTCTCCGTCAGGAACATCATCGCGTCGCCGGTGACCGGCTGGTTCAGCGGCGCGCCCTTGAGCTGCCAATCGGGAATGAGCTCGGTGAGCGCCCTCGGGTCCATCACCGCACCCGAGAGGATGTGGGCACCCGGCTCGGATCCCTTTTCGAGGACCACGACCGAGATCTCTTTTTCGTATTCGGCCGCCAGCTGCTTCAGGCGGATGGCAGTGGCCAGGCCCGCCGGGCCGCCGCCCACGACCACGACGTCGTACTCCATCGCTTCGCGGGGGCCGAATTGCGCAAGGATTTCGTCTTGGGTCATGAATACTCTTTCTGGTCGTCGCTGATAATGGTTTTGGGGCGCGCATGCGGCGAGCCGCGCGCGGCTCGAGAATTCTATTTGCTGGCCGCCGGCCGGCTTCGGCCGGTCGCGGCCGAGCCAACCGGCTATTTTAGGCAGGAGACCCGTCGTGAGCTACAGCATCGACTTGTCCGGCCGCGTCGCTTTCGTGACCGGCGCCTCCAGCGGTCTCGGCGCGCAGTTCGCCCGCACCCTGGCGCGCGCCGGCGCCGCCGTGGTGCTCGCCAGCCGCCGCATCGAGAAGCTCAAGGACCTGCGCGCGCAGATCGAAGGCGAAGGCGGCGACGCCCACGTGGTCCAGCTGGATGTCACTGAGCTCGACAGCATCCGCTCGGCGGTGGCCCATGCCGAGACCGAGGTCGGCGCCATCGACATCCTGGTGAACAACTCCGGCGTTAGCACCACGCAGCGCATCCAGGACGTGTCCGAGGAAGACTACGACTTCGTCTTCGACACCAACGTCAAGGGTGCCTTCTTCGTCGCGCAGGAGGTCGGCAAGCGAATGCTGGCGCGCGCCCGCGGCGCCGCGCCGGGCACCTACATCGGCGGGCGCATCATCAACATCGCCTCGACTGCGGGGCTGAAGGTGCTGCCGCAGATCGGCGTCTACGCGATGAGCAAGGCGGCGGTGGTGCACATGACCAAGGCGATGGCTCTGGAGTGGGGCCGCTTCGACATCAACGTCAACGCGGTCTGCCCCGGCTACATCGACACCGAGATCAATCACCGTCACTGGCAGACCGACCAGGGCCAGAAACTCATCCAGATGCTGCCGCGCAAGCGGGTCGGGAAGCCCGAGGACCTGGACGCGCTCATCGTGTTGCTGGCCAGCAGGCAGAGCGATTTCATCAACGGCGCCATCATCGCGGCCGACGACGGTTTCGCCATCTAGCCCGTTTCGCCGGGCCGACACGATCGCTTTCACTTGCGACTCGCGGCGCCCCCGGGCCGCAATCGCGGGCGCTACGCTCAAGGCTTATGGCTGCCTTGTCCTGGTCCCGCTTTCGCCGTCTCGCCACACTGGCCGGTTTCGCGGCATTGGCGTCCTGCGGGGGCGGCGGCGGAGGCGGCGGCGGTGGCGTGAGTCCTGCGCCGGCACCGCCCGCGCCCGCGCCCAGTGTGACTGAACTGGCGACGGGCTTCGCCAATCCCTGGTCGCTGGCCTTCCTGCCCGACGGCCGCATGCTGGTGACGGAGCGGGCAGGGCGGATGAGCTTGCTGGCCTCGAACGGCGCGCTCATCGGCCCGGTCGGCGGCGTGCCCGCCGTGCTCGCGCAAGGCCAGGGCGGCTTGCTGGACGTGGCGCTGGATCCGGCATTCGCTTCCAACCGGCGCATCTATTTCAGCTTTGCTGAACAGGACGCGGGCAACGCCAGCCTGAACGGGACGGCCGTGGCCCGCGCCGTGCTCGACACCGAAGCGCGCACGCTCAGCGCGGTCACGGTGATCTTCCGCCAGTTGCCCAAGGCCGCGTCCGCCGGACACTTCGGCTCGCGGCTGGTGTTCGACCGCTCGGGCAACCTGTTCGTCACGCTGGGCGAGCGCCTGCTGGATACCGAGCGGGGCTTCGCGCAGGACCTCACGCGCGGCCATGGCAAGGTCATGCGCATCACCACCGATGGCGCGCCCGCGCCGGGCAACCCGAGCTGGACGCAGGCCGGCGCGCAGCCGGCGATCTGGAGCTACGGCCACCGCAACGTGCAGGGCGCGACCCTGCATCCGGCCACCGGCGAGCTGTGGATCAGCGAGCACGGCGCGCAGGGCGGCGACGAGGTCAACCGCGTGCTGGCCGGCCGCAACTACGGCTGGCCGCTCGCCAGCCGCAGCCAGGAGTACGGCACCACGCAGCCGGTGGGGCCGGCCAGCCTGCCCGGCATGGAGGACCCGCTGTGGGTCTGGGAGACCGTGACGGGCGCGCCCTGGACCGGCGGCGCGAAGTCTTCCATCGCGCCGGCCGGCATGGCCTTCTACACCGGCACGGCCGTGCCGCAGTGGCAGGGCAGCCTGTTCGTGACTTCGCTGGCCGGCATGGCGCTTTGGCGGCTCACGCTCAGTGGCAACACGGTGGTGGCGCAGGAGCGGCTGCTGGCCGGGCGCAACGAGCGCCTGCGCGACGTCAAGCAGGGGCCCGACGGCGCGCTGTACCTGCTGACCGACGAAGCCCCGAACGGAAAGCTCCTGCGCTACCTCCCTTAATCCTGGTCCACTGAATCACTGAAATCGCCCCCCGCTGTCCACGCGATACGGGCGCGCTGCCGCGTTGCAAATGCTCGCGATGCCACCGGGCATCGCTGCGCTTCGCGCCTTGCATCGCATCCGTCTCGCGCGTCCCTCGGGTGCCATTCCAATGATTCAGCGGACTAGCTCTTCTGTTTCGGCACGCGCCCCATCAGGTAGAACTCGGGATTGGGCAGCATGTTGGCAAAGCTGGCCATGCGGTTGGACAGGGCGAAGAAGGCCGTGATCGCCGCGATGTCCCAGATGTCCTCGTCCGAGAAGCCGTGCGCGTGCAGCGGCTTGAAATCGCCGTCGTCAACCTCGTGCGAGCGCTCGCAGACCTTCATCGCAAATGCCAGCATGGCGCGCTGGCGCGGGCTGATGTCGGCCTTGCGCCAGTTCACCGCCACCTGGTCGGTCACCAGCGGCTTCTTCTCGTAGATGCGCAGCAGCGCGCCGTGCGCCACCACGCAATACAGGCAGTTGTTGGCTGCGCTGGTGGCCGTGACGATCATCTCGCGGTCGCCCTTGGTGAGCGAGCCTTCCTCCTTGAGCATCAGCGCGTCGTGGTAAGCGAAGAAGGCGCGCCATTCGGCGGGGCGCCGTGCCAGCGCAAGGAATACGTTCGGCACGAAGCCGGCCTTGTCCTGCACCTCCAGGATGCGGGCGCGGATGTCTTCGGGGACGTCCTTGAGTTCGGGGGCGGGATAGCGTTCTTTGGCGGTCACTACGGGGTCTCCTTGTGACCGCCAGCGTAACTCACAGCTTGGGCGTCCCGGTGTCCAGCGAGGCCAGCGCCTTGGCCACGCCTGCGCCATAGGCCTTGTCGGCCTTGCTGCAGTTGGCGAGGTGGCGCTCCTGGACCGGCTTGGAGGCGCCGCCGAGCGAGCGCGCCGTGTTGTCGAACAGCGCCTGCCGCTGCGCCGGCGTCATCAGCCGGAACAGGGCCGCGGGCTGCGAGTAGTAGTCGTCGTCCACCCGGTGGTCCCAGTGGCCGGCCGCGCCTTCCAGCGCCAGCGGCGGCTCTGCGAACTCGGGCTGCTGCTGCAGCGCGCCCTTGCTGTTCGGTTCATAGCCGATCTCCGCGCCGTTGTTGCTGTCCACCCGCATGGTGCCGTCACGGTGGTAGCTGTGGTAAGGGCACTTGGGTGCGTTCACCGGGATCAGGTGGTGGTTGACGCCGAGCCGGTAGCGGTGCGCGTCGCCATAGCTGAACAGACGCGACTGCAGCATCTTGTCGGGCGAGAAACCGATGCCCGGCACCACCGCGGCCGGCGTGAAGGCCAGCTGCTCGACTTCGGCAAAGTAGTTGTCCGGGTTGCGATTGAGCTCCAGCACGCCCACGTCGATCAGCGGGTAGTCGCCATGCGGCCAGACCTTGGTCAGGTCGAAGGGGTTGTAGCGGCAGCTGGCGGCATCGCTTTCCGGCATCACCTGGATCTTCACGTCCCAGCGCGGAAAGTCCCGTCGGTCGATGGCGTCCAGCAGGTCCCATTGGTGGCTCTCGCGGTCGCGGCCGATCAGCTCGGCGGACTCGGCATCGGTCAGGTTCTGGATGCCCTGTTGGGTCTTGAAGTGGAACTTGACCCAGAAGCGCTGGTTCTTCGCGTTGATCAGGCTGAAGGTATGGCTGCCGAAGCCGTGCATGTGGCGGTAGGTCTTCGGGATGCCGCGATCGCTCATCACGATGGTGACCTGGTGCAGGGCTTCGGGCAGCAGCGTCCAGAAGTCCCAGTTGCTGTCGGGGTTGCGCAGGTTGCTGCGCGGGTCGCGCTTGACCGCGCGATTGAGGTCGGGGAACTTCAGCGGGTCGCGCAGGAAGAACACCGGGGTGTTGTTGCCCACCAGGTCCCAGTTGCCTTCCTCGGTATAGAACTTGACGGCGAAGCCGCGGATGTCGCGCTCGGCGTCGGCCGCGCCGCGCTCGCCGGCGACGGTGGAAAACCGCAGCACCAGGTCGGTTTGCTTGCCCACCTTGGAGAACAGCCGGGCACGGGTGTACTTCGTGATGTCGTGGGTCACGGTGAAGCTGCCGTAGGCGGCCGAGCCCTTGGCATGCATGCGCCGCTCGGGGATCACCTCACGCGCGAAATGGGCGAGCTTCTCCAGGTGCCAGACATCCTGCAGCAGCATCGGGCCGCGCGGCCCCGCGGTCTGCACGTTCTGGTTGTCGACGACCGGCGCGCCGGCCGCGGTGGTGAGCTTGGACATGGCTTGACCCCTTCGAACGAAGCGAAACCCGCCAGTGTGCGAAGGTGACCGCGCTTGGCTAGTGCCCCAAGGTCCTATAGTCGGCGCTTTCCAGGAGGCTTAGATGGACATGCAACTCGACGAAAAAGGATTGGCCACGCGGCGCAAAGTGCTGGGTGATGAGTACGTGAGCAAGGCCCTGGCCAATGCCACGGAATTCACCGCGCCGCTGCAGGAACTGGTGACGCGCAACGCCTGGGGCAACACCTGGCAGCGCACGGGGATCGACCTGAAGACCCGCAGCATCGTGACGGTTTCCATGCTGGTGGCGCTGGGCCGCATGCACGAGCTCGAGATCCATGTCCGGGGAGCGCTGAACAACGGCGTCACGCCCCAGGAGTTGCAGGAAATCTTCCTTCACGCCAGTGTGTACTGCGGCTTCCCGGCAGCGGTGGACGCCTTCCGCGCGGCGGCGAAGGTGATCCAGCCGCCTGCGGGCGCGTAGCGAAACCGCCGCGCCAGCCTCAGGCGATGCCGGCCGTGAGCTTGTGCACGAGATCGGCGGTGGTGCTGGCCTTGTACTTGCGCATGAGCCGCGCGCGGTAGATCTCCACCGTCCGGTGGCTGATCGCCAGCGTCTTGCCGATCTCCTTGGACGTCATGCCTTCCAGCAGCCGTGCGGCGACCTCGCGCTCGCGCGCGGTGAGTTCGGCCTTCACCGGGCGCTGCGCGCTCAGGTCCTCGAAAGTCCAGATGCCTGACTCGTGCGGCGCCTGGCGGTTGAGGGCCCGCCCCGTGACGTGGCACCAGAACACCTCGCCGTTGGCCCGCTTCATGATGCGGTCGTCGGCGTAGTGGCCTTTGGCATTGAGGATCGGCGCCATGCGCGCGCCCAGGCGTTCGTACTCATCGGCGGTGGGGTAGAGGACCTGGAACGATTGCCCGATGAGCTGCTCGCGCGAAGCGCCGAACATCTCGCACAACTGAAGGTTGCAGTCCACAATCACGCGGTTGCGCGACAGGCACAGTCCTACTGGTGCCAGGTTGAATGCCAGCCGGTAATCAACGTCCATCGGGCTAACCTTTACGCGGAACTACGTAACGCAATAGGTAGTATCGTAACGCCATTGCGGCGAGCACCTCATCCGGGTTTTCTCGCCATGTCTTCCAGCAGGAGATCCATTCCATGAACAAGATCTATCCATCCGCCGCCGAGGCGCTCAAGGGCGTCATCAAGGACGGCCAGATGATGGCCGTGGGCGGCTTCGGCATCTGCGGCATTCCGGAGGCCCTGATCGACGCCCTGCGCGACAGCGGCGTCAAGGACCTCACGGTCGTCTCGAACAACGCGGGGATCGACGGCTTCGGCCTCGGCAAGCTGCTCGACACGCGCCAGATCAAGAAGATGATCTCTTCGTACGTCGGCGAGAACAAGGAGTTCGAGCGGCAATACCTGTCCGGCGAACTCGAGCTCGAGTTCACGCCCCAGGGCACGCTGGCCGAGAAACTGCGCGCCGGCGGCGCGGGCATCCCGGCCTTCTTCACCAAGACCGGCGTGGGCACGGTGGTGGCCGACGGCAAGGAACTGCGCGAGTTCAACGGCGAGACCTACGTCATGGAGCGTTCGCTGGTGCCCGACGTGGCGCTGGTGAAGGCGGATATCGCCGACAAGTCGGGCAACCTGCGCTTCAACCTGACCGCACGCAATTTCAACCCCGCCGCCGCCATGGCCGGCAAGATCTGCATCGTCGAGGTCGAGCGCATCGTCGCCACGGGCGAGATCGCGCCGGACGACGTGCACCTGCCGGGCATCTACGTGCACCGCATCGTGCACAACCCGACGCCAGAAAAGCGGATCGAAAAGCGCACCACGCGCGACCGCAAGTAATCCCCAGGAGACTGATATGCCTTGGACCCAAGACCAGATGGCCGCTCGCGCGGCACAGGAACTGCAGGACGGCTTCTACGTGAACCTCGGGATCGGCATCCCGACGCTGGTGGCCAACTTCACCGGTGCGAAGGAAGTGTGGCTGCAGTCGGAAAACGGCATGCTGGGCATCGGCCCCTTCCCGACCGAGGACGAAGTCGATCCCGACCTGATCAACGCCGGCAAACAGACGGTCACCACGATCAAGGGCTCCTCGATCTTCGGCAGCCACGAGAGTTTCGCCATGATCCGCGGCGG
The DNA here is from genome assembly GCF_001580455.1 of Ramlibacter tataouinensis. Classification (NCBI taxonomy): domain Bacteria; kingdom Pseudomonadati; phylum Pseudomonadota; class Betaproteobacteria; order Burkholderiales; family Comamonadaceae; genus Ramlibacter; species Ramlibacter tataouinensis. Next base: position 4,120,276 of record NZ_CP010951.1, read on the forward strand.
CAAGATCAATCTGTCGATCCTGGGCGCGATGCAGGTCAGCGAGAAGGGCGACCTGGCCAACTGGATGATCCCCGGCAAGATGGTCAAGGGCATGGGCGGCGCCATGGACCTGGTGGCCGGCGTGCCGCGCGTGATCGTCCTGATGGAGCACGTCGCGAGGAAGAAGGACGGCACTGAGGACCTGAAGATCCTCCCGAGCTGCACGCTGCCGCTGACGGGCCTGGGCGTGGTCGACCGCATCATCACCGACCTCGGCGTGATGGACGTGACGCCGGAGGGCCTCAAGCTCGTCGAACTGGCCCCGGACGTCACCCGCGAACTGATCCAGTCGAAGACCGGCGTCAAGCTGCATTGAGCGCGAGCGCTGCGCTCACTGGTCTCTGGCAGCTTGCCGGACTGCCGGAAGATGCGCTGCGCCTTGTTGATTTGACGGGGCGCGACCCCGTCCTGCCATCTTCCTTCGCCGTCGGCACGGCGGCGCAATCCACCATAGCGGCGGCCGCCCTGGCGGCCTGTGAGCTCGGGCACCTGCGCGGCGTGCCGCGCCAGCGCGTGGCCGTCGACATGTCGCACGCGGCCCTCGAGTGCACCGGCTGGTTCTCGGTCGACGGCCGCACGCCAGAGCTGTGGGACCCTTTTTCCGGGCTGTACCGCTGCTCGGACGGCTGGGTGCGCGTGCATGCCAACTTCCGCCATCACCGCGACGGCGCGCTTCGCCTGCTTGGGCTGGACCCCGCCACCGCCACGCGCCAGGACGCCGAGCGCGCGATGGCCGGCTGGCGCGCCATCGACTTCGAAAGCGCCGCGGCCGGGCGCGCCCTGGTGGCCACGGCACTGCGAGGCTTCGAGCAATGGGATGCGACGCCGCAGGGGCAGGCGATCGCCGCGCAGCCGCTCTTTCGCATCGATCGCATCGGCGACGCCCCCGCCTTGCCGCTGGCGCCGCTGTCCACCAGCCAGCGCCCGCTGGAAGGCGTGCGCGTGCTCGACCTCACCCGCATCCTGGCCGGGCCGGTGGGCGGCAAGGCGCTGGCGGCGTACGGCGCCGACGTCATGCTGGTCAATTCGCCGCGCCTGCCCAACATCGAAGCGATCGCCGACACCAGCCGCGGCAAGCGCTCGGCACTGCTCGAGCTGCGCTCGCCGGAAGGCCGCGCCGCCATGGACGCGCTGCTGGCCGACGCGCATGTCTTCATCCAGGGCTACCGCCCGGGCGGGATGCAGGCGCTGGGGCTGGGGCCCGACGCCCTTGCGGCTCGGCGGCCGGGCATCGTCTGCGTCTCGCTCAGCGCGTACGGCACGGCGGGGCCCTGGGCCGATCGGCGCGGCTTCGACTCGCTGGTGCAGACGGCGATGGGCTTCAATGTCGCTGAAGCCGAGGCGGCCGGTGACAGCAAGCCACGCGCGCTGCCCATGCAGATCCTGGACGAAGCCTCGGGTTACCTCATCGCCCTGGGCGCCGCGGCCGCGCTGCGCCGCCAGCAGCGCGAAGGCGGCAGCTGGCATGTGCAGGTGGCGCTGGCGCAGACCGGCCAATGGCTGCGCAGCCTCGGGCGCGTGAAGGACGGCTTCGCGGCCGTCCGCCCGTCGCACGCACCCTATGTTGAGGAGAGCGACTCGGGCTTCGGGCGCCTGCAGGCCATCCGCCACAGTGCGCAACTCGGCCGCACGCCCGCGCGCTATGACCGCGCCTCGGTGCCGCCGGGAACCGATCCGCCAAGCTGGACCTGATGTTTATCGGTGTCCGCTGACACGCGGATTCAGCCTCAACCTGCAAACCCCCTGGCCCGCTGAGCCCACGATGATGCCGGGCCGTGCAGCCGCGCGGCGGGAGAGCGTCATGGGCCGTTCGAAATCCGTGCTGCTGGTGCCGCTGCTGGCTCTGGCGCCTCTGCAGGCGCTGGCCTGCTACACCGTCTACGACCGCGCCGACCGCGTCGTCTACCACGGCGACAAACCCCCGGTGGACATGAGCCGTCCGCTGCACGAAACGGTGCCGGAGCGCTTTCCCGGCGGCCATATGGTGTTCGATGCGCAGCAGTGCCCGGTGCTCAGCTCGGTGGCCTACGGCGCGGGCGGGCCCGATCTCGCCACGGCGTCGCCGCTGCTGACCGACGAGCGCACGGCGCGCGCCATGAAGGCGCCTTACGAGCGGCTCGGGCGCGGCGTGGTGCTGGTGCGCCAGCCGGATGCGCGCATGGCGCCGGGCGTCAGCGTGTTGCCGGCCTACCGGCCGCCCGCTGCGCGTGGCCCGGTACGCGAGCCGGCGCTGATCGAGACCGAGCCGGCGCAGCCGCAGCCAGGTCAGCCGCGCTACTGACGCTAATCCAGGGGATCGGCGAACCGGCGGCTGAGAAAGCGCGAGCCGGCCAGCCCGAAGCGCCAGTGCAGCTCCATGGCCTTGGAGATGCCGATGCGCGGGCCGGCGACGATGCGCGAAGGCTCATCGGCCGCCAGCACGTGGAACGGCGGCTGGTCGAGGCGCCGGCCATCGAACTCGCGGGTGATGCCCAGCGCCTGGCCGACCCGTCCCGGTCCCGAGCATAGGAGCCGGGGCTCCTGCAGGCCTCGACGCGCGCGCATGAGGGCCATGCCGTGCAAGGGCTCGAGCGCGCGGATCAGCACCCCGGCCCCGTGGCCTTCTTCGCGGCAGACGAAGTTCAGGCACCAGTGGATGCCGTAGGAGCGGTAGACGTAGGCGCGGCCGGGCGGGCCGAACATGGATTCGTTGCGCGGCGTGGGGCCGCCATGGCTGTGCGAAGCGGGCTCTTCGCGGTCGTAGGCCTCGGTTTCCACGATCCGCCCGCCGACGCCATCGACCAGCAGCACCGCGCCGATGAGCATGCGGGCCACGTCTTCCGAGCGGCCGATGAAGTCCTCGGGGTGCAGGGTTTTGTTCTTCACCGAACCTGCCAAAATACTGTATAAATAGACAGCCATCCGTCGACTGCCATTTTCCGTGCGTTCGCCTTCCCGCTCCATAGCCCCCGGTGCCTTGCCTCATGTGTGGCGCGTGCCTGAGCTGGCCTGCACGGCGGAGAAGGTGCTCGCCAGCGGCCATGCCCGGCTCGACGCTCAGCTGCCGGGCGGCGGCTGGCCGGTGGGCGCGCTGCTCGAAATATTGCAGGAGCGCCCCGGTCGGCATGTGTGGCAATTGCTGCTGCCGGCGCTGGCGCAGCTCGCGCGCGAGCAGGACGGGCCCATGGTGCTGGTGAATGCGCCTTTCGAGCCCTTCGCGCCCGCGCTGGATGCGCAGGGCCTGCTGCATTCGCGCCTGCTGCGCATCGAGGCGGCAAAGCCCCCAGCGCGCCTGTGGGCCGCGGAACAGGCTTTGCGCTGTGCCGATGTGCCCGCCGTGCTTGCCTGGCTGCCGCAATCGAAGGGAGCTGAATTGAGGCGCCTGCACCTGGCCGCTGCCCAGTTCGGGAAGCTGCTGTTCGTCTTTCGCCCGACCCGGGTGCGCGCCGAGTCCTCACCCGCGCGGCTGCGGCTCGAGATCGAGGAGGGCGAAAGCCTGCAACTGCGCATCCTCAAGCGCCGCGGACCGCCGCTGGCTTATCCGCTCGAGCTGCCTTCGCATCCGAAACGGCTGTCGCAGCTGCTCGATTCGCGCAAGGCGAAGGCGCCATCCATCACTGCCACCCAGAAGGACCGATCGCATGTACTGGATCGCACTGTGGCCATCGCATGACGAGGAGCGCACCGCCTGGGGCTGGCATGCCTTGCGGTTCACCCCGCGCGTGGCCTGGGTCGACGAAGCCCTGCTGCTGGAAGTGGCGGCCAGCGAAAGGCTGTGGGGCGGACGCAAGCGCCTGTTGCGCAGCCTGCTCGATACCGGCGATGTGCTCGCGCCGGCGCCCTGGGCCGCCGCTGAGACCTCGCTGGTCGCGCTGGCGCTGATGCGCCTGAAGCGGCGGCGCGAGCCCGCGCCCGCGCAGCTGCCCGATGCCCTGGGCCTGGACTTGCTCAGCGCGGCGAGTGAACACCTGGGGCTCCTGGAGCGCATCGGCTGCCGCAGCTGGGGGCAGCTGCGCCGCCTGCCGCGCGCCGGCCTGGTGCGCCGCTTCGGCGCGCCGCTGCTGGAGGCGCTGGATCGCGCCTGGGGCGATCGCCCCGAGCGCTACGACTGGATCAGCGCGCCGGAAAGCTTCGACCTGCGGGTGGAACTGGCGGCGCTGGCCACCAGCGCACCCGAGTTGATGTGGGCCGCGCAGCGCTTGCTGTCGCAGATGCAACTGTGGCTGCGGGCGCGCCACCTCGGCGTGCTGGCGCTCGAGCTGGAATGGACGCTGGACCTGCGCAGGCTCAACGGAAAAAAACTGCCGCCGAACGAGTGCCTGCAGGTGCGCACCGCGCAACCAGCGCAGGACATGCTGCACCTGCGCCGCCTGGTGTCCGAACACCTGTCGCGCGCCACCCTGTCGGCGCCGGCCAACCACCTGCGGCTGCGCTCGCTCGAAACCGCGCCCTGGCCGGGCCTGTCCACCAGCCTGCTGCCCGAGGACAACAAGCCCGGCGAGAAGCTGCACGAATTCGTCGAGCGCCTGAGCGCGCGCCTGGGCGAGCAGCAGGTGCTGGTGAACCAGGTGCATTCCGACCACCGGCCGGAACGTATGCAAAGCTGGGTGCCGGCCAAGGGCCATCTTGAGGCAAGCAGACCCGGCCCCGCGCATCCTGTCGATGCGCTCTATCCCACCTGGCTGCTGCCCGAGCCGGTGCTGCTCGAGATGCGCGGCGACACGCCTTGCCATGGCGGGCCGCTGCGCCGGCTGGCGCGCCTGTATCGTGTCGAGACCGGCTGGTGGGAAGAGGGCGGTCCGGCCTGCCGCGACTACTTCATCGCCCGCAGCGAGGAAGCGGGGCTGGTCTGGATCTACCGCGAGCGGCCGGGCGGCAACGGACGCGCGCGCTGGTATTTGCAGGGCCTCTATGCCTGAAAGCATCAACAAGCCGCGGCCGCTGCTGGACGAAGACCACGACCTGCCGCCGGTGCTGGCGCAGGGGCCCGATCCACTGCCACGCTACGCCGAGCTGCATTGCATCAGCAACTTCAGCTTCCAGCGCGGCGCCTCGCATCCGCAGGAGCTGGTGCGCCGCGCCTACGACCTGGGCTACGAGGCGCTGGCCATCACCGACGAATGCTCGGTGGCGGGCGTGGTGCGCGCCTGGTCCGGCTGGAACGAGTACGCGCAGTTCATCGCCCGGTTGGAGAAGGCTTCGCCGGGCGAGCGGCGCAGCCGGCACTTCCAGCTCTTGTTCGGCAGCGAGTTCGACATGGGCGACGCCCGCCTGGTGGCGCTGGCCTGCGACCTGGACAGCTGGGGCGGGCTCACGCAGTTCATCACCGCCGCGCGCATGACCGCGCAGAAGGGCGACTACTGCGTGAGCTGGGATGAAAGCGAGCTCGGCTTGCTCAAGGGCTGCCAGCTGCTGCTGGCGCCCAAGCGGGAAGGGTTCGAGCTCGAAAGCCTGTGCGCGCGGCTGCGCGCGCTTCAGGACCTGTTCGGCGCCGATCTCTGGCTCGCCGTGGAGTTGCCCTGCCTGCTGGACGACGACCTGTGGCTGGCCTCCATGAAAGAGGCAGGCGAGCGCGCCGGCGTGCGCCTGGTCGCGGCCGGCGAGGTGCACATGCACCTGCGATCGCGCAAGCCGCTGCAGGACGTGATCACGGCGGTGCGCCTGGGCACGCCGGTGGCGGCATGCGGCACCGAATTGCAGGGCAACGCCGAACGGCACCTGCGCCAGCGCAAGCGACTGGCCGAGATCTTTCCCGCCGAGCTGCTCGCAGCCACGCTGGAAGTAATGGCGCGCTGCCGCTTCGACATCACCGCCATCCAGTACAACTACCCGCGGGAAACCGTGCCGCCCGGCATGACGCCGACGCAGGCGCTGGCGCAGCTCACCATGCAAGGCGCGCGCGAGCGCTATCCGCAAGGCATCCCGGACAAGGTGACGCGTCTGCTGGACAAGGAGCTTCGCCTGATCGAGCAGTGCCGCTACGAGATGTTCTTCCTCACGGTGCACGACATCGTGCGCTACGCGCGGAAGCAACAGATCCTGTGCCAGGGCCGCGGCTCGGCCGCCAACTCGGTAGTGTGTTATTGCCTGGGCATCACCGCCATGGACCCGATGCATTCCGAGCCCCTGCTGGAGCGCTTCATCAGCATCGACCGTCGCAACGAGCCGCCGGACATCGACGTCGACTTCGAGCACGAGCGCCGCGAGGAGGTCATTCAATACATCTACCGCAAGTACGGGCGCGAGCGGGCCGCCATTGCGGCGGTGGTGATCTGCTATCGCAGCCGCAGCGCCATCCGCGACGTCGGCAAGGCGCTGGGCGTGCCGGAACCGCTGATCGATGCCTTCGCCAAGGACCACCACTGGTTCGAGGATTCGCTTGCCACCGGACGCCTGGCCGAACTGGCGCAGATCGCCGGCGCGCCCATCACGCAGCACCTGGCGGCGCAGTGGATGGAACTGACCGCCACGCTGATGGGCTTTCCGCGCCACCTGAGCCAGCACGTGGGCGGCTTCGTGCTCACGCAGACGCAGCTCACGCGCCTGGTACCGGTGGAGAACGCAAGCATGAAGGACCGCTCGGTCATCCAGTGGGACAAGGACGACCTGGAAGATATGGGCCTGATGAAGGTGGACGTGCTGGCGCTGGGCATGCTCACTGCGATCCGCCGCTGCCTGGCCTTCGTGAGCCGGCGCCGCGGCGTGCCCTTCACGATCTATGACGTGGAGAACGACGACCCGGCCACCTACGAGATGATCCGCCGCGCCGACACCGTGGGCGTGTTCCAGATCGAAAGCCGCGCGCAGATGTCCATGCTGCCGCGGTTGAAGCCGACCTGCTTCTACGACCTGGTGATCGAAGTCGCGATCGTGCGTCCGGGCCCGATCGCCGGCGGCATGGTGCACCCCTACCTGAAGGCGCGCGAGCGCGTGGCCCAAGGCGAAGCGATCGAGTACGAGCGCTCCGCGCTGGAGCCGTCCGACCAGGCGCCGCGCTTGCAGAAGGCGCTGAACCGCACACTGGGCGTGCCGATCTTCCAGGAGCAGGTCATGGAGATTTCCATGATCGCCGCCGGCTTCAGTGCCACCGAGGCCGATGCGCTGCGCCGCGCGATGGCCGCCTGGAAGCGCAGGGGGGGCGTCGACAAGTTCCGGCACAAGCTCATCGCGGGCATGCTGGCCAAGGGCTACTCGCAGGACTTCGCCGAGCGCATCTTCAAGCAGGTCGAAGGCTTCGGCGAGTACGGCTTTCCCGAAAGCCACGCCTACAGCTTCGCGCTGCTCGCGTATTCGAGCAGCTGGCTCAAATGCCACGAGCCCGAGAGCTTCCTGGCCGCCATGCTCAATTCGCAGCCCATGGGCTTCTATTCGCCCTCGCAATTGATCCAGGACGGCAAGCGCCACGGCATCGCGGTGCTGCCGCCCGACGTCGCTTGCAGCGACTGGGACAGCAAATTGGAATCTGACCCCAATAAGAATTTGGGGTCAGATTCCAATTTCCGCCCGGCGGTGCGGCTCGGACTGCGGCAGGTGGGCGGGCTCAGTGAAAAGGGCGGAAGGCGCATCGCGGAATGCCGGGCGGGCGAGCCCTTCCTGAATGTCGAAGACCTCGCCTTGCGGGCCGCGCTCGATGCCAGCGACCTGAAGGCGCTGGCGGCGGGCGACGCGCTGCTGTCGCTGGCCGGTCATCGCCGGCAGCAGGTCTGGGAAGCGGCCGCGCAGCAAAGGCCGCCCGAGTTGTTGCGCGATGCGCCGCTGAACGAACCGGCCCTCGAACTGGAGGCGGCCGCCGAAGGCGAGGAGATCGTGTTCGACTACGCCTCGCTCGGCTTCACGCTGCGCCGCCATCCGCTGGCGCTGCTGCGGCCGAAACTCGCGAAGAGGAAACTGCGCAGCGCCAGCCAGTTGCAGCACTTGCCCCACGGCCGGCGGGTGTCGGCCTGCGGCATCGTCACGGTGCGCCAGCAGCCGCAGACCGCGAACGGCACCATCTTCGTCACGCTGGAAGACGAAACGGGCCCGGTGAACGTGATCGTTTGGAAGTCGGTGCGCGAGGCGCAACGCGAGCCGCTGTTGCGCGCCCGCCTGCTGGCGGTGCACGGCACCTGGCAGCGCGACGTGGAAAGCGGCGGCCAGGTCTGCCACCTGGTGGCCGAGCAGCTGGAGGACCTGACGCCGCTGCTCGGGAGGCTGGCCAGCCAGACGCGCAGTGGAAGCCGGGATTTCCGCTGAGCTTTGCTCGGGCGTCGAGCCGGCAATGAAGCCTCACGCTGAGAATGGAAGATGTCCGACAGCGCCACAGGCAGCGACAACCTAATTTTTTCTTAACCCAAGGCGCACCGATATGACCGTCGGGCATGAGCGAGGAGGACCGGGATATCCGCTCGCGACTGGGTGACTGCTTGTCAAAGCGGCCTCGCTTTTGAGCTATTGGCAGCACATGGACTCGAACCTGCGTCGATCCGAGGAGCGTTGCCGGCTGGCGCTGGATGCTGCACGGGCGCTGGTCTATGAGTTGATGCCCGACGGCAGCATCGCCGCCCATGGCCTGGAGCGCGTGACCGGCTACCGCCCTGAAGACCTGGAGCTCACGCTCGACTGGTGGTATTCGCTCATTCACCCGAGTGACCTTGCCCTGCACCGACAAAGAATCGCACGGGTCATGGAGGCGGGGGGCTCGTACAGCGCCACATACCGCATCCGGCGCAAAGACGGCGAGTGGATCTGGGTCGAGGCCACGGCGGAGGTTTTCAAGGACGGTCCCGACGGCGCAGTGCGCGTGGTGGGTGCGCTGGTCGACATCACCGAGCGCCAACGCGCCACCGAGGCGCTGCGCGAGTCCGAGCAGCGCCTGCGTTCGCTGCACGCCTTGAGCGGCCGCCTGCTCGCAGCCCGACTCCTGGATGAAGCGCTGGAGGACCTGCTCGACTGTGCCATCCAGATCTGCCACGCCAGCTTCGGCAATGTGCAGTTGTTCAACACGAAGGTGGAAGCGCTCGAGATCGTGGCTCAGCGTGGCTTCCGCCGGCCGTTCCTCGACCACTTCCGCGCGGTGCACGTGCACGAAGGTTCTGCCTGCGCACAGGTGCTCCAGAGCGGCCAGCAGCTCATGATCGAAGACGTAGAGCTTGATGCCGAATTCGCGCCCCACCGCGCCGTGGCCGCGGAAGCGGGCTACCGCTCCGTGCTTTCCACACCGCTGACGGCCTACCAGGGCAACGTGGTAGGGATGCTTTCAGTGCACTTCAAGGAACCGCACAGCGTCTCGCCACAGGATCGTCAGGTGGTCGACATACTTGCCCGCCACGGCGCCGACCTGGTAGCCCGGCTGCGGTTCGAGCAGGCACTTCGGGACGCGGAGCGCTACAAGGACGAGTTCCTGGCCATGCTGGCGCACGAGTTGCGCAACCCGCTCGCCCCGATTGCGAACTCATTGAAAATCCTGAAGCTCGACCCCGGCAACACCGCCTTCGTGGCGCAGGCGCGCAAGACCATGGAGCGGCAAGTCAGCCAACTGACCCGCCTGGTGGACGACCTGCTCGATGTCAGCCGGATCGCCAGCCACAAGCTGGAACTGCGGATGGAGAACCTGGAACTGGCGTCGGTGGCGCAATACGCCGCCGAATCGTGCCAGCCCTTGATCGACCGCCGCTCCCAGACCCTCACGATCGAACTGCCGAACGAGCCGATTCGGCTGCATGCGGATCCGGTGCGGCTTGGCCAGGTGTTCTGCAACCTGATCACCAACGCTTCCAAGTACAGCGGCGAGGGCGGCGATATCCTGCTGATCGCCGAGCGGGACAGGGACCAAGTCGCCGTCAGCGTGCGCGACAACGGTTGCGGGATCGCCCCGGAATTGTTGCCCAGGGTGTTCGACTTGTTCATGCAGGTGGACGGCAGGTCGGAGCGATCCGGCGGTGGGCTGGGCCTGGGCCTGCCCCTGGTGAAGCGATTGGTGGAAATGCATGGCGGGACGGTGTCGGCGCAAAGCGATGGAATCGGGCTCGGCAGCAGGTTCATCGTCCGCTTGCCCCTGGCGGCTGAGCCTGGCCCGCAGAGCCAGCTCGAAGTGCCGACCAGCACGGCGCTGTAGTTCTTCCGTTTTCCCATCGGGTCGCCATCGTCATTCTCCGACGCGCAGTCCCGCCTTTTCCCCACAAGTCGGGCTGTCGCCACGCAAGAGGCTCAGGTTTGTCTGGACCGTCCCAAGGAATGACAACATGAGACAGATTGAAGATGGAATGAGCCCCGGCCGAACGATCGCTCGCCAGACCCGCGTCGTCGTGAGCTGCACGCTGGCGGCGCTGTGGTTGGCGGCATGCGGTGGTGGAGGAGGCGGAGGCGACGCACCCGCTCCTGCCCCGGCTCCCGCGCCTGCACCAGGACCTGCGCCCGCACCCGCGCCATCGCCCGCACCCGCGCCGGCGCCCGCCGTGCAAGTCACGGGCGACACGCAGTTGGCCGTCAACACCAGCTACAGCGTCAACCCGCCGGGCACCGGCACCGTGACACTGACCTTGCCGGCTACGGCGACCGTCAACGACACCGTGAGCATTACCGGCACGAGCGCCGCGCCCTGGACCGTCGCGCAGAATGCCAACCAGACCATCCTCACCACCGGCCTGAACGGCAACGCGGCGCCGGGCACGGCCTGGACGCTGCGACCGTTCACACCGCCCAGGGTCTGGCACTGGGTCTCGTCGGATGCCACGGGCGAAGTGCTGCTGGCGGGCGAAGCGAACGCCACGGCCCTGAATGGCGCGCTCGATACCTCGCGCAACGGAGGCCAGACCTGGTCAAGCGGCAACAGCACGAGTGCAATCTGGATCTCGTCCGACATGACGGCGACCGGCAGTCGCATGGTGGCCGTGCAGTATGGCGGCGGCATGTTCACCTCGAGTGACCTCGGCGCCACCTGGACCCGGCTCACGCACGCACTGGTCAACAACGCGGCCGGACTGAACTTCGAATCGGTGACCATGTCTGCGGACGGCCAGCGTCTCGCGGCCGTGATCCAGCCGACGCCGACCGGCCCGACCCCTACCGGACGTCTCCAGTTCAGCAACGATGGCGGCGCCACCTGGACCGCGGCCACGCTGCCGGCGGGCACCTACTGGTGGCGCGGCGTCGACAGTTCGGCCGACGGTCAGGTGATCATGGCAGTGGCCCACACCTCCGAGATATTCCTGTCGACCAATGCCGGCGCGACCTGGGTCGCCCGTCCCGTGATCCTGACCGGCACCACGACTCCGGTGCTCGAGTCCTGGTACCGCGTCAAGATGTCGGCCGACGGGAACACGATCGCCGTGGCGGCCAATTCATTCGGCACGGGGCCGGGCAGCGGCATCTTCGTGTCGCGTGATCGCGGCGCCAGTTGGACGCGCAGCTTCACGCAGACGGCGGACTACACCGCCATCGCGATGTCCAGCGACGGCAAGAGCATCGCGGCCAGCATGTCGGACCGCACGGTGGGCACCACCACCACGCCGGGCCGCGTCGTGATGTCGACGGACAGCGGTGCCACTTTCGCGCCGCTCACCATGCCGGCCGGCGCCACCAACTGGCGCACGATCGCCATGTCGGCCGATGGCGCCAAGCTGGCCGCCGCGACCGGCCTGTTCTTCCCCGCCACACCGGGCCAGCTCTACACCAGCCAGGGCAACCGGACCTCGGTCGGCACCGGCGGCGGGATCACCGGCCACCAGAACGACAGCGTGACGCTGCAGTTCCTCGGCAATGGCCAGTGGAGCGTGCAAAGCAACACCGGCGGCCCGTTCACGATCCGCTGACCATCGATCGACTTTTCTGCGCGAAGAGGGCCGGGGCCTGTGGCTCCGGCTTCCTCTTGCCTTGCCGGATTTGACTTGGGCTCATGCGCCGCCTAGATTGATTCGACCCCTGCTGTCGCAGGCCGTGACGGCAGGCCGTGTTCGAGTCATCCCATTTCGAAGGGAGCCCCATGAGCTACCACCTGGAAGGCCGTCTTCTCGAGGTCTGCAACTGCAATGTCCTGTGTCCCTGCTGGATCGGCGAGGACCCGGACAACGGAACCTGCGACACCATCATCGCGTGGCGCATCGACAAGGGCACGGTCGACGGCGTGAGCGTGGGAGGCAACACCATCGCAGCCGTCGCGCATGTGCCGGGCAACATTCTGCAGGGCAACTGGACCGCTGCCATCTTCGTCGACGAGAACGCGTCCGAGGAACAGGAAAAGGCGATGCTCAAGGTCTATACCGGCCAAGCCGGTGGACCGGTGGCCGAGCTGGCCAAGCTCATAGGCACGGTGGTGTCGGTGGAGCGAGCGCCGATCAAGTTCACAGTCGACGAAGGCAAGGGTGAACTGGCCATCGGCAGCAACTACTACGCCATACTCGAACCCTACCGCAACGCCACGGGAGCCCAGACGACGCTGTCGGATACGGTGTTTTCCACGGTACCCGGCGCGCCGGTGTTCGTGGGCAAGGCGCCGCAATACCGCAGCCGCAACCCTGCGCTCGGCATTGACCTGAACATCCAGAACCATAACGCGCTGCAGAGCACGTTCGTGTTTGACGCATGAACGCGCCGGCGGGCGCGCTGCCGGCGCGCACCTCGCGCCATGCCCGCGTCTTCATCCCCGTGCTGGCGGCCTTGGTTGCGCTGGCATGGGCGGCGTTGTGGGCCTGGACGCGCAGCCCCTACGGCCGCTACATGGAGCACGGCGACTGGACGGCCTCCGGGCCCGCCGCCTTCCTGTGCCAGGCCGTGCCGGCGGGCGGCATCCTGGTGCCGGCGGCCCTCTATGCCGCCGCCTGGATCCTGATGACGGCGGCGATGATGCTGCCAACCACCTTGCCCCTGTTCAACGCGTTCGACCGGGTGACGGCCGGACGTGCCGACCACGGTGGGCTGCTGGTGCGGCTGGCGCTGGGCTACATGGCGGTGTGGGGCGCGTTCGGACTGGCGGCGCATGCGCTGCACGCCGCGCTGCTGGCGCTGCTCGCCCGCATTCCTGAACTGGCCTGGCATGGGTGGGTGATCGGGGCGGCCACGATCGCGCTGGCCGGCGCCTTCCAGTTCAGCCGCCTCAAGTACCGGTGCCTGGACAAGTGCCGCACGCCGCTCAGCTTCGTCATGCAGCACTGGCGCGGCACGGCGCCCGAGCGCGACGCCTTCGCGCTCGGCGCGCACCACGGCCTGTACTGCGTCGGCTGCTGCTGGGCGCTGATGATGCTGATGTTCGCCCTCGGCGCGGGCAGCCTGGGCTGGATGCTGCTGCTGGCGGCGGTGATGGCGGTCGAGAAGAACGTGGCTTGGGGCCGGCGCCTGAGCGCGCCCCTGGGATTGGCACTGCTCGCATGGTCGGCCGTCGTCGTGGCGACCCATGCCTGAGTGTCCTCAGGCGCGGGCTTCCCTTGCCGTCTCCCGGTCCATTTCCGCCTTCAATTCGGCCTCGTCCCGCGCGAGGAAGTAGTTGAGAAAGGTCCGGATCACGGCCACGGCCGCCACATGCGCGACGGTTTCCAGGTCCTTGGTGAGTGCGGTCTCCAGGATGTCGGCGCCCAGCAGGAAGGTCAGGGCGCCGCTCAGGATGCGGGCATACCGCAACCAGGTCGCTTTCCGTTCGGACTCGGACAGGGGAGAGAACAGCGCGCGGCCGGCTGCAAACGCGGCCTGGAGCGTGCCGACCAGGATCAGGATCAGCGCGATGGCGTCGATGAGGAGGACGGTGTACTCACCCGCGATGAAAATCCATTCGCGCATGGTCAGGGACCCGGGGCATGCCGCACGCAGCGGAAGCCCACATGGCTCGTCGAGGTGTCGACGGGCTGCGCGTGGCGCGCCGCCGGCCGGTAGCGGCGGCAGTAGTTCGGCGCGCATAGGTGCGAACCGCCCTTGAGCACCTTGCGCGGGATGCGGATCTCGGGCTGGCAGGGATCGAAGCTCCCGTCCTCACGCCCGCCGCGCGGGTCGTGCGCTGCGCAGCAGGGTGACGGCGCCTGGGCCTCGTGCTTCGCCGAGAACCAGTCCACGGTCCACTCCCACACGTTGCCGATCATGTCGTGCAGGCCATAGCCGTTGGGCGGGAAGGCGCTCACCGGCGACGTCCGCTCGTAACCGTCGGACTTCAGGTTCTCGTTCGGAAACCCGCCCTGCCAGGTGTTGGCCCGATGACGCCCGCCGGGCGTGAACTCGTCGCCCCAGGCGAACTCCGCACCGTCGAGCCCGCCGCGCGCGGCGAATTCCCACTCGGCCTCGGTCGGCAGGTCCTTCTGCGCCCAGCTGGCGAAGGCCAGCACGTCCTGCCAGGCCACGTGCACGACCGGGTGGTCATCGAGGCCGCTGATGGAGCTGCGCGGTCCATAGGGCCGCCGCCAGTTCGCCCCGAACTTGAAATCCCACCAGTTGGCGAAATTGCGCAAATCCACCGGATGGCCCGGCGGCGTGAAGACCATGGACCCGGCCTTCAGCATGTGCGGCAGCGCGCCGGGGTAGTCCTTGGGGTCCGGCGCCTTCTCGGCGAAGGTCACGTAGCCCGTGGCCTCGACGAATCGGCGGAACTGGCCGTTGGTGACCGGCGTGCGATCGATCCAGAAACCATCCACGCGCACGAAGTGCATCGGCGCTTCCTCCGGATAGTGAACATCCGAACCCATGCGGAACGTGCCGCCCGGGATCCAGATCATGCCTTCCCGCATCACGGACCGGGACGACACCCTCTCGACAGTTGCGCTCATTGGCTCTCCCTTGAACTCAACGCGGTGCCGCCTCGCGCGAGCGGACCGCGTCGATGCTGCGCCTTCTCCAGATCACATAGGGCGCCGACACCACCGCGGTGACGACGAACGCAAGCATCACCGCGGCCAGAATCGACGACATATCAGCCATCTGCTGTGTCATGACGATCGTCACGCCCGGGTGCCGCGTCGCGGTGGACAGCGCCAGCACGCTGCGGTCCTCGGGGTCCGGCCCGCCCAGCCAGTGTCCCACGGCCAACCCGGCCGCCACGAAGAGCGCGAACACGAGCACGCTGAAATTGCCGATCAGCGACTTGACCGCCGGCCATTCCCCGATCAGCACCGGCAAGGACGCGACCAAGAGCAGCACGCCGCCCAAACGCGCCAGCGGCAGCGAGAGGCGCTGCGCCGCCTGGGGCGCGATTCGCCTGAAGCAGACCCCCGCCAGGATCGGCACCAGGATCGAAATGGCCACGACCTTGGCAACGGCGACGGGCGAGACATTCAATACCCGCCCGAAGAGCTGCGCGATGAGATGCGCAGCGACCGGCACGAAGACGATCGCGAAGAGCGCGGCGGCCGCCAACAGGCCGAGCACGTACGATCTCGCGCCACCGGCTTTCAGCTCCTTCTTGGGCAGGATCGGCGGCACCGGCGCCAGCGACAGTCCCACCAGGACGGCCGGGACCGGTGCCGGCGGATCGAAGATGAGGTACAGGGCGATGGCAATGCAGGGCATCACCACGTTCATCGCCAGCAGCGAGCGCAGCAGCAGACCCGGCCGGCGCGCGAGGAACGTGAGGTCGGAGAATGTCGCGTTCACGCCGATGCTGAAGATCAGCAGGGCGACGCTCGCCTGGAGCGCGAGCTGGATCAACTGCGCGGCGTCCATCGGCGACTCAGTTGAGGACCATGTTGACGATGGCCACCACGCCGATGGCGAGCAGCAACACCGCGATGATCAGCGTCAGCGACGCGGGGAAGTGGCTCTCGGCATGGACCAGGCCTTCGGCCTTCATGGCCTCGCGCGTCTTGCGAAGCCCGATCATGAACTGGACGTGGTAGACGATGCCCAGCACCAGCATCCCGATGCCGAGCGCGACCAGCGCGGTGCCGAAGTTCCGCGGCGCGTGGGCGAGCGTGATCAGGTCGGCCTTCTTCAGCTTGTCGAAGAACTGGAAGATGGTGAAGCCGAAGCCGATCAGCGACAGCGAGGTGCGGATCACCGACATCAGCGTTCGGTCGGCGCTCATGCGCGTGCGCTGGAAGGACATGCCCGTGCGGCGCATGGACATTTCGGTGTTGGCATCGACGTGCCCGGCCGCACGGGCAGGCTGACTCGGCGGGATGTCCTGCATGGGTGGTCCTGAATGACCGGCATCTGATCTGCCGCAGGCGACCCCTAGCAATTGGACCTTGGTCCCATGGCGGGATGCCTCGCCGGGGTCGAGATTCCGGCGCTTCCCTGATCCTGTTACCGCCTTCGCGGTCGAGTGACAGCAGCCTGTTCGCCGCCCGTCACGAGGGCGCCTGCCACCGCGCTTTTGTTTCCGATGGCCGCTCGTGAAAGAGCTGGCCATACTCCTGGGCGAAGCGCCCGAGGTGGAAGAATCCCCAGCGGGCAGCCACTTCGGTGATCGACAGACCCGGGCTTCCGTTCAGCAGTTCATTGCGCACCCCCGCGAGCCGGCGCAGCGCCAGGTAGCGGCGCGGCGACAGACCGAAAGCTTCTCGGAAGGCACGCTGCAGCGTCGACAGGCTGGTGCATGCGGCGCTGCATAGGTCGTCGATGCGCAAAGTGGACTGCGGATTGGCTTCGATGTAGTCCTCGGCGCGCCGCACGACGCGCCAGAGTTTGTCGGCCTGTAGAGCCTCGGCGTGCCTCTCGCCCCGGGCGGCGCGCCGCCGCTCCCACTCGCACAGCAGGGCCGTCAATAGTTGCTCCTGGGCCTCGGGGATCGCAAAGTCCAGGCAGGCGGGAGTAGCCTCGAGCGGCGCCAGCATGGGCAGCAGGGCGGCCAGCTGGCGGCACCCCGCGTCACCGTCGATTTCGCCCATGCGCCATGCTGAAGCACCGCGCAATCCATCCAGTGGCACACCCGCGGACTCCAGTCGCTCCCGCGAAACCTGCAAGGCCAGCCACTGCGCCTGCGGCGGGAGGTTGACCAGCAGTTCACCGCCCTCGCGCAGCAGCACCATGTCACCGCTACAGGCTGGCGCGCCGAGCACCCGCCAGGCGTCCTGGCCGCCGATGAAGACGCCGAGCGTGAGCGCGTCGCCTTTCAGCTGTCCGCGCGCCTGCACCGGCAGGTTGTAGCTGCCCCAGGCTGTGCGCAAACCGCTGGTGGCTGAATGGGTGATGGTGCCCTGGAACACCCCGCGGCCCACCTGCACATGTTCGAGCGCACCGTCCTGGATCGCCATACGCATGGCGCTTGGATCGAAGCTGGGCATCCGCGTGAAGCTGCGCACTGCAGCCCCGGCGGACGGTGCGGTGGCGATGTCGGCTGGCACGGAAGCAACCATGGGTAGGCCGCCGATTATCCGGGCCGCTGTCCAAGTCCGAAAGGCGTGTGCCCCGGGTTAACCCCGACCATTGCAGCTGAGCGCTTCATTTTGACCAGATTCGGATAGTCCCTGACCGGATTCGGATAGTCGGCACCCGGCCCGCCGTGAGCCAATACGCCTCGCCCTCGCGCAAGACCAGGGCCGCACTCGCATCACTGCCCCGATTCCAAAGGAGACTCATGAAGACAGCTCACCGCCTGACCTGCGCACTTGGCCTGATCGCCAGCGTGTACGCACCCGCATGGGCCCAGCAGCAACAGCAACCGAAGGACGCCACGGAAGCCACGCGCGTGGCCCAGCAGGCCCAGCTTGCCACGCTGCCGATGGCCGATCGGCAGGCTTTCGAGGACGCGACCCGCGGCCTGGTCGAGCCGCTGGGCGATGCGGTGATCAACGGCGCCAACGGCCGGACCATCTGGACGCTCAAGGGCTACGAGTTCCTGCAGAAATCGCAGGCGCCTGGGACCGTGCACCCCGGACTGTGGCGCCACGCCCAGCTCAACATGAACAATGGCCTGTTCAAGGTGACGGACCGCGTCTGGCAGCTGCGCGGCTTTGACATCGCCAACATGACCATCATCGAGGGGAACAAGGGCCTCATCGTGATCGACCCGCTGCTGTCCACCGAGGTGGCACAGGCGGCGATGGAGCTGTATTTCAAGCACCGGCCCAAGCGGCCGGTGGTGGCGGTGATCTACTCCCACAGCCACGTCGACCATTTCGGCGGCGTGCGCGGCGTCGTCGACCAGAAGGAGGTGGACGCAGGCAAGGTCAGCATCTGGGCGCCGGCCGGATTCATGGCCGAGGCTATCGGCGAGAACGTCATCGCCGGCAATGCCATGTCGCGGCGAGCGCACTACCAGTTCGGCCAGATGATTCCGCGCGGCGAGCGCGGCCAGGTCGATGCCGGCCTGGGCAAGGGCCTCGCGGCCGGCAGCATCACGCTGATCGCACCGACGCGCCTGATCGAGAAGCCGGTGGAGAAGCATCGCATCGACGGCGTCGACATCGTGTTCGAGATGGCGCCCGGTGCAGAGGCGCCGTCTCAGTTCATCATGCACTACCCGCAGTTCAAGGTGCTGAACATGGCGGAAATCGGCACCCAGAACTTCCACAACCTGCTGCCGATGCGCGGCGCGCTGGTGCGCGACCCGCTGGCCTGGTCCAAGTACCTGGATGGCGCCTTGCAGCGCTACGGCGCCGGCACCGACATCGTGATCGCCCAGCATCAGTGGCCGGTCTGGGGCCATGACCGGGTCCAGAACTACCTCGGCAAGCAGCGTGATGCCTACAAGTACTTGCACGACCAGGCCCTGCGCCTGTTGAACCACGGCTACACGGGCGAGGAGCTGGCCGACATGGTCCAGCTGCCCGCGAGCCTGCAAAGCGAGTGGTCGGTGCATTCGCACTACGGCAGCCTCAAGAACAACTTGAAAGCCATCTACCAGCGCTACCTGGGCTATTACGACGGCAACCCGGCCAACCTCGATCGCCTGCCGCCGGTGGAGAGCGCGCGCAAGACCGTCCAGTACATGGGCGGCGCACAAGCCGTGCTGGCCAAGGCGCGCGACGACTATGCGCGCGGCGAGTACCGCTGGGTGGCGCAGCTGGCTTCGCAGCTGGTGTTTGCCGACCCGGCCAACCAGGAGGCGCGCCAGCTTGGCGCCGACGCACTCGAGCAGCTGGGCTACCAGAGCGAGTCGGCTACCGCGCGCAACGCCTACCTGCAGGGTGCCATGGAACTTCGTGAAGGCATGCCGAAAACGCTTGGCGCCGTGACGGCCAGCCCCGATGCGATCCGCGCCATGCCGCTCGAGATGTTCTTTGATTACCTCGGCATCCGCCTGAACGGCCCGAAGGCCGCGGGCAAGGCGGCGGTGCTGAACTGGCGTTTCACCGACACCAAGGAAGACGCCGTGCTGCGCCTGCAGAACAGCACCCTGAGCGCCTCCATGAAGGCGCAGGCGCCCAACGCTGACGCCACGCTCACGCTGACTCGGGCCACGCTGGACGCGATCTCGCTGCAGCAGCTCACCTTCCCGAAGGCCATCGAGAGCGGTGCGATCACCGTCAGCGGCAACAAGGCCAAGGTGTTCGAAGTGCTGGGCCTGCTCGACACCTTCCCGCGCATGTTCCCCCTGGTCGAGCCGCGCGCGGCCATCGCACCCTGAGGCACACCGGGAGCGACATGATGAGCGAGACTTTCGACTACATCGTCGTGGGCGCCGGCTCCGCCGGCTGCGTGCTGGCGGGCCGCCTGAGCGAAGACCCAAGCGTGCGCGTGCTTCTTCTCGAAGCCGGCGGGCCGGACAACAGCGTGCTGATCCACGCGCCGGCCGGCGTGGTGGCGATGATGCCGACCAGGATCAACAACTGGGCCTACAAGACCGTGGCGCAGCCGGGCCTGAACGGGCGGCAGGGCTACCAGCCGCGCGGACGCACGCTGGGTGGCTCCAGCTCGATCAACGCCATGCTCTATGTGCGCGGCCACCGCTGGGACTACGACCACTGGGCCGGGCTCGGCAATGCCGGGTGGGGCTACGAGGACGTGCTGCCCTATTTCAAGCGCGCCGAGCACAACGAGACCCACACCAGCTGCAGCTTCCACGGCCAGGGCGGGCCGCTCAACGTGGCCGAGGTCCTGGAGCCGAGCGACTTCAACCAGCGCTTCCTGCGCGCCGCGAAGCAGCGCGGCCTGCGCCTGAATCCGGACTACAACGGTGAGGACCAAGAGGGCGCCTTCATGTACCAGGTGACGCAGCGCAAGGGCGAGCGCTGCAGCGCCGCCAAGGCGTACCTCACGCCCAACCTGAAACGCAGCAACCTCAAGGTCGTCACCCGCGCCACCACGGAGCGTGTGCTGATCGAGAACGGTCGCGCGGTGGGCGTGCAGGCGCACGTGGACGGGCGCTCGCAGACCTTCACGGCCCGCCGCGAGGTCATCCTCAGCGCGGGCGCCTTCGGCTCGCCGCAGATCCTGATGCTTTCGGGCATCGGGCCGGGCGCGGGGCTGCAGGCCAAGGGGGTGTCCACCAAGGTCGACCTGCCGGGCGTGGGCGCGAACCTGCAGGACCACATCGACTACGTCTTCACCTATCGCACCCGCAGCAACACGGAGACCTTCGGCGTGTCCGTGTCCGGCGGGATGAAGGTGATCAAGGGCATCGGCCAGTGGAAGAACCACCGCTCGGGCCCGCTCACGACACCCTTCGCGGAGTCCGGCGCCTTCCTGCGCAGCCAGCCGGAGGTCGCGGTCCCCGACATCCAGCTGGTGTTCGTGCAGGCCATCGTCGACGACCATGCCCGCAAGGCCCACCTTGGCCACGGCTTCAGCTGCCATGTGACGGTGTTGCGCCCGAAGGGGGCGGGGGACGTAGGGCTGGCCAGCAGCAACCCGTTCGATGCGCCTCTCATCAACCCGCGCTTCCTGGAGGACCCGCGCGACCTGGACCTGCTGGTACGGGGCGCCGGGCTGCAGCGCGCCATCCTGGACGCGCCCGCCTTCGACGACGTGCGCGGCAAGCCGCTGTATGCGCTGGACCAGTCCGACCGCAAGGCGGTGGAGCGCGACATCCGCAACCGCGCCGACACCCAGTACCACCCCGTGGGCACCTGCAAGATGGGCAGCGACCGCATGGCGGTGGTGGACGAGCGGCTGCGTGTCCGCGGCGTGGATCGCCTGCGCGTGGCTGACGCCTCGATCATGCCCACGCTGATCGGCGGCAACACCAACGCCCCCACGATCATGATCGGCGAGAAGGCGGCCGACATGATCCGCGCCGATGCCGGCGCGATGGCGTGACTTTCAAATATCAAGGATCTCTCAAGATGAACGGACTCATGCAGCAGCAGCAGTTGCTGATCTCCTCGCTGTTGACGCACGCCGAGCGCCACCACGGCGACCAGCAGATCGTGTCCCGGCGCGTCGAAGGTGACGTGCACCGCTATGCCTTCCGCGACCTGGTTGCCCGTTCGCGCCGCGCTGCCAACGCCATGACGGCGCTCGGCGCCAGGTTCGGCGACCGCGTCGCGACGCTGGCCTGGAACGGCTACCGCCACATGGAGCTGTACTACGCCGTCTGCGGCATGGGGGCGGTGATTCACACGATGAATCCGCGCCTGCATCCCGACCAGGTGGTGTGGATCGCGGACCACGCCGAAGACCAGGTGCTGTGCTTCGACATGACCTTCCTGCCCCTGGTCGAAGCCATCGCCGGCCGGGTCAAGACGATCAAGCATTTCGTGGCGATGACCAGCCGGGAGCACATGCCCGCCAGCAGCAAGATCCCGAACCTGCTGTGCTATGAGGACCTGCTGGACGCGGCCTCCGACCGGTTCGACTGGCCGGTGTTCGACGAGAACACCGCCTCCTGCCTGTGCTACACCTCGGGCACCACCGGCAACCCCAAGGGGGTGCTCTACAGCCATCGCTCCACGGTGCTGCACACCTATGCGGCTGCGCTGCCCGACAGCCTGAACTGCTCGGCGCGCGACACCATCCTGCCCGTGGTGCCGATGTTCCATGTCAACGCCTGGAGCCTGCCCTACATCGCCTGCATGGTCGGTGCCAAGATGGTGTTTCCCGGGCCGCACCTGGACGGCAAGAGCCTGCACGATCTGTTCGAGAGCGAAGGCGTCACGCTTTCGGCCGGCGTGCCGACCGTATGGCAGGCGCTGCTGGCGCACATGGAGGCCAACGGCCTCAAGTTCAGCACCATGCGCCGGACCGTCATCGGCGGCTCGGCGTGCCCGCCGGCCATGATGAAGGCCTTCCAGGAGCGCTACGACGTGCAGGTGCTGCACGCCTGGGGCATGACGGAGCTGAGCCCGCTGGGCACGGCCTGCACGCTGAAGGCGAAGCAGGTGGAGCTTCCGCGCGAGGAACGCTATGCGATCCAGGCCAAGCAGGGTCGCGTGGTGTTCGGGGTCGACATGAAGATCGTGGACCCCGACGGCAAGGAGCTGCCGCGCGACGGCAAGGCCTCGGGCGAACTGCTGGTGCGGGGGCCCTGGATCATCAGCGAGTATTTCAAGGGCGAGGGCGGCCAGCCGCTCGTGGACGGGTGGTTCCCGACCGGCGACGTGGCCACCATCGATACCGACGGCTTCATGCAGATCACCGACCGGAGCAAGGACGTGATCAAGAGCGGCGGCGAATGGATCGGCTCGATCGACCTGGAGAACATCGCGATGGCGCATCCGGCCGTGGCCATGGCCGCGTGCATCGGCGCCCGGCACCCCAAGTGGGACGAGCGCCCGCTGCTGGTGGTGGTGAAAAAGCCGGGGGCCGAGCTCACCCGCGACGCGCTGATCGCCTTCTACGAGGGCAAGATCGCCAAGTGGTGGACGCCCGACGACGTCGTCTTCGTCGACGCCATCCCGCTGGGCGCCACCGGTAAGATGCAGAAGAACAAGCTGCGCGAGCAGTTCAAGGACCACCGGCTGCCGACAGCCTGAGGAGACGAGGCAAGCATGAACGACCGTACGATCACCGTGGACGCGCAGGCGCGCATCGCCGAACTCTTCAGCGAGCAGCGGGAGGCGTTCGATGCGCAGCCGTACCCGTCCGCCCAGGAGCGCCGCCAGCACCTGCGGGCGCTGAAGAAGCAGCTGGCGCGCTACCAGGACGTGCTGGCCGACGCCATCAGCCAGGACTTCGGCGGCCGCTCCCACGCCGAGTCCAAGATGCTCGACGTCCTGCCCACCACGCTGGAAATCAACCACGCCATCCGCCATGTGGCACGCTGGATGAAGCCCAGCCGCCGTGCCACCGAGCTGCTGTTCCTCAGCAACAGCCTGCGCGTGACCTACCAGCCCAAGGGCGTGGTGGGCGTGATCGCCACCTGGAACTTCCCGCTCTACCTGTCGCTGGGCCCGCTGGCCGCGGCCCTGGCGGCGGGCAACCGCGTGATGCTCAAGATGCCCGAGGTCACGCCGGCCACGAACGCGGTGCTGCGGCAGATGCTGGGCGAGGTCTTCAGCGAGGACCACGTCGCCCTGGTCGGCGGAGAACTCGCCGATCCCGGCGCTTTCACCGCGCTGCCGTTCGATCACATCGTGTTCACGGGCTCGCCCGCGGTCGGCCGCATCGTCATGCGCCAGGCGGCGGAGAACCTGACGCCGGTGACGCTGGAGCTGGGCGGCAAGTCGCCGGCCCTGGTGATGCGCGACTACCCGATCGGCGAGGCGGCCGCCCGCGTGGCGCATGGCAAGGCCACCAACTGCGGCCAGATCTGCGTGGCGCCCGACTATGCGCTGGTACCCCAGGAGCATGTCCCGGAGTTCGTCGCCAAGGTGAAGTCCGCCTTCCAGCGCATGTATGGCAGCCAGACCACCGGCAACGAGGAGTACACCGCCATCTCCAGCGATCGACACGCCGCGCGCATCCGGGCGCTGCTGGACGATGCGCGGGCCAAGGGCGCCACGGTGACCGCCTGCGCCGCGGGGGATGACGGGCGCCAGATGCCGCTGCAGATCGTCACCGGCTGCACGCCGGACATGGCGCTGATGCGCGAGGAGATCTTCGGGCCGGTGCTGCCGGTGGTGCCCTACAGCACGCACGAGGAGGCGATCGAATTCATCCGCAGCCGGCCGCGTCCGCTGGCCCTGTACTGCTTCAGCCATGACGCGGCGGCGCGCGCCGAGGTGCTGCGCCGCACGCATTCGGGCGGTGTGACGATCAACGACTGGGCCTGGCACGTGGTCAACCACGACGCGCCCTTTGGCGGCATCGGCAACTCGGGCATGGGCACCTACCACGGCGTCGAGGGCTTTCGCGAGCTCTCGCATGCGCGCACGGTTTTCAAGCGGCATCGCTGGTTCCCGATCGGCCTGTTCTACCCGCCGTACGGCAACTTCGCGCAGCGCCTGACGATGAAGCTGTTCCTCGGCGAGGCGGATCCGGCAGTCAGGCGGCCAGTCCGCTGACGCGCCCCGGCTCACGTTTCTCAACTGTTTTCGTTTCGCCCCTGGACCGCCAGGGGCGTGGGATCACTCACGATGCAACGACGCAATTTCATCTTCAGCGCAGCCGCCGCGATGACCGGCTCCGCGGCAGTCGCGGCCCGGACGGAACCCGGAGTCAGCGACAAGGAAGTTCTGCTGGGCCAGAGCGTGGTCTCCAGCGGCCCGCTGGGCGTGGGCGCGCTGGCCATGCAAGGCGGCATGAGGGTCGCGTTCAGCGAAGCCAACGCCCGGGGCGGCGTGGCCGGACGCCAGCTGCGCGTGGTGTCGCTGGACGACGGCCTCGATCCTGCACGGGCGGCCGCCAACTACAAGGCGCTGCTGCAGGAGCACCAGGTCTTCGCCTGCGTGTTGGGGGCCGGCGCGGGAACCACCCTGGCCGGCCTGCCCGTCCTGAAGGAGGCAGGCGCGCCCCTGATCGGCACCACCGCCGTGGTCGACTCGGTGCGCGAGAAGACCGAGGGGGTGGCCTACTACACGCGCGCCAGCCAGCAGCGCGAGTCCGATGCGCTGGTGACGCACCTGAGCACCCTGGGCATCCAGCGGCTCGCGGTGGCCCATGTGGGCACGCCCGGCGGCCTGGAAGTCCTGGGCCAGCTCGATGCCGCGGCCGCACGCCACAAACTGCGCCTGACCGGCTCGGTCGGCGTGGCGCCGGACGGCAAGAACGCCAGCGATGCCGGCAAGACGCTGGCGCGTGCAGATGCCCAGGCGGTGATCATGTTCCTCAGCGGTCCGCCGGCCGCGGAAGTGATGAAGTCGGTCTGGGCGCAGGGCGGCGCGCCCAGCTTCTACGGCATGTCGATCCTCGCGGGCGATGTGACTGCACGGTTGCTGGGTGAGCAGTCGAAGGGGCTGACGATCTCCCAGGTCACGCCGTATCCGTGGGACGCGGCCAATCCCGATGCCAACCTGTACCGCAAAGGCTGCGAGGCCGCGCAGGTGCCTGTCGGCTACCACAGCTACGAAGGCTACGTGGCCGGCCGCGTGACGATCGAAGCACTGCGCCAGGCCGGCCGCGAGCTCACCCGCGAGCGGCTGCACGCGGTGCTTCGCAAGCTGAAGGCACGCATCGCCGGCATGGACCTGGATTTCTCCGGCGGCCGCTCGACCGGCTCGCATTTCGTCGAGCTCGTGCGGGTGCGCAACGACGGCAAGTTCGTGCGCTGACGCATCCGGGATCTTTCCCGATCGCCCGCGTGCATTCGCAGCAGGCGGTGGTTGACCCGCTGCGGACGCTGGCTCGACGGCCCACGGGCACATCCGTGCCTGTTGCTCGGCGATAGGGGCCGGCGCGCGCTTCCGCTGCCTCACGTTGTTGCGCCGCCAGACGCGTATTCCTGAGCCCCATCGACGCCACGGGGTGTGGGACACTGACTTCGATGTACAAGTCGGTCGCGTCCGCACAGTCGGATTCAGTGACGCGTCGTCGTTTCTTGAACGTTGTTGCGGCCTTTGCGGCGGTGCAGGCGGTCTCTTGCGGCGGTGGAGGCGGTGGCGGCGGCGGGCCCGTGGCCCCCACGCCGGAGTCATCGGGCACGCCACCACCGCCGGCACCCATCCCGGTCCCGCCGCCCGCGCCCGCCGCCGCAGGCGCATTTCCATTGGCGATCGAGGCGGGGGGAAGGTATCTGACGGACAGGAGCGGGAATGCATTTCCGGTCCTGGTCCGCACGGTGTGGAACATTCCGGCGCTGCCTCGAGCCGAATACCAGGCGGTCATAGACGACACCGCAGCACGTGGCTTCACCGGCATCGAGTTCTGGCTGCACCACTTTCCCGGGAACGGCCATCCTCCGTTCGATGGGGAGGGAAACGCGCCCTTTTCGAAGAGGCTTGACGGCAGCACCTGGGACGGCACGCTGACCTATGGCAACGCCAGCGCGGAAGCACCGGATTTCACGCAACCGAACGCGCCTTACTGGTCGAATATCGACGCGCTCATCGCTTACGCGGCGTCTCGAAATTTGATGGTGCTCTGGTTCCCTGCCTATGCAGGGTTCCTGGTGGGCTATGACGGGTGGCTCGTGGAGATGGCCGCCAACGGCACCACCAGGATGCGGTCCTACGGCGCGTGGCTTGCGAATCGCTACAAGGACACTCCGAACATCGTCTGGATGCTCGGTGGCGACTATTCGTTTGCCGACCAACCCGAGTACACGGCCGTCGAGCAAGCCTGGATCGACGGAATGCTGAGCGTTGCGGGTCAACAGAGCATCCTGTTCTCGAACGAATGGCGCAGTGAGCACATTGGCACCGAGGAACCGGCGTTCGGCCGCTATATCAATCTCAACGGCTGCTACTCATGGAACGGCCGCACCGCTTCCATCTGCCGCCAGGGCTACGCCCACACGCCGGCGATTCCCGCTTTCCTGCAGGAGGGTCCATTCGATGAGGAAGGTCCTGACGGGAACAGCTACAACCCCTCGGCCACGCAGCCGATCCGGCGCTACAGCTGGTGGGCATGGCTGAGTGCGATCGGCGGCTACACCTTCGGCAACGGCTATGTGTGGGCGCTGAATCCCGGCTACGTGCCGCATCTGGACACCGTGCAGACACGGCACCATTCGGTCCTGAACAGGTTCATTGGCTCCGTTGAATGGTGGACCCTCGTTCCCGATGGAATGGGCGGTATCGGGACGCTGGTGACGGCGGGCGGCGGCACGATCGACACGGACAGCTACGTCGCGGCAGCCGCCAACCCGGCCGGCACGCTGCTGGTGGCCTACCTGGGGCCGGGTCACTCCGGCGAGGTGACGATCGACATGAAAAAAATGCGCAGCGCCACCACTGGCAGGTGGTTCGACCCGACGAGCGGCGTTTCTCAGGCTATCGGCCCCCTACCCAACAGCGGAACGCGCACCTTCGCGCCGCCTGGCGCCAACGCCGCAGGAGACCGGGACTGGGTCCTGGTCCTGACCAGCTAGCGCCGTACCACGCTGGAGCAGGCGATGGGAATCGAAGCCACGTCTTGAGCTTGGGAGGTCAGAGGAAGACTCGTTGACCACCTTGCGGAAGGCGAGGCTAAGGCCAGGAATATCACCGCGGGTTGAACGTCGCCGTGACGTCCAACGCACTGTTGATCGTTACGATGCATGTGTTCGAGGTGCCCGCACAAGCGCCACCCCAGCCTGCAAAGACACTCTGGCCAGTGGGTTTGACTGTCAAGGTGACTGTCGCGCCGCTGGCAAACGGGGCCGTGCAAGTCCCACCGCAGCTGATGCCGGCCGGGGCACTGTTGATGTTTCCTTTGCCGGTGCCGAGCTTGGTTACCCTCAGCACAGACGTCGGGGCAGTGACTGTGAAAGGCAAGGCAGCGGTCGCGGCGCCTCCCGGATTGAGCACGGTGACCTGGGCGGTACCTGTCGCCGCGATGTCGGCCGCCGTGATGGCAGCACTCAACTGGGTGGCGCTGACGAAGGTGGTGGTGCGGGCGGTGCCATTCCACCGCACGGTCGATCCGGCAACGAAATTGGTGCCGTTGGCCGTGAGCGTGAAGGCGGGCCCTCCTGCTGTCGCGGTGCTCGGGACGAGCGAGCCCAGTGTCGGAGCCGGCGGCGGCGCGGCAGCGATCGTGAAAGGCAGGGCAGCGGACGCGGCGCCTCCCGGATTGAGCACGGTGACCTGGGCGGTACCTGTCGCCGCGATGTCGGCCGCCGTGATGGCAGCACTCAACTGGGTGGCGCTGACGAAGGTGGTGGTTCGGGCGGTGCCATTCCACCGCACCGTCGACCCGGCAACGAAATTGGTGCCGTTGGCCGTGAGCGTGAAGGCGGGCCCTCCTGCCGTCGCGCTGCTCGGGACGAGCGAGCCCAGTGTCGGCGCCGGCGGCGGCGCGGCCGCGATCGTGAAAGGCAGGGCAGCGGACGCGGCGCCTCCCGGATTGAGCACGGTGACCTGGGCGGTGCCTGTCGCCGCGATGTCGGCCGCCGTGATGGCAGCGCTCAACTGGGTGGCACTGACGAAGGTGGTGGTGCGGGCGGTGCCATTCCACCGCACCGTCGACCCGGCAACGAAATTGGTGCCGTTGGCCGTGAGCGTGAAGGCGGGCCCTCCTGCCGTCGCGCTGCTCGGGACGAGCGAGCCCAGTGTCGGCGCCGGCGGCGGCGCGGCCGCGATCGTGAAAGGCAAGGCGGCGGACGCCGCGCCTCCCGGATTGAGCACGGTGACCTGGGCGGTACCTGTCGCCGCGATGTCGGCCGCCGTGATGGCAGCACTCAACTGGGTGGCGCTGACGAAGGTGGTGGTTCGGGCGGTGCCATTCCAACGCACCGTCGATCCGGCAACGAAATTGGTGCCGTTGGCCGTGAGCGTGAAGGCGGGCCCTCCTGCTGTCGCGCTGCTCGGGGCGAGCGAGCCCAGTGTCGGAGCCGGCGGCGGGGGCGGCGGCGCTCCGCTGCCGATCCGCACGACAGTGGCCACGGATGGCACGCCACTGCCGTTGACCAGGAAGAGCATGTAGTGTCCGGGCGGCGCCAGGTTCGCGTTGGCTGGCGTCGTAATGCCGAGCGTGCCTGTTCCAGCGGTGAACGGCAGCGTGGACATACGCTGGTTCTCGTTGAACCCGTGCGTGACGGACCCCAGCCGGATCAGCGTCACTTTCTGGATGCTTGCAGCGTCCGGACTCTCAACGGTGATTTGTTGGCCGTATCCCATCGACGCTGGCGCTGTCGTGATGACCGGGCGTGCTCCCTTGAACAGGTACGGCGGTGAAAAGACCTCTGCTTCGAAGTGGCCGTCGCCACCGCCCGTGATTACACGCCCATCGGGCAGGAGCAGCGCCATGGAGTGGTAGAGCCTTGGCACCGTTGCGTTCGCGAGGCGGGTCCACGTCTCCGTGGCCGGGTTCCACAACTCCGTTGCCAAGACCGGCGTGGTTTCATTGTTGAAGCCGGAGCCCGATGTGCCTCCAGTGACCAGCACGGTCCCATCGGGCAGCAAAGTGGAGTTGAGATGGCGCCGGGCGAAGCTCATTGAAGCGACTGCGCGCCAGGCGGGAGCCGGCACGCTCAGGTCGATCACATGCGTCACCGATCCGGGCGGGTTGTCATTCCCTCCCATCATCACGACCTTCCCGTCGGCGTACATGGCCGCCGAATTGCCATCGCGCCAACCGCCGCTGCGGACATTCATTCCACTCCATGCACCGGTCCCGGCGGTGTCCAGCCAGAACGTGAAGTCCCCAGGTCCGAGCATGGCCAGCCTGCCATTCGGCGCCACGAACATCTCCGGGTAATAAGAGACTTCCAACTGTGCGTTCGTCAAGTCGCGCCATGTTCTGCTCGCTGCCTGGTACACCTGCGGTAGCGGATTGCGGCCCACGCTCGTGTCGATGTTGCCCGACGTCACGAGCGCATCGCCGTTCGGCAGCGCCGTCACTGTCGGATACCAGCGTCCCGCGTTCATGTCGGGCTCCCTCGACCAGGTATTCGTAGCCGGGTCGAACACGCTGACGTTCGCAAGTCCGACTTCGTCCACGACATGTCCGCCGGCCACCAGCAGGCGTCCGTCCGCCAGCAGGGCGTGACCCGCGCAGAAGATGTCGTAACCTGCACCGGGCAGCGCGGTGATCGCCTGGCTGCTGGGGTCCCACAGGTACGGCTGGTTGCCGGGGCGGCCCCACATCATCACTTTGCCGTTCGGGAGCAGGTGACTGTGGATCGGTATCACCGGGAAGTCCTGCAATCGGGTCCACTGGCCCGTCGTTTGTGCGTTCGCAGCGCCCGGCGAGAGGAAGGCGGCCATGCCCACCAGACATGACAGCGCGGCGGCAACGATCTTGCGCGACATCATGGCGTGGCTCCCGAGCGAACGAGCAGGAAGACCCGGACCGGAAGGTCGTGCGCATCTGCATCATGGTCGTGCCCTCCGCTCCCCTGCGCGGGCGCTGCGTGGTGCCCCGCCGCCGGCACATGCCCGATGGCGATGATCGCGCCGCCGGCCGTGATGCCGACGGCCTTGGTCAGCACGAAAGTCGACGGCGCAACGAGGCTGTTCAGGTCCTGCACGGCACCGCGCGTCCAAAGCACTGCGCGGCTGCCGATGCTGCTGGTAGAGGTGCCGACGATGTCTCCCGCATTGTTGTTGCCGAATGCCTGACTGAAGTCCCCACCCGGCAGCGTGCCGAGATCGATGACACCGCCGTTGGAAGGCCACAAGGCAGCGCGCCGCATGGAAGATGCATCGGACGAGTAGCCGACAACATCGCCACGCGAATTGATCGCATTGGCCTCGCCGGTGGTGTGCCCCGCCAGCAGCATCAATTCGACTGCAGGTTCTCCACTTCGCCACAAGATCGGCCTTTGCCCGGCAGCAGTGCTGCCGACACCCGACACGTCGCCTCGCTCGTTGATGCCGGTCGCTCGACTGCGGATTCCAGCAAAGGCGGGCAACGCCGCTGGTGTTCCGTCTGCGTCCCATATCACGGCGCGCTGGCCTCCGACGCCGCTCGAGAAGCCGACGGCCTGGCCCTGGTTGTTCAAGGCGTAGGCCACGCTGGCGGAGTCGCCCGCAAGTGGAGGCAGTTCCCTGGAGGATCCTGCTCGTGTGCCCACGAACGCGCGGACCGCGGTGTGCGCATTCGCGTTGAAGCTGCCCACGTAGGCTCCGACATCGTTGAGTCCGTAGACCACCGCGATGTCGCTGTCGGTCGGCGCGGCGACCTGCCGCGCGCCACTGGTCTCGAACAACAGTGCGCGCCGGCCCCCACGCGCCTGTGCGCTCTCAAGGATCCCCCCGCCCGAACCCTCACCCGAGCTGTTGGGGCCACGCACCACCGTCCCGTTGCCTGGCGAGAGGGTGGCAAGGTCGACCACTCTGTAGGTTTGCGCGGCCGCGTTGGCGGCGACAAGACACACGGCGATCAGCAGAGGGCTGAGCTTCATCGCAGTCATGCATCACCTTCCAGCGTTCACAGCGGCGCGAACGCGCGTGGAATTGTGGAGAATGAGTTGCTAAAAATCGAATGGGAGAGGTGTAAGTTTGAAACCCATGCGCACGGTCCTCTTACACCAGCCAGTCGGCAGACGAGCTTGCGCTTGGAGGGAGCCGGCGCGGGTCGAGGGCGCTGAAAGGGGCTTCGGTGGCCACGAAACCCGAGGGAGGCTTACAACTTTGTACCTGCCCGCAAGCTGATCGCGGCCGTGGCACAAGCATTGGCATTCGCGGTCGTGCTTGCCGGCACGGCCACACCGGACACGTTTCTCGGTCTGGGTTTAGAGCGCTTCGCGCTCGAACACTGAAGCCAGCCACGCGCCCACGGCCCCGCCCGCGAACTGCGCCAGCACGAAGGCGAGTGCGCTCTCGGGGGCGATGCCGGCAAAGCTGTCGCTCCAAATCCGGCCGAAAACCGCAGCCGGGTTTGCAAACGACGTG
Organism: Ramlibacter tataouinensis; assembly: GCF_001580455.1. Taxonomy (NCBI): domain Bacteria; kingdom Pseudomonadati; phylum Pseudomonadota; class Betaproteobacteria; order Burkholderiales; family Comamonadaceae; genus Ramlibacter; species Ramlibacter tataouinensis. The sequence goes on from NZ_CP010951.1 coordinate 4,151,919, forward strand.
CTTGCAGTGAACCAGTAAGCCGCGCCGATGTAAGCGGCAACCAAGGCGCTTCCTCTACCCGTGGGCGACCGGAGGATGACGAACATCAAGCCCGCGGCAGCCACTGCTTCCGCAAGCCACTGGCCCGGACCGGTGCGCATCTTCGAGCTGACCTGCAGGATGCTCGTGTCGAACATCGCATTGGCAAGCATGGCGCCTGCGAGCGCACCAGTAAGCTGCACCAGGATGTAGAGGGCGGTGAGCGGCCATCGGTCATGGGCGCTCATGTGGCCCCGCCAGGCCAGCACGACGGTGGCCATCGGGTTGAAGTGTGCGCCGCTGATCGGCGACAGTGTCTCGATCAGGACGTAGAGCGCGAAGACCGTCGCAAGCGTGTTGGCCAGCAACGCAACTCCCGCGTTGCCGGCGCTGAGGCGTTCGGCCATGATGCCGGAGCCGATCACCGCACACAGCAGCATCGCCGTGCCAACGAATTCGGCAAGCAGGGCCCGCGGCACGCTTCGGGCATGCGCCAAGGACCCGCCACCATCGTCTGCCGAAGGGACACCTGCCTCGAATTCGGTCGGCGTCGTCATCCGTGGTTCGCCAGTTCGCGCGCGGTCTGCCCCAGAGCCATGGATTGGAGCTTGAAGCGGCCTTGCCCGACCGAGTTCAGGAGCGCCTCAGCCAGGATGCTGCGAGCGGAGTTGTGCGTGCACAGGAACAGCACGTTCAGCGGCTTGGTGTCCATGGCGCCTCGTCAGCAGCAGGATTTGGCGGGCTCGGGTTTCGCCTCGGGCGACGCGCTCGTTGCGCAGCACATCCCGGCTTGCGCCTTCGGCGTGCTGAAAACCGGAATCGAATCGAGGGTATGGAACTGTTCCCAGGCGACGCCCTGGGGATCGGTCACCCAGTACTTGTCACTGCGGGCATAGCAGCAGGTCGTCTCGCCTTCGTCAAGGATGGTCAGGTCGGCGCTTGCAGCATGGCCACGGATTTCCGCCAGCTGCTCCTTGCTGTCGACCTGGATGCCCAGATGGTCGACTCCGGTGGCATCACCGCGCGTAGAGATCGCGAAGTTCACCGGCGGATCGTCCAACATCCACTTGGCGTAGTCGACCTCGGTGCGGGTGGGCTGCTGGTTGAACATCGCCGAGTAGAAGGCGATGTTCTTGCCGAGATCATTGACGTGAACGTGCACGTGGAATCGCTTCATGCTGGGTTCTCCTGGTGGATGGGGAAGCACGCCGGGAGGGCTTGCAACGGGTGGCCGTACCACACGGCTCACCTTGACAGCAGTTCTCGGTCAGGAAGCCGAGCAGACCGTTCATTTGCTCGAAATTCGCCCGATAGATCAGGTTGCGGCCCGCACGCTCCTGGGTGACCAAGCCTGCGTGCAGCAGTTCCTTGAGATGGAACGACAGCGTGGCTGGCGGCACTTCGAGGTGCTCGGCCAGCACTCCGGGTGTGAGGCCCGCGCCGCCTGCGACCACCAGTTCCCGGAACACCCGCAGCCGCATGGGCTGTGCAAGCGCCAGGAGCGAGGCAATCACATTTGTTTCTTCCATATTTCCATGATAGTCGAATGATGGAATGAGTGCAAATGACCCGGTTTTCACTACAACCCTGGTGGGAGTCGGGCGGCTAACCACAGCACCCCGAGCGCGCGGGTGCCGGCAAGTGGTCTTTGGCCTCCCAAGTTGGCATCGCCAAGTCTTCGAGAATGGTGCAGTCAATCGCCGGTCCGCCGGCGCAAGCGGTGTTGCAGCCGTGGACGAACCTGGACAGGCTTGCTTCCAGCGCCTGGAGCTCGGCCAGTTTCTTCTGCACCTCCAGCAGGTGCACCTGGGCGATGTCACGCACTTCGGCGCAATCGCGTGAAGGCTGGTCAACCAGGCCGACCAACTCCCGTACTTGCTCGATCGTGAAGCCGAAGTCGCGACACCTCCGGATGAAGGTGAGCCGCCGGATCGCGGCGTCGTCGTAATGACGCTGGTTGCCTTGCGTGCGCGGTGCCGCGGGCAACAGGCCCACCTCCTCGTAGTACCGGATGGTCGGTGCGCTGCAGCCGGTTTGCTTCGCGGCGGCTCCAATGGAAAGGGGCGGGACTGCGCTCATGGCCGTATCGTAGGTCAGGCGCAAGTTGGGCAGCATGGCCGCGGCGCGTCGGGCTTTGTCACCATGGTGGCTGGAAGGAACTGGGCGAATAGCCATTCGGCAGCCTTGCCGGCACTGGCAGGAGCCGTGATGGTCAGCATGACCTCGCTGGCATCTTCCTTCATGTCGAAATCCAGGAACCGGCAGCAGTCACGCTCCAGGTCCACGAGGGCCTTCACCTCCGCGGCGGCGTCGGGACGGTATGCCAGCCGAAGCACGCTGCCTCGAAGCTCATGACGCAAGAGGCTACTCTCTCCCAGACGTCGCAGCCGTTGCAGGCGAGGACCGATGTCGGTGAACTCGAGAGTGCAAGCGAGCGGCGGTCTGTCCATGGCGTCCATGCTCAGCTCCCGCTCTTGCCACAGGCAGAGCCAGAGTTGCCCGAGCAGCCACAGGTGGTGGCGGCTTCCACCGGCCGCCGGCGACGCCAGGCAAGCACGCCGGCGACGGCAGCGAGCGCCACCCCGCCCCCAGCGAGTGGCAACCAGGACTCCATGTGCACGGAGACGGCGCCCATCCCCCCTGCGAACAGTCCGGAGGCACCAAGGCCCAGCGCGGCGGCGCTGATGATCGGTGCCGCACAACACGCGGCGCAGGCTGCACCGGCTCCGATAACGAGTTTCCAGGGCTTCATATCCAAACGACCTCTGTTGCATGGGCAGGTCGCCCACACTCGGGACAGTAAGACCTCAAGCAACTTGAGGGTCAAGCCCCCCGAATGCATTTTTCGACGACACGGGCGGAAGCCACAATGCGCCATGGATGCGCTCAAGACTTTCGGCCTGTTCGTGCTCACCGCGGTCGCGGAAATCGTCGGCTGCTACCTGCCTTACCTCTGGCTCAAAGAGGACCGCTCGGCCTGGATATTGATTCCGGCCGCAGTGAGCCTGGCGCTGTTCGCTTGGCTCCTGTCGCTGCACCCAACGGCGGCGGGCCGCGTGTACGCGGCCTACGGCGGCGTCTACGTCGGGGTCGCCATCCTCTGGCTTTGGGCGGTGGACGGCATCCGTCCAAGCACGACGGACTGGGTGGGTGTCGCGGTGAGCCTGGTCGGGATGGGCATCATCATGTTCGGCCGGCGCGCTTGAACCGCGAAAGCGGGGGCCTTCGACATCCGAGAACGTGGGTTGCCAGGAGAAAGCGCTAGAACGACGCACTCCGATCGCGCAGCCATCTACTGCAGCTTCCGACCAGGAGTCCTCGGCCTCTCACCGGCCAGCATGCCTTCCGAAGATGCGGCTGATGACCTTGTCTGTGTCCACGTCGAACGAACGCCCATGACTGAGCAAGATACGGCGAGGCCGCCATCCGTGAAGTTTCGAGATCGCCGCCGCCGCCCTTTTTCGATGCAACATCAGCGGCAGGCGCATCCCGAAGAAGACCTGGCCGCGTGGATAGTACATCCCGCTGATCCTCGTGAACGTTCGCCAAGGCTCGTTCATTTTGTCCAGTTCGAGGTTGATGATGGCGTCCGTCACGATGAGAGATGCTGATTCCCGGTGGAAGAAGATGAACTCCTTGAAGTAACCACCCGGAAACAGCGTCTGGTCGAGTTCGTTGCGCCATTCGTCCGGCGGATCCAGGTCGAGGTCTCTGGCGAAAGTGATCTCCACGCGTCGCGCTTTGCTCCTGCTGCGCACCCCGGGCGAAGCCCATGCGACGGCATGTGGATAGGCCCTCAACCACTCTCCGATGTGGGCGTAGTGGAATTGGTTGGGAGAGATCAGATGGCGGATTCTTCCGAGATGATCGAGCTCGTCGGCGAGCCGGCGATCGAATCTCGTCGGTGAATGGAGGAAGAGATCGCCGTTCGAGAGGCGCACCACCATCATACGGGTGGTGAACGGTAGCGGCAGCCTGACGCCAGCCACGGTCAGGTACTCAAAAGGCCCGTCGACAACGCCGATGTTTGCCGCCACAGGCTTGTACACATCGATCGGCTCGTAAAGTGCTGCGCCCATAGTGCGTCCCGGAGTACGCCGTGCACGTCGATTCTCGCAGTGCGTGGTGCGCTTGGTGCCGCTGGACGCGCCACGCACCAAGAGCCGGATGAGCATGTGTGAGCAGTTGTCTTCTTGGATGCCCATTTGGCACTAGCGCTCGCTAGGCTGCTCCTCGGGCGGCCGCACGCGGCGGAACATCGCCAGCAGCAGCAGGTCGTAGACGATCTTCAGCGCGCCGCCTGCGACCAGCGGCCAGCCAAAGCTCGACAGGCCTAACAGGTATCCAGCCAGTGCCGGGCTCAGCGCCGCGGCCAGGCTGCGCGGCACCGAAGTGACGCTGGCCGCGGCCGGCCGCTCGGGCGGTGTGACGATGGCCATAACGTAGGAACTGCGGGTCGGCACGTCCATCTGCGACAGCGCGCTGCGCACCAGCAGCAGCGCGATGGCCCACGAGAGCTCGGTGCAGAAGGGGATCGCCAGCAGGCAGAGGCTGGAGGGCAGGTGCGTGTAGACCATGGTTCGCACTAGGCCGATGCGATTGGCGATGCGCACGGCGACCAGGTACGAGAAGGCGGTGAGGATGCCGGTCCAGAAGAAAAGCGACCCAGTGGCTTCGATTGAAAGCCCGAAGCGCTGGTACAGCCACAGCGCGATCAGCGACTGCACCAGGAACCCCCCACCGAAGGCATCCAGGCTGAACAGCGCGGCGAGCATGTAGACGCGGCGACGCGAAGGCCCCAGCGCCGGCGCCGGGTCGTCGCTCACGGTGTCGCGTGTGCGCGGAAGTCCGCGATAGACGAGCGCGGCTGCGGCGGCGAGCAGCGCATAGAGCACGAACATCGCCTGCACGGCCGAGGGCAGGTCCATGCCGAGTGACGCCACCGCGAACGTTGGCAGGCCGGCGGCCAGCGCGCCGAAGGCGCCCGACAAGGTGCCGACCAGGCTGTACCTGGCAAAGGCCGCTGTTCGATCGCGCTGGCCAACACTGGAGGACAGCACTGCGTGCTCAAGCGGCAGGAACACGCTGACGTCGCCACCCGAGGGGTTGATGGTGCCCAGCAGCGCTACCAGCATCAGGGGCCAGAAGCCGCTGAAGGACGCCAATGCCACTCCGGTGCCTGCCATCAGCGCAGTGGCGGCGAGCAGCAGCGTGCGCCAGGCATGGCGGGCGGCTTGGGCGCCGACCAGCAGCGTCAGCAGGCCCGAGCCGAGCAAGGTCGTGGTGGCGATGCAGCCGACCTGGAAGGGCGTGAAGCCCAGGTGCAGCAGGTGCAGCGGCAGCAGCAAGCTGACGAAACCGTCGGCGAAACCGCGCAGGGCCTTGGCCAGCAGCAAGCGCTGCGCATCGTTCCAGCCGCGCGCTGCGACTCCTGCTTCCTGCTCCTTGATCGAGGGGTCAACGTGTGCTGCTGCCATAGCTGAACTCGCTGAAGGCGGTAACGCTGTCGGCCTTGGTCCAGACTCCGACGGCCCCCGGCCCGGCGATGTGGTCGTCGCGCCAGTCGATGTAGCGGGTGCCGTCGAGCCAGACGGCGATCTGGTTGCCGGCGAACTCGACCCGCAATGTGTGCGAAACGCCCCGCGCGACGGGCGCGTTCACATACTTCAGCGTCTTCCGCGCGCCGCCTTCGGTGTAGTAGAGCGAGACGTTGTTCTCCAAGGCGTTGGCGCGGGCGACGTAGTAGTGGTTGCCGTCTTTCCAGCGCCAGACCACGCCACCTGCCTGGTCCTCATGGCCGGAGATCGGCTGGAACCGGGCTTCGACGAAACCGTCGGTGACGGCCGTCCCGCTGCGTACGCACCAGGGAAAAGTGCCACGGCCGCTTTGCAGCAGCACCCGCCCCTGGGTGTTGGTGGGGTCGCGCTCTACCGTCCAGCGTGGGCTGCCACCGCCGGTGACCCCGCAAGACCAGCCCGCTGGCGTCACGCCGGTGGGCTCGTTGTCGAATCGGATGGCTTGCGCCGTCGCCACTGCCGAGACGGCCGCAGCCGCGACGCCGATCATCGCTGGGTTCATGGAACCCTCCTTTTCAGGGATGAGTGATACGCGGATACGCCCGCAGCCCGATGCCGGCAAGCTCAGCCGATACGCGATGGTCTGCTGGGTCTGCTGGGCGCAGGCCCGTGCGGCGTTTCATTCGGGAGGGGAGATTCTGCAAGTCGAGCTCCTATCCGGGCGCGGGCCCGCGATCAGGAGCAGAACTTGGACGCGGCGGCGTCTTGAAGCGGGGAGCCTGCTCGTGTCCCCGTGGAACATTCTAGTGCGGGAAAGCCACGCGCTCAAACCGGCGGCGCCATGCTGGCCATGCACGATTCTGGCAGCGCGTGGTGCGCTCGGTCCCGCTGGATGCGCCATGCCCCCGCGCTACACTGGCGTGTTCATGTTACGTCGCTCAGCCCTGCGCCTGACCACCTCCTTTGTGGTGGTGCTCTCGCTGCTGTTTGCGCAGCTGGCGCTGGCGAACTACGTCTGCCCCACGGTCGAGGCGGGGCAGGACGAGCCAATGACGATGGACATGGCCCCTGGCCAGCCATGCGAGAGCATGGGGGCGGGCATGGTGAAGGATCAGGATCAGCCTGTTCTTTGTCATCAGCATTGCGTCAACGCGCCTCAGTCATTTGACCCGGTTCAGGTTCCATCAGTCAGCCTCCCTGCCGTCGTGCACGTGCACATCGTTCCGCTGCTGCTGGACACGGACTCGAGGGAACCGGGCTTCTACGCGGAGGTGGGCCGAGCGCGACCGCCTCCGGATCCACTCTTTCTTTCAACGCTCAGACTTCGAGTCTGACCTCTCCGTCGACAAACCGGCGTCGCCGCGGCTTGCCCGCTGGCCGACATCCGCATCCTTGTCCTCGGAGATTTCATGTTCTCACGCTCTTTTCCAGCAGCTGCCGCTCTGGCCGCGCTGCTTCCCCCTCTGGTGGGGGCCGCTCCCCTTGGCCTTGAGCAGGCGCTTGAGCTAGCCGCGCAGCGTTCGCAAACCGTCCGGTCCGCACGGGCCAGCGCTTCGGGCGCAGCAGAGTCCGCGCGTGCCGCGGGGCAACTGCCCGACCCGATGCTCAATGTGGGCATCGAAAACCTCCCGGTGACCGGCCCCGACCGGTTCCGCACCACTGCTGATTCCATGACCATGAAGCGAGTGGGCATCAGCCAGGAATGGATACCTTCCGAGAAGCGTGCCTCCCGGCAAGCTGCCGCCCAGGCGCAGGTCGGACGCGAATCCATCCTGGAGCAGGTGGCGCTGGCGGACACCCGACTGCAAACGGCGCTGGCGTATGTCGACGCCTACTATGCCGGCGAGAGCCTGAAGCTCACGACGGCAACCGAGCACCATGTGCATGAGGAACTCGAAGCGGCGAAGGCCCGACTCGCGTCCTCAGCGGGGAGCACTCAAGAGGTGCTGGCCATGTCGGCCGCCCGCGGCGTCGCGGAAGACGAATCCGCGGATGTCCAGCAAATGCAGGCCACTGCGCTGGTCACCTTACAGCGGTGGGTGGGCGTGCAGCCTGACTCTCTCGCTGCACCGGTACTACCCACCCTTCACAGTGAAAAGACATACGTGGCCGCACACCCCGCAGTCCTGCAGGCGTATCGCGACATCGACGTAGCCCGAGCTGAAGCGTCCGCAACGGCGGTGAACCGCAGGCCCAACTGGACCTGGCTCGCGTCCTATGGCCAGCGCACCGGCTTCTCCGACATGGTATCCATCGAGGTCAACATTCCGCTAACAGTCGCTCCCGGTGAACGACAGGACCGCGAAACGGCCGCCAAGCTGGCGCTGGTCGACAAGGCTGAAGCCGCCCTCGACGAAGCCACGCGCATGGCAAGCGCCGAGTTCCTCAGCTTCGCCAGCGACGTGCAGCGCCTCGCCCAGCGCGTCGAGCGCTACCGCGCCAATGTCATCGCCCCGGCGAGCCAGCGGACCCAGGCGGCTCTGGCGGGCTACCGCTCCAACCAGGTGACCCTGATGACGCTTTTCGAGGCCCGGCACGCCGAAGTCGAGGCCCAACGCAAGCTCCTCACTCAGCAGCGCGACCTCGCCAAAGTCCAAGCGCAGCTTGCTTTCAAACCCGTTCCCGGAGGTGCCCCATGAAGCGCACGCACGTTGCAGCCGCCGTCCTCGTTGCTGTCGGCCTTGCCGCAGGGGGATTCATGGCAGGCCAACACTTCGGGGCGCCAACGGAGAGAGTGGCCCGCGCGACTGAGCAGCAGGGCGAGCGTAAGGTCCTGTACTGGCACGACCCCATGGTCCCCGGCCCACGGTTCGACAAGCCGGGGAAATCGCCGTTCATGGACATGCCGCTCGTCCCGGTCTACGCCGACGAGCAGAACGAAACGGGCGTGAAGGTCAGCCCCGGGGTTCAACAGAACCTGGGTATCCGCACGGCCACCGTGACGCGCGCCCAGGTGGCGAGTTCGTTCGATGCGATCGGCACGGTGCAATTCGACGAACGGCTGACGCAGGCCGTGCAGACCCGTGTGAATGGCTACGTCGAGCGCCTGCGGGTTCGCGCCCCCATGGAGTACGTCCGCAAGGGGCAGCCGCTCGCGACCATCTATGCGCCCGACTGGTTGGGGCCGCAGAACGAGTATCTGGCCCTGAAGCGCGCCGGTGTTTCGGAGGACATCCTGGCCGCCGCACGCGAGCGGATGCGCGCCATGTCGATTCCAGATGAACTGCTGCGCCAGAGCGAGCAGTCGGGGGTGGCACAAGCTCGTTTCACTGTGACAGCACCGCTGAGCGGGGTGGTCGCGGAGCTCGGCGTCCGCGACGGCGTCGCAGTGAACCCTGGCATGACGCTTTTCCGCATTGCAGGCCTCGAAAGGGTCTGGGCAGTGGCGGAAGTTCCGGAGGCGCAAGCAGTGCGCCTCGTGCGAGGGCAGAAGGTCAAAGCGGCACTGCAAGCAGATGCGTCCCAGACCTTCGACGGCGAGCTGAAGGAAATCCTGCCGCAAGTCAGTTCAAACACGCGCACCGTGCAGGCTCGGTTCGAAGTGGCGAACAAGGGGGGGCGGCTCACGCCGGGCATGCTGCTGCGGCTGCAGGTCGCGGGCCCGGTGAGCTCGCGCCTGGTCGTGCCCGCGGAGGCGGTCATCCGAACAGGATCCCGCGCCGTGGCAATCGTGCGGAAGGAGAGCGGCACCTTCGAGCCGCGCGAAGTTGCCCTTGGCGCTGACCTGGGGGACCAACTGGAGATCGCCCAGGGTCTGAACGAGGGTGAGCAGGTGGTGGCCAGCGGCCAGTTTCTGGTGGACTCGGAGGCCCGGCTGAAGTCCGTCCTGGGCGGCATGGCTGCGGCAGGGCAGGCTGCGCCCGCGGCAAGCGCGCCGGCTTCACAGATGAAGGCACCTGCGGCAAGGGGCACGTTCACCGCACAAGGCAAGGTCGAGAGCGTGGAGCCTGACAGCATCACCATCTCGCATGAGCCGGTTCCGGAGCTCAAGTGGCCCTCCATGACGATGGGCTTCAGCAAGCCGAACCCGCAGGCCTTTCCTGGCGTCAAGCCCGGTGACTCCATCCGCTTCGAGTTCAAGAAAGGCGGGCCGATGGGATGGGAGCTCGTAACGGTACAGCCGGCGGGAGCGGGCAAGTGACGGCCGCCGTCATCAAGTGGTCCATCCGCAACCGGTTTCTGGTGCTGATTGCAACGGCATTCATTGTCCTTGCCGGCATCTGGTCGGCGCAGCGGATGTCGCTGGACGCCTTGCCCGACCTCTCGGACACCCAGGTGATCGTGCGGACGCCCTACCCGGGAAAGGCGCCCCAAGTCGTCGAGGATCTGGTCACCTACCCATTGACGACCACGATGCTGAGCGTCCCTGGAGCGAAGGTCGTGCGTGGCTACTCGTTTTTCGGTGACTCGTTCGTCTACGTCCTCTTCGACGACAAGACCGACCCGTACTGGGCTCGCTCTCGCGTCGTGGAATACCTGAACCAGGTGCAAAGCCGGCTGCCTTCGGGCGCGACTGCGTCGCTCGGACCGGATGCCACCGGTGTGGGCTGGGTGTACGAGTACGCCTTGGTCGACCGCACCGGCAAGAACGACATCTCTCAATTGCGAGCCCTGAATGACTGGTTCCTGAAGTTCGAACTCAAGATGGTCCAGGACGTGGCCGAGGTGGCGAGCATCGGCGGCATGGTTCGCCAGTACCAGGTGGTCATGGATCCGGACCGCATGCGAGCGCTGGGGGTGACGCAAGCCATGGTGACCGAGGCGCTGCAAAAGGCGAACCAGGCCGCCGGAGGGTCCGTCGTGGAGCTGGCAGAAGCCGAGTACATGGTGCGCTCGCGCGGCTTCCTGCGCTCGCTGGACGATTTCCGTTCCATTCCCATCAAGGTGGCAGGAACGACGCCCGTGCTACTGCGGGACGTGGCCTTCGTTCAGATCGGGCCGGAGATGCGGCGCGGGATCGCCGAGTTGGACGGCGAAGGCGAGGTCACGGGTGGGGTCGTGGTCATGCGCTCCGGCAAGAATGCCCGGACCACCATTGAAGCGGTCAAGTCCAGGCTGGAGGCCCTCAAGTCCAGCCTGCCGGCCGGCGTGGAGGTGGTCACGACCTACGACCGTTCGCTCCTGATTGACCGGGCGGTGGACAACCTGACGCGAAAGCTGATCGAGGAGTTTGCAGTGGTGGCGCTCGTGTGCGCCGTTTTCCTTTTTCATCTTCGCTCGGCATTCGTCGCGGTCGTCACGCTGCCCGTCGGCGTCCTGGCGGCGTTCGTCGTGATGCAGTGGCAAGGTGTCAGCGCCAATATCCTGTCTCTCGGCGGGATGGCCATCGCCCTCGGGGCGATGGTGGATGCCTCCATCGTGCTGATGGAGAACGCGCACAAACACCTGGAGGCCTTCGAGCATCAACATGGAAGGGAGCCCACGCTCGCTGAACGCTGGCAGCTGATGACGGACGCTTCCATCGAGGTCGGACCGGCGCTCTTCTTCTCGCTGCTCGTGATCACGCTGTCCTTCGTGCCGGTGTTCACCCTGGAAGCGCAGGAGGGGAAGCTGTTCTCCCCTCTGGCGTTCACCAAGACCTATGCCATGGCGGCCGCAGCCGGCCTGTCCGTCACGCTGGTGCCGGTATTGATGGGGTACCTCGTTCGCGGGCGCATACCGCATGAGGCGTCCAATCCCCTCAACCGGTTGCTCGTGGCGATCTACCGCCCTGCGTTGGAGACTGTCCTGCGCTTTCCGAGGGCGACGCTTGCGATGGCGGCCGTCCTCATGGCCGTGACGATCATCCCGGTGGCACGGCTCGGTGGCGAGTTCCTGCCTCCATTGGACGAGGGCGACCTGTTGTACATGCCGTCTGCCTTGCCCGGACTGTCGGCATCCAAGGCCGCGGAACTGCTGCAGCAGACCGATCGCCTCATCAAGACCGTTCCGGAAGTGGAGCGAGTGTTCGGCAAGGCCGGCCGTGCCGACACCGCCACGGACCCCGCGCCGCTGGAAATGTTCGAGACGACCATCCAGTTCAAGCCGCGTTCCCAATGGCGTCCAGGCATGACACCGGACAAGCTGGTGGACGAACTGGACCGAGTGGTCACGGTGCCCGGCCTGTCGAATGTGTGGGTGCCACCGATACGCAACCGAATCGACATGCTGGCGACCGGGATCAAGAGTCCTGTGGGCATCAAGGTCGCCGGCGCCGACCTGGCCACGATCGATCGCCTCACGGGGCAGATCGAGGCGGCCGTCAAGAAGGTACCGGGAGTGTCTTCGGCGCTTGCGGAAAGGCTCACGGGCGGCCGATACATCGATGTTGACGTGGATCGGCAGGCGGCAGCACGGTACGGTCTTTCCGTCGCAGATGTCCAGGCCATCGTGTCCGCCGCCATTGGAGGAGACAACGTCGGCGAGGTCATCCAGGGTCGGGAACGATTTCCGATCAATGTGCGATACCCCCGGGAAATCCGCGACTCGCTCCAACGCCTGAGGGAGCTTCCCTTCGTGACTCAGAGCGGCGCCCAGCTGCTGCTGCAGGAAGTCGCCCGCATCAACATCCAGGACGGACCGCCGATGCTGCGCAGTGAAAACGCTCGACTCTCCGGATGGGTCTACGTGGATGTTCGAGGCAGGGACTTGCGCTCCGTCGTACAAGACATGCAGGCAGCTGTCGCCAGCGGCATCAAGCTGCCTGCCGGCTATTCCGTGTCATGGTCCGGGCAGTTCGAGTACCTGGAACGTGCGACCGAGCGGTTGAAGATGGTGGTGCCGGCGACATTGGCCGTCATCTTCGTGCTGCTTTACCTGTTGTTCCGATCCTTCAGGGACGCCGGCCTGGTCATGGCGGCGGTGCCGTTCTCACTGGTCGGGGGCTTCTGGCTGGTATGGGCGCTGGGACACAACGTCTCGGTCGCTACCGCAGTGGGGTTCATCGCCCTGGCGGGCGTTGCTGCGGAATTTGGGGTGGTGATGCAGGTGTACCTGAAGAACGCCTATTCCAGACGGCTAGCGGCCGGTGAACCGGCCAACGAACAGACCTTGCTGGCAGCGATCCGGGAGGGCGCCGTTCTACGCGTCCGACCGAAGGCGATGACAGTCGCCGTGGTCATGGGTGGCTTGCTTCCAATCCTGGTCGGGACCGGAACCGGCTCGGAGGTCATGACCCGGATCGCAGCGCCGATGGTGGGCGGGATGATCACTGCGCCACTTCTTAGCATGCTCGTCATACCCGCTGCGTGGTACTTGCTGCATCGACAGCGCTCGGCCGTCCTGGAGTAGGGGCTACGTCGTGGTCCCGGCGCGGGGTCAGTTGAGGTCGCCCTGGACGTGTTGTATGAGGCTGTAGATGTTCACAGTCCTGTGGGCGCCGCTCCGGATCGCCTGTCATGGTTCAACCATGACTTCACGTCAAACGCTTCGCGCAGGACATCACGCGACGCCAGCGCTCATCCGTACGATTCGCGGCGGCGTCGCGTATGCTCCTATCGTGCAGCGCGCCGCCGCGATCATCGGTTCCGCGATCTTCCTGGTTATCGCTCCGGGCACGCTCGCCGTGTACGTCCCTTGGTACCTCACGCACTGGCACTTCGCGCCTCCGCTATTCCCGATCGCGCGCGTGCTCGGCGCCGCCCTGATCGTCGCCGGGTTGCCCATCTTGCTCGATTCGTTCGCTCGCTTCGCGTTGCAGGGCCTCGGTACACCGGCGCCCGTGATGCCTCCCAAACGCCTCGTCGTCACCGGGCTCTATCGCTACGTCCGCAATCCGATGTACGTCGCAGTCACGGCGTTGATCGCCGGCCAGGGCCTCCTGTTCGGGAGCGTCACGGTGCTGCAGTACGGCGCGATCTTGTGGGCCGGATTCTTCTTGTTCGTTGTCGCCTACGAAGAGCCTGTGCTGGGCGAGCAGTTCGGCGACGAGTACAAGCGCTACCGGGCGAACGTGAGGCGATGGTTGCCGCGCATCACCCCATGGCGCGGGTAGGTGGTAAGAACGCTGCGTGCGCGTCGTCGTCCAAACCGGCGCTGCATCAGCTAGACAATGCCGTGCCCAAAAAAGGAAGCCACCCGAAGGCGGCTTCCATCAACACTTCAAGTGAACGCCTAGCCGTGAGGGAGCCCTTTGCCTTGCCGGCCGCTCAGGGCATCTGCTCGCCGGTGGCGCGAATATCGATCCGGCGATTCGGCTGCAGGCAGGCGATCAGGTCGGAGCGCTTCTTGGCCTTGCCCTGGGACTTGCACTCGGCTTCCGTGATCTTGAGATCGGATTCGCCGCGGCCCTCCGTCTGGATCATTGCGGCCGGAACGCCGCGGCTGACCAGGTAATCGCGCACCGCGTTGGCCCGGGCCAGGGACAGACGCTGGTTGTACTCGGCCTTTCCCAGCGGGTCCGTGTGGCCGACGATGGCGACCGAACGCAGCTGCACGTTCGAAGACCGGATCTCCGCGAGCGCGTTGTCGATCCGGGTGCGGCCGGCACTCGTCAATTCCGCCTTGTCGAAGGCGAATGTGCCATCCCCGGCAATGCTGACGGTACGCGGCTGCGGAGGCGGGGGCGGCGGCGGGGGCGGCGGCGGGGGTGGGGGCGGCGGCCGCGGCGCTATCGGTGGTGGCGGCGGCGGAGCGGCCTGCGCGACGCGCGGCGCCGCGCCGAAGGGGATTTGCAGGCCCACGCTGAACAGCCAGTCATCCAGGTGACCCTGGCGGTTGACGAACTGGTCCCGGTTGTCGTCGAAACGGTAGCGTGCGTCGAGGACCAGGCGGCCCCAGGAGAACGGCCACACGGCGCCGGCACCGAGATTGGCCATGGCGCTGGTTTTGCTCCCGCTGCCCACCGGGGCACTCACCTCGTCCTTGATGGCGCCGATGCCGCCGACGAGATAGGGCTGCAACCTCCCCGCCCTCCAGAGCTCGAAGCCTTGGCGCCCGAGGAAGAACCACTGCCCATCCAGGGTTCCGCTCCAGTTCTTGAACTTTCCCGAACCGACGTCGAGATCGAGTTCCTCGTACATGAGGCGCAACTCGACGTTCCAGTAGGGGTTGATCGCCTTGCCGAACGCCAGCCCGCCACCCCAACCATTGTCGGCCCGGCGATCGTCGTCGGGAACCACGTAGCTTCCGAACGGCGTGACGTACCAGCGATCGTCGAAATACGCGCTCGGTGGATAGACGGACTGCGCGAGGCAGCTCACGGAGGGAATGGCAAGCGCGCAGCAAACGGACAGGGCGCGTCGATCGAACATGGCAAGCCTCACACCTTGTTGCTTACAGGATCGCGTTCTAAGCGAACAAGGGCAAACTTAGGATGTTCCAACCTCGGCCATTCGCTCAGAAGCAACCAAGTGCAGGTCGCTTCTGGGGGGCAGAGCAATTCCGCATTTCGAATGTTCCAGTCGCTTTATCACCCACGAGTTGGAAAAAAGCGAATCGCGGCTTGCATGTGCCTGGCGCATGGTGCGGGCATGGATCTGCAAGCGAACCGCTCCAGATCGGCCGCCTGACGGCGGAGACCGCAGTCCCAAGCACACGCAGCCAGGAAAAAAGGCGCCACGGGCGCCTTCTACGAGTCTTCAACAGTGGAGCGGGCGATGGGAATCGAACCCACGTCTTGAGCTTGGGAAGCTCAGGTCCTGCCATTGAACGACGCCCGCGTAGCAGGCGCCATTCTACTAGAGGCTCGGCATTCACCAGCCCTTGGCGTCGAGGAGCTGCTTGACCCGTTCGGCCACCACGATGGAGCCTTCGTTGCGCAGGTGGATGTGGTCGAAGCGCAGCGAGCTGGGCACCACGTCGTTCTGGAAATCGGCCACGTCCTGCGCGCTATTGGGGTTGTAGCGGCTGACCAGCCAGGCGCGCATGTCGAAGTAGTTATCGGGGTAGAGCTGCGCGAGCTCGTTGTTCAGCGCGACGATGGTGTTGTACACGGCGCCACCGCGGATTTCCTCGGGCGTGGCGGCGTTGACCACCCCGAGCACGAGGAAGCGGTTGTTGCCGGGCACCAGGTGGGCGATCGAGGCGGCCAGGTCGGCCTTGATCGTGGCCGGCTGGTCCGGGTTGTTCGCGCCGTACCAGAGCACGGTGATCCAGTTCGTCATGCTGTTGTCGGTCAGCTGGCGCGCGGCGATCTGGGTCGATGTCTCGCCCGTGACGCCGCCGTTGAAGACCGTGCGGTTGGACACCATGGTCTGCAGGTTGAGCGCGAAGAAGGGCGTCAGGGAGTCGCCCCAGCAGGCGATGTTGGACGAGAGCACCGGTGGCGGGCCGGACGGGGGCGCCGGAGCGGGTGCGGGTGGCGCCGGTGCCGGTGCGGGTGCCGGCGCGGGCGGCGCGCCCGTGACATCGCTGGTTGCGGACCCGCCACCGCCGCCGCCGCAGGCGCCCACCAGCACCGAGCCCGCGTAGATCACCGCCGTTCGCCTGTCCATGCGCCGTTGCTCCCAAGTTCGGGCCGATTCTGGGAGAGCGTTCCCTCAGGCGTATGTCAGACAAGTGCATCAGCCGGCGGTGGATCCCGTGAAGCTGAGCCCTACAGGAGGTTGCGATTCCAGGTTGGCGCAGTGGCGTTCCTTGGCCTATACCCCAGCGCGAATGGAGACGACGGCCATGGACCACCTGACGCGCGACGACTATGCGTCCGCATTGCGGCTGCTGGCTTCACTGGAAACGCAGGCCAGGCAGCCCGAGCGATTCGCCCGCGCCTGCGTCGCCGCCATGCGCGCCTGGCTGCCATCGGTGAGTGTCAGATTCGACGTCGGCGATGCGCACCCGGCCGTCCGCCGGGGCGAGCTCGAACTGCCGCTGTCGCGCCGGGCCCGGATCCGCCTGGAGCGGCGCGCCGGCACCTTCAGCGGGCGCGACCGGCAGCGCATGGAACTGCTGCGGCCGCACCTGGCTTACCTCTACCGCCAGGCCTGCGAACGCAGCGCACCGGCCTCACCCGGGCAGGAAGACGCCTGCCTCACGCCCCGCGAGCGCGACGTGATGAGATGGCTGTCGTATGGAAAGACCGATGCGGATATTGCCCAGCTGCTTTCGATCAGCCCGCGCACGGTGCACAAGCACCTCGAGCACATCTATGTGAAGCTGGGCGTCGAAACCCGCACCGCGGCGGTGATGCGGGTGCGCCGTCTGGCCTGACGGGTGGCCGCCCCGGCTTAGAGCGTCGCGCGTCCCGGTTCTTCGACGGGCGGCGTTCCCATCCGGATGGCCGCGGCGATCCGGGTGCGGAACTCGGGGGTATCTTTGTGGCCATGCACCGCGACGGCGTGCTGCACGGCCGCCTCGACCAGCTCTTTCTCGCTGTCCGCCGAGATCGCGACGGTGCAGTTGCTCTCGCTCGGCATTTCGCGGCAATCTATGTATTGGCGTGCCATGGAAGCGCTCCTTCGAACCCAGGGGTAGGGAAGGCTGAACAGGTCCCTCGTGGGGACGCGTCAGCCCTGCCTTCATCGTGGAGCGCGGGCGCGGCAGGCCCAATACGCAGGATTGCGTACATCCGTGGCGCTCGCGCCCGTCACTTCAGCACGTCGCCGACGCACAGGTACTTGATCTCCAGGTACTCGTCCATGCCATGGTGCGAGCCTTCGCGTCCCAGGCCGGATTGCTTCACGCCGCCGAAGGGCACATGCTCGGTCGCGATGATGCCCACGTTGATGCCGACCATGCCGTACTCCAGCGCCTCGCTCACGCGGTAGATCCGGCCCACGTCGCGGCTGTAGAAGTAGCTGGCCAGTCCGAACTCGGTGTTGTTGGCCGCGGCTATGGCCTCCTGCTCGGTTTTGAACCTGAACACCGGGGCGAGCGGCCCGAAGGTTTCCTCGCGCGCGCACAGCATCTCGCCGGTGGCGCCGGAGATCACGGTGGGCTCGAAGAACTGGCCTTGCAGCTTCTTGCCGCCGACCACCACCTTGGCGCCCTTGGCCAGCGCGTCCTGCACATGGCGCTCCACCTTGTCGACCGCGGCCGGCTCGATCAGCGGGCCCTGCACTACGCCGTCCTCGAAGCCATTGCCGACCTTCATGGCCTTGACCTTGGCCGCGAACTTCTCGACGAAACGGTCGTAGATGCCTTCCTGCGCGTAGATGCGGTTGGCGCACACGCAGGTCTGGCCGGCGTTGCGGTACTTGCTGGCGATCGCGCCATCGACGGCCGAGTCCACGTCGGCATCGTCGAACACGATGAAGGGCGCATTGCCGCCGAGTTCCAGGCTCAGCTTCTTGACCGTGGGCGCGCTCTGCGCCATCAGGATGCGGCCGACTTCCGTCGAGCCGGTGAAGCTGATGTGGCGCACGGTGTCGCTGGCGCAGAACACCTTGCCGACGGCGCTGCTGTGGGAGGTGGTGAGCATGTTGAGCACGCCCGCCGGGATGCCCGCACGCAGGCCCAGCTCGGCTGCCGCCAGGGCGGTGAGAGGCGTCAGCTCGGCAGGCTTGACCACCACCGGGCAACCCGCCGCCAGCGCGGGCGCGACCTTGCGCGTGATCATCGCCAGCGGAAAGTTCCAGGGCGTGATGGCGACGCACACGCCGATCGGCTGGCGGATCACCATCAGCCGGCGGTTGTTGTCGAACTGCGGCAGCGTCTCACCGTTGACCCGCTTGGCTTCCTCGGCGAACCACTCGACGAAGCTGGCGCCGTAGGCCACTTCGCCCTTGGCTTCGGCGAAGGGCTTGCCCTGTTCGGCGGTCATCAGGCGCCCCAGGTCCTCCTGGTTGGCCATGAGCAGGTCGAACCACTTGCGCAGGATGATGCTGCGCTCCTTGGCGGTCTTGCTGCGCCAAGCCGGCCAGGCGGCGTTGGCGGCGGCGATGGCCTGCTCGGCTTCTGCCGGGCCGAGATCGGCGACGTCGGCCAGCTTGGCGCCGGTGGCCGGGTCGTGCACGTCGAAGCGGGCGGGGCCTTTCACCCATTCGCCGTTGACCAGTGCGTCGGTCTTGAGCAGGCTCGCGTCCTTCAGGAGCGCGAGCGGGGAACTCTTCATGTCCATGGCGGTCTCCGTTCCTTGCCTCCCGATTCTGGCCTCATTCCAGCAGCCGGGGCGTCACGCCTGCAACAGCGCCTGCTCGAGGATGCCAAGCGCTTCGTCGAACAGCGGCTGGGGGATGGTGAGCGGGAACAGGAAGCGCAGCACATTGCCTTCATTGCCGCAGGTCAGCAGGATCAGCCCATGGGCCAGGGCATGCTGCTGCACCGCGCGCGCGAAGGCGGCGTCGGCTGCACCCGAGGCATCGCGGAACTCGCAGGCCACCATGGCGCCCAGGCCACGCACGTCGGCGATGCGGGGCTGGCGCGAGCGCATCGCTTGCAGCCGCTCCTTGAGCTGGCTGCCCAGCGCGGCCGCGCGTTCGGGCAGGCGCTCGGCCTGCATCACCTCGATGACGGCGTGGGCCGCCGCGATGGCGACGGGATTGCCGGCGTAGGTGCCGCCGAGGCCGCCGGGCGGCGGCGCGTCCATGATCTCGGCGCGCCCGGTCACCGCCGACAGCGGCATGCCGCCGGCCAGCGACTTGGCGATCGTCATCAGGTCGGGCGCGACGCCGTAGTGCTCCATCGCGAACAGCTTGCCGGTGCGGCCGAAACCGGTCTGGATCTCATCGGCGATCATCAGGATGCCGTGCTCGTCGCACAGGCGCCGCAACCACTGCACGGCTTCCGGCTGGATGGCATTGAAGCCGCCCTCGCCCTGCACCGGCTCGAACACGATGGCCGCCACGCGCGTGGGGTCGATGTCGGCCTTGAACAGCAACTCCATGTGCTCCTGCGTCGCCGCGAGGTCGGCGCCGACGGCGGGGAAGGGCAGGTGGTACACCTCGGGCGCGAACGGGCCGAAGCCCGCCTTGTAGGGGTGCACCTTGCCGGTCAGCCCCACGGCGAACAGGCTGCGGCCATGGAAGGCGCCGGCAAAGGCGATCACGCCGCTGCGGCGGGTGGCGCTGCGGGCGATCTTGATGGCGTTCTCGATGGCCTCCGCGCCGGTGGAAAACAGCGCCGTCTTCTTGGGGAAGTCGCCCGGGGTGAGCTGGTTGAGTTTCTCGGCCAGCGCCACGTAGCTCTCGTAGGGCACGACCTGGTAGCAGCTGTGCGTGAACCGGTCGAGCTGCTTGCGCATGGCCTCGATCACCGCCGGATGGGCATGGCCGGTGTTGAGCACGGCGATGCCGCCGGCGAAGTCGATGAAGCGGCGACCTTCGACGTCCCACAGCTCGCTGCCCTGCGCGCGCTCGGCAAAGAACGTCGCCATCACGCCCACGCCGCGTGGGGTCGCGGCGGCCTTGCGCGCCTGTAGCACCTCGTTCATGGACTGCTTCACGATAGGCTCCTTACAACTGGACCCTTACAACTTCGCCATCACGTGGCGGACCACCGTGTAGTCCTCCAGCGCATACATCGACATGTCCTTGCCGTAGCCGGAGGACTTCATGCCACCGTGCGGCATCTCGTTGACCAGCATGAAGTGGGTGTTGATCCAGGTGCAGCCGTACTGCAGGCGGCTGGCCGCGCGCATGGCCTTGCCGATGTCCTGGCTCCACACGCTGGAGGCCAGCCCGTACTCGGAGTCGTTGGCCCAGCCGATCACCTGGTCGGCATCGGAAAAGCGCGTGACCGACACCACCGGGCCGAACACCTCGCGCTGCACGATCTCGTCGTCCTGGCGCGCGCCGGCGATGACGGTGGGCTCGTAGAAGAAGCCGTTGCCGGCGCGCACCTTGCCGCCGGTGGTGATCTCCATGTGCCCGGCCATCTGCGCGCGCTCGACGAAGCTGGCGACGCGGTTGCGCTGCCGGTCGGAGATCAGCGGGCCGATCTCCACGCCGTCCTCGTCCTGCAGCCCGGCCTTGATCGAGGACGCGGCCGAGGTCAGGTCCGCCACCAGCCGGTCGTAGATCTTCGCTCCGGCATAGACCCGGCAGGCCGCGGTGCAGTCCTGGCCGGCGTTGTAGTAGCCGAAGGTGCGCAGGCCCTCGACCACGGCGGCGAGGTCGGCGTCGTCGAACACGATCACCGGGGCCTTGCCGCCCAGCTCGAGGTGGGTGCGCTTCAGCGTCGTGGAGGCCGCCTGCAGCACCTTGCGGCCGGTGGCCACGTCGCCGGTGAGCGAGACCATGCGCACCTGCGGGTGCTCCACCAGCGGCTGGCCCACGCTGCCACCGCGGCCGCAGATCACGTTGAGCACGCCCTTGGGCAGGATCGCAGACGCGAGCTTCGCGAACAGCAGGGCCGTGAGCGGCGTCTGCTCGCTCGGCTTGAGCACCACGGTGTTGCCGGCCGCCAGCGCCGGGGCGGTCTTCCAGGCCGCCATCATCAGCGGGTAGTTCCAGGGCGCGATCGAGCCGACCACGCCGACCGGGTCGCGCCGGATCATGCTGGTGTGGCCCGCGAGGTATTCACCGGACACCGCGCCCGTCATGCACCGCGCCGCGCCCGCGAAGTAGCGGAAGCAGTCGGCGATGGCCGGGATCTCGTCGCCCAGCGCCCGCGCGTACGGTTTGCCGCAGTTCAGCGACTCCAGCCGCGCGAACTGCTCGCCGTTCTGCTCGATCATGTCGGCGATGCGCAGCAGCAGGCCGCCGCGTTCCGCCGGCGTGGTCCTGGCCCAGCCCTCGAAGGCCCGGCTGGCGGCGGAGACCGCGCGCTGCAGCTGTTCGGGCGAAGCCTCGTGCACTTCGCACAGCACCTCGCCGGTGGCCGGGTTGAGGATCGCTTCGGCCGGGCCTTCGCCCCGTACCGGTTGGTGGTCGATCAGCAGCTCGGTGGGAAAACTGATGCGGACATCCTTCGCATGACCCATGTTGTGTGCTCCTTCTACCGGTGGGGGGTGTCCTCGCCGCTGCGGGTGAGCCAGTAGGCGGCGATGATGGGAATGAAGGTGAGCGCGATGATGAACACCGCGACCACGTTGGTGACGGGACGCTGCCGGGGCCGGATCAGCTCCTGCAGCATCCAGATCGGCAGCGTCGTCTGCTGGCCGGCCGTGAAGGTGGTGACGATCACCTCGTCGAAACTGAGCGCGAAGGCCAGCAGCGCCCCGGCCAGCAGGGCCGAGCCGAGCTGCGGCAGCAGCACATGGCGAAAGGTCTGGAAGGCGTTGGCGCCCAAGTCCATCGAGGCTTCGATCAGCGAGGGGCTGATGCGGCGCAGCCGGGCGATGGCGTTGTTGTAGACCACCACCACGCAGAAGGTGGCGTGACCGACGACGATGGTCCAGAACGAGAACGGGATCTCCAGCGTGTGGTAGGCCGAGCGCAGCGCAATGCCGGTCACCACGCCGGGCAGGGCGATCGGCAGGATCAGCAGCAGCGAGATCGCCTCCCGGCCGAAGAACTGGGTGCGCGCGAGCGCCCCGGCGGCCAGCGTGCCCAGCACCAGCGCGATGGCGGTGGCCCACAGGGCGACCTGCCCCGACAGCAGGATGGCGTCCCACACGTCGGCGCGCTGCAGCGCGACGCCGAACCACTGGGTGGTCAGGCCCGGCGGCGGGAAGACATAGCTCTTGTCCTCGCTGCTGAAGGCGTACAGCACGATCAGCGCCAGTGGCACGTGCAGGAACAGCACGCCGGCCCAGGTGGCCAGGCGCAGCCCGAGCGGGGCGGCGGGGCGGGCGGCGTCAGAGCGCATCGAAGGCCCCCTTGCGCTTGGCCAGCCACAGGTACACGCCGATGATCAGGATGGGCACCAGCGAGAAGGCCGCGGCGAACGGCAGGTTGCCGGCCACGCCCTGCTGCCGGTACACCACCTGGCCGATATAGAGCGTGGAGTTGCCGATGACCTGCGGGATGATGTAGTCGCCCAGGGTGAGCGAGAACGAGAAGATCGATCCCGCGGCAATGCCCGGCATGGCCAGCGGCAGCGTCACCTGGCGGAAGGTCTGCAGGGGCGAGGCGCCCAGGTCGGACGAGGCTTCCAGCAGCGAGGGCGGGATGCGTTCCAGCGCGGCCTGGATCGGCAGGATCACGAAGGGCAGCCACATGTAGACGAACACCAGGAAGGTGCCGATCGGCGAGAAGCTGAGCGAGTTGCCGCCGATCACCGGCGTGGCCAGCACGGCGTCCAGCAGCCATTGCAGGTGCAGCGCCTGCGCCAGCCAGGAGATCGCGCCTTCCTTGGCCAGCAGCAGCTTCCAGGCGTACAGGCGCACCAGGTAACTGGACCACAGTGGCAGCATGACGGCCACGTAGAGCAGGGCCTTGCCGGCGCCGCGCGCGTGCCGCGCCATGTAGTAGGCCACCGGCAGGCCCAGCGCGATGCAGGCGAGCGTGACCAGCGTGGCCATGGTGATGCTGCGCCAGGCCACGTCGAGGTTGGCCGGCTCCAGGATCTCGCGGAAGTTCTGCAGCCCCAGCTCGCGCACCACCTGCCCGGAGAAGTCGTCGAGATGGAAGAAGCTGTTGGCCAGCAGCGCGAACAGCGACCCGAGGTAGATCACGCCGAACCACAGCAAGGGCGGCGCGATCAGCGCGCCCACCAGCAGCCCGCGCCGCGTGTAGAGCAGCGTGGACACCCGGTCGAGCCATCCGCCACGCGGCGCGGCCAGGCCGGCGGCCTCCACCGTGGGCGCGACCGAGACGTTCATGGGCGTCCTGTGGCGTCTAGGCCAGGGCCGTGTCGGCAAGCGCGTGCACCGCCTGCGCATCCCAGTGCAGGTGCACGGCCTCGCCCACGGCCGGCACCGGCTGCGCGAGCTGGGCCACGTCGGCCAGCAGCGACGCGCCTTCCGCCCGCGCGACGCGGATGCGCCAGAAGGCGCCGAAGTACTGCACCTCGCTCACGGTGCCGGTGGCCTGGGCGCCCTCGGGCGGGCCGAGGCGCACGCGCTCCGGCCGGATCATCGCGGCCCCGTGGCCGGCCAGGCGCTGCGCGTCCGACCCGTGCAGCACGTTGGCGGTGCCCACGAATTCGGCGACGAAGCGGCTGGCCGGACGGTCGTACAGCTGCGCCGGCGTGGCGACCTGCTCCAGGCGTCCGCGATGGAACACCCCAATGCGGTCGCTCATGGACAGCGCCTCGTGCTGGTCGTGCGTGACGAACACGAAGGTGATGCCCAGCCGGCGCTGCAGGCCCTTCAGCTCGCTTTGCATCTGCTCGCGCAGCTTCAGGTCCAGCGCGCCCAGCGGCTCGTCCAGCAGCAGCACCCGCGGCTGGCTGATCAGGGCGCGGGCCAGCGCCACCCGCTGGCGCTGGCCGCCGGAGAGCTGGCCCGGCTTGCGCGGCGCCGCGTCCGCCAGGCGCACCATCTCCAGCAGCTCGCGCGCGCGCTTCTCGCGCTCGGTGCGCGCCACGCCGCGCACCATCAATGCGTAGCCTACGTTGTCCAGCACGCTCATGTGCGGGAACAGCGCGTAGTCCTGGAACACGGTGTTGACCGGCCGGGCGTAGGGCGGCCGGCCGGTCACGTCCTCGCCGTGGATACGGATGCTGCCCGCGGTCGGCAGCGTGAAGCCGCCGATCATGCGCAGGCAGGTCGTCTTGCCGGAACCGGAGGGGCCGAGCAGGGTGAAGAACTCGCCCGGTGCGATGTCCAGGCTCACGTCGTCCACCGCGCGGACCGCGCCGCCGCCCGAGCCGAACGTGCAGGACACGCGCTCCAGGCTGACGGCTTGGGTCATGGCTTCAGCGTCCACCGAGGACCGCGATGTAGTCGGACACCCACTTGTGATAAGGCACGCACTGGTTGTTCTGCGACTTGCACTGGGTGACCGGCGTCTTCCAGAACGAGATCTTCTCGAAGTCGTTGTAGCCCTGGCGCGCGCAGCCGTCGTCCTTGAGCAGCGCATTGCCCTTGCACGCGGCCGGCACCGACGGCACCGATCCGAACCAGGCGGCCAGGTCGCCCTGCAGTTTCGGGTTGAGCGAGTGCTCCAGCCACATGTAGGCGCAGTTGGGGTTCTTGGCGTCCGAATGCATCATGGTCGTGTCCGCCCAGCCCGTTGCGCCCTCGACCGGCACCACAGTGGCGACCGGCGCCTTCTTGCTGCCCAGGATGTTGGCCTGGAACTGCCAGGAGCTGGAGGCCACCACGCCCTCGTTGGTGAAGTCGTCGATCTGCACGAACGCGTCATGCCAGTACTTGCCTACCAGCTTGCGCTGCGCGCGCAGCAGGTCAAGCGCGGCCTTGTACTGGGCCTCGTTCAGCTCGTACGGGTCCTTGATGCCTAGGTCGGGCTTCTTCTTCATCAGGTACAGGGCCGCATCGGCGATGTAGATCGGCCCGTCGAAGGCCTGCACGCGTCCCTTGTTGCTCTTGCCGTCCGGCAGGTTCTGTTCCTCGAACACCACGGACCAGGAGTTGGGCTTCTTGTCGCCGAACACCTTGGTGTTGTACATCAGCACGTTCCAGCCCCACTGGTATGGCACACCGTAGTGCGTGTTGTTCTCGAAGTGCCACGACGCCTTCTGCAGGCGCGGGTCGACGTTCTTGAAGCTCGGGATCAGGCTGACGTTGATCGGCTGCACCTTCTTGCCGCGGATCAGGCGCGTGCTCGCGTCGCCCGAAGCCGTCACCAGGTCGAAGCCGCCCTCGTTCATCAGCGCCACCATCTCGTCGGAGGTGCCGGCGGTCTTCACGTTCACCTTGCAGCCGGACTTCTTCTCGAAGTCGGTCACCCAGTCGAAGTTCTTGTCGGTGGCGCCGCGCTCGATGTAGCCGGGCCAGGCGACGATGTCCACGCGCCCCTCACCCTTGCCGACCTGCTTGCGTGGCTGTTGGGCGAGGCTGGCAGTGGCCAGGGCCGCGCAGCCAATGGCAAGCGCAGCAAGCTTCAGAGCATTCATGGCTTTCTCCTTGGGTTGGAAGCGAGGGCAATGTAGCGTTGACGGCTGGGCCAGCGAAGTTCAATATTCGGTGCGAGGGATATCTGTTTTCCAGATATCACGGGTTAACCCCTAAGCATCCGCGATTGCCCAGCCTTGCAGCGGCACTTCACGTTCAAGCAATTCCGCTACTTCCTGGCGGTGTCCGAGACCGGCTCGGTCGCCGCGGCCGCGCGCATGATCAACATCGCCCAGTCGGCCGTGACCAGTTCGATCCTGGAACTGGAAGCCACCTTGGGCACCCGCCTGTTCGAGCGCACCTCGCGCGGCATGGCGCTGACGCAGGCCGGGCACCGCTTCCAGGCCAGTGCGCGCAAGGTCATCTCAGCCGTGGCGGAGGCGGGCATGATCGACCGCGGCCGGCAGGAGACGCTGACCGGCACGCTCGACATCGGCGTGACCAGCCTGGTGGCCGGCTACTACCTGGCTGACCTGTTCGCGCGTTTCCAGCGCTCGCATCCCTCGGTGCGGATCAGCGTGGTCGAAGACACCCCGCAGTTCCTGGAGCACCTGCTGGTCAATGGCGAACTGGACCTGGCCATCATGGTGTCCAACGCGCTGGGCGACCCGCAGGCGCTGGTGGTGGAACTGCTGACCAGCTCCCCCAACCGTGTCTGGCTGGCCTCCAGCCACCCGCTGGCCGAGCACAGCGAGATCAGCCTGGCCGAGTGCGCGGCGGTGCCGCAGGTGGTGCTGGAAGCCGACCGTGTCGAGGGCGTGATGCGCGCCGTCTGGTCGCGCTTCGGCCTGCACCCCGACGTGCTGCTGCGCACGGGATCGCTGGAGGCGGTGCGTTCGCTGGTGGGCGTGGGAGCGGGCATCACCATCCTGCCCGATTTCCTTTACCGCCCGTGGACGCTGGATGCCGACCACATCGAGGTGCGCAACCTGCGCGACGCGGTGCCCAGCATCGACGTGGGGCTGGTGTGGCGGCGCGGCACGCGCACGCGCGACGTGGTCTCGGAATTCATCGAGATCGCGCGCGAGCAGTCCGGGGCGACGCGGCGCAGCTGAAGCGCGGCCGCCAACCGTCACTCGGTCCGTACCGGAACGGAGTCGCCGAAGCGCGAAAGGTCGAGCTCGCCTTTTGACTCGAAGCGCACCGCACTGAAGGTGGGACCGGCGATCTTGCCCTTGAGCGCGTAGGGAATGGGCGCTCGACTGCCGCCGCTGCTGGTGCTGGTGAACATGCCGAGCGCCACGCGTGCGACGCGCAGCGCCGAAATGGTCACTGGCACCTCCAGCAGGGTCTCGCCGAAGCGAGGCACGGTGCCCGTGGCGTCGCTCACACCGCTGGCAACCGTGGCCCCATTGACCTGCAGCTCCACGAAGACGCCGCTGAAGTCGATTGGCGCCTCGTTGGGGTTCTGCACGCGCAGTTTGCACAGGAAGCGAAATTCCATGCCCTGGCCGTCCAGCGGGTCCAATCCGACCACGAGCACCTGCACCGGGTCGCTCGCGGGCGTGGCGCAACCCGCCAGCAAGGACAGGACGGCAAGGCGCTGCAAGGCCTGGCGACGCCGCATCAGCTCGAGCTCGTTGGGCATGGCGCCGAGGATGCCCCCGATGCGCAGGCGATGCAAGGTCGGCCGTGCTGCCCGCTTCGCCGCTTCGGCGCGGCGGAGCTGAAACCTATAATCGAAAGCTTGCCATGACCTCATCTAATCGCCCCCTTTTCACCGTCGCTGAGATCCGCCAGAGCTTCCTGGATTTCTTCAAGGACAAGCAGCACACCGTGGTCGCTTCCAGCCCGCTGGTGCCCGGCAACGACCCGACGCTGATGTTCACCAACTCCGGCATGGTGCAGTTCAAGGATGTGTTCCTCGGCACCGACAAGCGCCCGTACGTGCGCGCCGCGTCGGTGCAGGCCTGCCTGCGCGCCGGCGGCAAGCACAACGACCTGGAGAACGTGGGCTACACCGCGCGGCACCACACCTTCTTCGAGATGCTGGGCAACTGGAGCTTCGGTGACTACTTCAAGCGCGAATCGCTGAAGTGGGGCTGGGAACTGCTGACCGAGGTCTACAAGCTGCCCAAGGAAAAGCTATGGGCCACGGTCTACATCGACGACGACGAGGCCTACGACATCTGGACGAAGGACATCGGCGTGCCGCCCGAGCGCGTGGTGCGCATCGGCGACAACAAGGGCGCGCGCTACGCCTCGGACAACTTCTGGATGATGGCCGACACCGGCCCCTGCGGCCCCTGCTCGGAGATCTTCTACGACCACGGCCCTCATATCGCCGGCGGCCCGCCCGGCTCGCCAGACCAGGACGGCGACCGCTACATCGAGATCTGGAACCACGTGTTCATGCAGTTCGACATGCAGCCCGACGGCAGCGTGCGCAAGCTGCCCGCGCCCTGCGTGGACACCGGCATGGGCCTGGAGCGCCTGGCGGCCATCCTGCAGCATGTCCACAGCAACTACGAGATCGACCTGTTCGACGCCTTGATCAAGGCCGCGGCGCGCGAAACCGGGATCAAGGACCTGGAGAACCCCTCGCTGAAGGTGATCGCCGACCACATCCGCGCCACCTCCTTCCTGGTGGCCGACGGCGTCATTCCTTCCAATGAAGGCCGGGGCTACGTGCAGCGCCGCATCATCCGCCGCGCCATCCGCCACGGCTACAAGCTGGGCCGCAAGCAGCCCTTCTTCCACAAGCTGGTGCCGGACCTGGTCAAGCTGATGGGCGAGGCCTACCCGAACCTCGCCAAGGGCGAGAAGCGCATCATGGACGTGCTCAAGGCCGAGGAGGAGCGCTTCTACGAGACGCTCGCCAACGGCATGGAGATCCTGGACTCGGCCCTGGGCGGCGGCCAGCAGGCGCTGCCGGGCGAAGTGGCCTTCAAGCTGCACGACACCTACGGCTTCCCGCTGGACCTGACGCAGGACGTCTGCCGCGAGCGCGGCGTCGGCGTGGACGTGGCGGGCTTCGATGCCGCCATGGAAAAGCAGAAGGCAGCCGGCCGCGCGGCGGGCAAGTTCAAGATGGACCGCGCACTGGAGTACGCCGGCGAGGGCAACCAGTTCGTCGGCTACGAGAAGCTGGAGCAGGCGGGCAAGGTCGTGGCGCTGTACATCGATGGCACCGCGGTCGAAGAGCTCAGGGCGGGCCAGGACGGCATCGTGGTGCTGGACACCACGCCGTTCTACGCGGAAAGCGGCGGCCAGGTGGGCGACGCCGGCGCGCTGGAGTTCGGCCACTTCCGCTTCGACGTCGAGGACACGCAGAAGATCAAGGCCGACGTCTACGGCCACCACGGGCACCTGCCGCAGGGCGTGCTGAAGGTGGGCGACAGCGTGACGGCCAAGGTCGACATGGCCCGGCGCCACGCCACCATGCGCAACCACTCGGTCACGCACCTGATGCACAAGGCCCTGCGCGAGGTGCTGGGCGACCACGTGCAGCAGAAGGGCTCGCTGGTCGACGCCGACAAGACCCGCTTCGACTTCACGCACAACCAGCCGGTGACCGAAGAGCAGGTCCGCGAGATCGAAGCGCGCGTCAACGTCGAGATCCTGGCCAACCAGGCGACCCAGGCCCGCGTGATGGACATCGAATCGGCCAAGGCCACCGGGGCCATGATGCTGTTCGGCGAGAAGTACGGCGACTCCGTGCGCGTGCTGGACATCGGCACCAGCCGCGAGCTGTGCGGCGGCACGCACGTGGAGCGCACCGGCGACATCGGCCTGTTCAAGGTCGTGTCCGAAGGCGGCGTGGCCGCCGGCATCCGCCGCGTCGAAGCGGTGACCGGCGCCAACGCACTGGCCTACCTCCAGCAGCTGGAAGCTGCGGTGAACCAGGCCGCCGGCACGCTCAAGGCCGCGCCCACCGAACTGCAGGGCCGCATCTCGCAGGTGCTCGACCAGGTGCGTGCGCTCGAGAAGGAAGTGGCCCAGCTCAAGGGCAAGCTCGCGTCCTCGCAGGGCGACGATCTGGTGGCCCAGGCGGTCGACGTGAAGGGCATCAAGGTGCTGGCGGCGCGCCTGGACGGCGCCGACGCCAAGACCCTGCGCGAGACCATGGACAAGCTCAAGGACAAGCTCAAGACGGCCGCCATCGTGCTGGCCTCGGTCGAGGGCGGCAAGGTGCAGCTGGCGGCCGGCGTTACGGCCGACAGCATGGGCAAGGTCAAGGCCGGCGAGCTGGTGAACTTCGTCGCCCAGCAGGTGGGCGGCAAGGGCGGCGGCAAGCCCGACATGGCCATGGCCGGCGGCACCGACGCCGGCAAGCTGCCCACGGCCCTGCAATCGGTGCAGGGCTGGGTCGCCGAACGCGTCTAGCCGGTCGTCGGCCGGTGCCCGGTGCTCGTCAGCGATGGCGAGCCGCCGGGGCGCTGCCTAATTTCAGCGGACGATCTTCCCGTCGGGCGTGATCGACACCAGGTCGATGGCGCGCACCGAGTCGCGCACGCCGGCGCGCAGGTTGATGCGGAAGCCGCCGACGTCGTAGTCGGTCATGGCCGCCATGGTCTTCTGCAGGCTGGCCTTGTCCCAGGTCTTGCCGGCGCGGCGCACCGCCTCGGCCAAGGTCTTGGCGGCGATGAAGCCTTCCAGGCCCTCGTACGAGGGTGTCTGGTCGGAGTTGTCGATCGCGGCGAGGTACTCCTTCACGATCGGCGTGGCCGACTGCCTGGGCGAGGGCACCACCTGCGACACCACCACGCCGCCGATGTCCTTGCCGAGCGCGGTGAAGAGCGGATCGATGCCCACCACCGAGAAGTTCAGGAAGCTGCCGATGTAGCCCGTCTTGCGCATCTTGCGGATGAAGGCGGCGGTGGAGTTGAACAGCGACACCTGCAGCACGGCGTGCGGCTGGGCTTTCAGGATCGTCGCGACCGCCTCGTCCACCTTGTCGCTGTTGACCGGCACGAAGGCCTGCGCCACCAGCGGCGGCAGCTTCTGGTCCGCCATCGCCTGCTGGATGGCGGCGAGCCCGGCCCGGCCCATGGCGTCGTCCTCGGCCACCACGGCGAGCCGGTCCTGGCCCAGGGTGGCGCAATGCCGAACCATCTTGAAGGCCTCGTCCGAGAGGCTGGGCCGCACGTGGAACACGTTGGCGCGGTTGCGGTCGCGCAGCTTGTCCGAGGCGGCGAAGGGCGCGAAGAACAGGGCGCCCTCCTTGGTGGCCAGTTCACCGGCGGCATCGGTGGTGCCGGTACCCACGAAGCCGAACAGGATGTCGGCGCCGTCGTCGAGCAGCTTCTTGGCGTTGGCCGCGGCCTTGGCTGCGGTATAGCCGTCGTCCATCTGGCGCAGCTCGAAGGTCCAGCCCGGGTTGTTCTTGCGCGCGTTGAACTCGTCGAAGTAGAGCTTGGCGCCGCCGGCGAATGCCAGCCCGATCTGGTCGGCCGCGCCGGTGAGCGGCACCGACTGGCCGAGCACGATCTTGCGCGGCCCGGCCGCCGCCTTGCCCTGGGCCCAGGCGGCGCCCGGCAGCCCCCAGCTGGCGAGCGTGGTCGCCAGCACCGTACCCAGCAATTGCCTGCGATCCTTGTTCATCTTGATTCCTCCCGCGCCCCCTGGGCGCAATGCTGAGCCGAACGATACGCCGAAGGGTGTGCCTCGACAATAAAAAGCCGGCCTTAACCCCGGCGGCCTAGCTGGTTAGCCAGCTGGCGAGCGAATTCAGCTCTTCCGGAACACCACGTCCCACACCCCGTGGCCGAGCTTCAGTCCGCGGTTCTCGAACTTGGTCAGCGGACGGTAGTCGGGCCGCGCCGCGAAGCCCTGGGTGGTGTTCTGCAGCGCGGGCTCGGCCGAGAGCACCTCCAGCATCTGCTGCGCGTAGGGCTCCCAGTCGGTGGCGCAATGGATGTAACCGCCGCGTTGCAAATGTGCGGCCAGTTTGGCCACCAGCGGCGGCTGGATCAGGCGCCGCTTGTTGTGCCGCAGCTTGTGCCAGGGATCGGGAAAGAACACATGCACGCCCGCCAGGCAGTCCGGGGCCAGCATGTGGTCGAGCACTTCGACCGCGTCGTGCTGCACGATGCGGATGTTGGCCAGCTCGTGCTCGCCGATGCGCTTGAGCAGGGCGCCCACGCCCGGTTCATGCACTTCGCAGCACAGGAAGTTCTTCTCCGGCATCAGCCCGGCGATATGGGCCGTGGCCTCGCCCATGCCGAAGCCGATTTCCAGGATGGTGGGGGCTTCGCGGCCGAAGGCTTGCGCCAGGTCCAGCGGCGTCGCGCTGTAGGGGAGCAAGAAGCGGGGCCCCCATTGCTCGAAGGCCTTGGCCTGGCCAATGGTGGTTCTGCCGGCGCGCCTGACGAAGCTGCGGATGGCGCGCGGATGCTGGATGTGGTCGGGGGCGCCGGAAGGCGAGGGGGCGGGGCTGTTGCCGGTGTCAGTCACCCGGCCGATTGTAAAAGTCGCGCCACTGCGCACTCCAGCCGGCGAGCGCCTCGCCGACGCTGCCTGACTGGCGCTGCAGCCCCAGCACCCGGGCTGCGGCATTGAGGGCGGAAAGCGCATCCGACGTATCCAGCGCCTTCGCGCCGTTCTGCTTGGAGAGCTTCTCGCCGTTGTCCCCCAGCACCAGCGGCGTGTGAAAGTAGCGGGGCGTCGCCACGCCCAGCGCGCGTTGCAGCTGGACCTGCCGCGCCGTGTTGTCCGCCAGGTCTTCGCCGCGCACGACATCGGTGACCCCTTGCGCCGCATCGTCCACCACCACCGCCAGCTGGTAGGCCCACAGGCCGTCGGCGCGCTTCAGAACGAAATCGCCCACTTCGCGCTCCACGTCCTGGGCCTGCGGTCCCAGCCGGCGATCGGTCCAGCGCACCGTGCCCGGCTCGATGCGGAACCGCCAGGCGCGCGCCGCGCGGCCGCGCAGGCCGCCCCGGCAGGTGCCGGGATACACCAGCTCGCCGTGCCGCTCGTGGCTGCGTCCGGCCGCGGCCAGCGCCTGTTCGATGTCCTTGCGCGAGCAGGCGCAGGGGTAGGCGCGGCCCTGTGCCACGAGCAGGTCGAGCGCCGCCTGGTAGGGCGCGCCGCGGGCGGACTGGAACACCGGCGCTTCGTCGGCCAGCAAGGCGCAATCGGCCAGCTGCCGCAGGATGGTGTCGGTCGCTGCGGCATCGCAGCGCGGCGTGTCCACGTCTTCGATGCGCACCAGCCAGCGGCCGTCATGCGCGCGCGCGTCCAGCCAGCTGGCCAGCGCCGCGACCAGCGAGCCGGCATGCAAGGGCCCGGTGGGCGAGGGCGCGAAGCGCCCGACGTAGCGGGCCATGGGGTTAGGGCCTGTTCATACAGGCCCTAAGCGACGGCCAGCGCCAGCTCCAGCCCCGAAACGAAGGCGTCCTCGACGCGATGTCCCAGGCACCAGTCGCCGCACAAGCCGATGCCCTGGCCGCCATCCCACAGGTGCGACGCGCCCAGCGGCTTCATGGTCTTGGCCCAGCGCCAGCGGAACACCTCGGCATGGCTGGGCTCAGCCCGGATGCCGGTGATTTCGGAGAAGGCCTTGAGCAGCTTGGCCTGCACGCGTGGGCCGTCGTCGCCCTCGTGCTCCTGCGACCAGGCCGGGCTGGCCTGCGCCGTCCAGCGCTCCACCGGGCTGCGGCCGGGCTTGGACGATTCGCGCGCCAGCCAGGCCAGCCGGTGGTGCGTGCTCAGCGCGGCGTTCCACTGCGGCCCCAGGTGCGCGAGTTGCGGTTGCGTGGCGTGCGGGAACGCCAGCATCAGCGTCCAGCAGGGCGCGACTTCGACCGTTTCCATGCGCGCCGCGAAGTCCGGCGCGACGCCCGACAGGCGCAGCAGCCCGCCGGCCGGCCCCGCCGGCAGGGCCAGCAGCACGGCCTCGTAGCCGGAATAGACATGGACGGAATCCTGCGCGCCGCTGGTGCGCAGCTGCCAGCGCGAGGCATCCAGCGCGTCGCGTTCGACGCCGGTCACCCGGGTTTCGAGTTCGATGCGCCCGCCCTCGACCAGCGGCCGCGCCCATTGGCGCGCGACTTCGTGCATGCCCGGGACGCCGACCCAGTGCGCTTCGCGCGCGGGCAGCGACGCCTCCGCCACGCGGCCATGCGGGTCCAGCACCCGCACGGCGTTGGCGCTCCAGGCCTTGCAGGCGCCCGGCGCGGTCTGCAGGGCCTGCTCGAACCGGGCGTCGCGCACGGTGAAGTACTGCGCGCCGTGGTCGAAGGTGCCGAAGGGCGTGTCGCAGGTGGCCGTGCGGCCGCCCACCTGCGCCTCCTGCTCGAACACGGTCACCTCGTGCCCCGCGCGGGCCAGGGTGCGGGCACAGGCCAGGCCGGCGATGCCGGCGCCGACCACTGCGATTTTTTTAGTCGATTTCATTGTTTGATTGCCCTAGTTTGGCATGCCGTGCCGCTCCAGCAGCGCTTTTCGCGTCACCGGGCTGTCCAATTGCGCCAGCCACCATTGCAAGGCGCGGCCGGGCGTGGCGCTGGTGCGCCAGGCGTAGCTCAGACGCACCAGGCGCGGGTCGCGATGGACCTTCTTGACCACCAGCGTGCCGGTTTCCACGAAGGGCCGCGCCATGGGCTCCGGCAGAAAGCCGCCGCCCAGGCCGCGCAGCTGCGCATCCAGTTTGGCGCGCATGGTGCCCACGGTCAGCACGTCCTGCCCTGCCAGCAGGCCGAAGGTCACCCCCGAGCCGCGCTGCACCGAGTCCGCCACCGCCACCGCGCGATGCTTCAGCAGCACTTCGTCCCGGATCGGCTCCTTGACACTGGCCAGCGGGTGATGGGGCGCCACCGCATAGATGAAGGGCAGGTCGCCAAGCGGCTTGCTGTGCACGTCCACCGCGGTGCCCGGTTCCACCGCGATGCCGATCGCCAGGTCGGCCTGGCCGCTGGTGAGCGCTTCCAGCGTGCCGGAAAGCGATTCGTCGCGCAGGCGCAGCCGCGTGTTGGGCGCCACGGGGCAGAAGGCCTGCGCCAGCTCCATCACGGTGGAACAGGCGATCACCGTGTCCACCGCGACCGTCAGCTGCGACTCCCAGCCGGTGGCGACCCGCTGCACGCGGTTGGCCACGGCGTCGATCTCCTGCAGCAGGCGGCCGCCTTCGCGCAGCAGTTCCTGGCCGGCGTCGGTCAGGCGCGCCTGGCGGGAACTGCGGTCGAACAGCAGCACGTCGAGCGCGTCCTCGATCTGGCGGATGCGATAGGTGACCGCACTGGGGACGAGCCCGAGCTCGCGCGCTGCCGCGGCGAAACTTCCCGCCTGCTCGACGGCCTGCAACAGGGCAAGCGAATCCGGGGTGAGCACATCGCGGGCCGTGGGCATGGGCGTGGAAGACAGGGTACGTAGGACGTTGCAGGACTTCAGTCTTTTTGAATGATGCCATCAAACCAGGGGCATGCGACTACAAGCCCCACGTCCCTACATTGGCAGCATCACTCACGCACCCACGGAGCAACACCGATGTTGACCTTGCGCAAGGGCCGCGAACGCGGCTACGCCGACCACGGCTGGCTGAAGTCGTTTCACAGCTTTTCCTTTGCCGGCTACTACGACCCGCAGCACATGGGGTTCGGCAACCTGCGCGTGATCAACGAGGACCGCATCGCGCCGGGCACGGGCTTCGGCACGCACGGCCATCGTGACATGGAAATCATCAGCTACGTGCTGGAAGGCAACCTGGCGCACAAGGACAGCATGGGCAACGTCAAGGGCATTCCGCCGGGCGAGGTGCAGCGCATGAGCGCGGGCCGCGGCGTGATGCACAGCGAGTTCAACCACGCCCCGGGCGAGGAGACGCATTTCCTGCAGATCTGGATCGAGCCCAATGAGCTGGGGATCGCGCCCGGCTACGAGCAGAAGGCATTTCCCGCCGGCGAGAAGCGCGGGCGCCTGCGCCTGGTGGCTTCCCCCGGGGCCGAAGACGGATCGGTGCGCATCCACGCCGACGCCCGTATGTACGCGGGCCTGTTCGACGGTGACGAGGCATTCGAGCTCGCGCTCGACCCGCAGCGCAAGGGCTATGTGCACGTGGTGCGTGGTGAGCTCGAGGTCAACGACCAGAAGCTCGTTGCAGGCGACGCCGCCAAGCTGGAGAACGAAACGGCAGTGCGGCTGTCCAAGGGACGGGATGCCGAGGTCTTGGTGTTCGACTTGGCTGAACGCTGATTTTCTTTTTCTGTTGAGTAGGAAGGACGACTCATGACCACCTACACCACCTCCCACAATTCCGCGCACGATGTCTTGGCGCTGATCGGTCGCGTCTTGATCGCATACGTCTTCGTTCCTTCTGGATGGGCCAAGCTGGTTGGCTTTACCGGAACGGTGGGCTACATCGCATCCAAGGGCGTTCCGCTGCCGGAAGTTTGCGCAGCCATTGCCGTAGCGACTGAGCTTGGCTTGGGGCTGCTGCTGCTGTTCGGCTTCAAGACGCGATGGGTCGCGCTCGCCATGGCCGTATTCGTGGCCGTGATTACGCCTATATTCCATGGTTACTGGGCAGTGCCCGAGGCGCAAATGGCAATGCAAAAACTCAGCTTCAACAAGAATCTTGGAATGATCGGCGGCCTGCTGGGTTTCGCGGCATTCGGCGCCGGACGCCTTAGCCTGGACGGCGGGCGGCGAACCCGCGTCGGCGGCATGCAACCCGCATGACCCGCATCACCGTCGTCTATCACTCCGGCTACGGCCACACGCAGCGCCTGGCGCAGGCGGTGGCCGAAGGCGCCAACGCCGAACTGCTGGCGATCGATGCCGACGGTAACCTGCCGCCCGAGGGCTGGCGGCAACTGCGCGACAGCGACGCCATCATCTTCGGCACGCCCACCTACATGGGCAGCGTGAGCTGGCAGTTCAAGAAATTCGCCGACGCCTCCTCCAAGCAATGGTATGCGCAGGAATGGAAGGACAAGATTGCGGCGGGCTTCACCAACAGCGCCGGCATGATCGGCGACAAGCAGGGCACGCTGCTGACGCTGTTCACGCTGGCCATGCAGCACGGGATGATCTGGGTCAGCCAGGGCCTGATGCCGGCGCAGATGAAGGCCTCGCGGCGCGACGACATCAACTTCCTGGTGTCTTACAGTGGCGCGGTGTCGGCCTCGCCGGCCGATGGCGGAGTGGCCGACATGTCGCGTGGCGACCTGGAAACCGGCCGCCTGTTCGGCCAGCGGGTGGCCGAGGTGGCCGCCCGCCTCAAGGGCTGAAGGAGAGCTTGCCGTGCTGCACCTGAAGGGACACGAGAAGGACCTGGGCGGCGGTTTCGTGGTGCGGCGCCTGCTGCCGGCCCTGGACCGCCGCAATGTGGGTCCCTTCATTTTCTTCGACCATTTCGGCCCGGTGGACGTGCCGCCCGAGCAGAGCCATGACGTGCGTCCGCATCCGCACATCGGCCTGGCCACGG
Source organism: Ramlibacter tataouinensis (assembly GCF_001580455.1). Lineage (NCBI taxonomy): Bacteria > Pseudomonadati > Pseudomonadota > Betaproteobacteria > Burkholderiales > Comamonadaceae > Ramlibacter > Ramlibacter tataouinensis. Next base: position 4,188,574 of record NZ_CP010951.1, read on the forward strand.
TCACCTACCTGTTCGAAGGCGCGATGATGCATCGCGACAGCCTGGGCAACGAACAGCTCATCGAGCCGGGCGCGATCAACTGGATGACCGCCGGCCGCGGCATCGTCCATTCCGAGCGGCGCCCGGAGTCGCTGCGTGGCAAGGCCTATGCGATCCATGGGCTGCAGCTGTGGACGGCCTTGCCGCTGGCGCACGAGGAGGACGAACCCGCCTTCGCGCACACGCCGGCCTCGGCGATCCCGCAGGTGGCGCTGGGAGGCGCGCAGGTGCGGGTGCTGGTGGGCAGCGCGTTCGGCGCGAGCTCGCCGGTGGCAGCCCTGTCGCAGACCCTGTACCTGGACGTGAAGCTGGAGCCGGGCGCCAGCTTCGAGCTGCCGGCCCTGGTGTCCGAGCGCGCGATCTATCCCGTGCAGGGCGAGGTGAAGGTGCAGCAGGAGCGGCTGCCGGCGCGCGCGATGGTCGTGCTCGAGCCAGGCGGCAGCGTCACGGTGCGCTCGGACGGGCCGGCGCGCCTGGTCGTGGTCGGCGGCGAGCCGCTGGATGGGCACCGGCACATGTGGTGGAACTTCGTCTCCAGCCGCAAGGACCGCATTCTCCGCGCCGGCGCCGACTGGGAAGCGCAGCGCATGGGCCGCGTCCCCGGCGACGATGAATACATCCCGCTGCCGCCGACGCGCTTCACGCCGCCCGAGCCCGTTTCCTGAGTTGTCGGACCGGCCGTCCGCCTATTGCGCGCTGAGGATCATCACGAGCAGCCGGAACCACGGCTGCTCGATCTCGCTTTCCGGCAAATGCGCGCGCTGCGCCGCCAGCACTTCCGCCGCGCGCGCGCGATCGCCCCGGCCCAGCAGCGCGCTGGTGGTCGCCAGCGCCGCGAAAGACCGTGCCGGCGTCGTGAGCGAGGGGTCCTGCGCCTGCACCTGCAAGCCGCGCTCCTGCGTCGCCGCCGCATCGCGAGCCGCCACGCCAGCCAGCAGGCCGAGCCACGCCGACTGCACCGGCGTCAGCTTGCTGCCGCAGCGCTGCGCCATGCCGCTCCAGAAGCCCTGCGCGTCTTTGGGCAGCGCGCCGGCATTGAGGATGGAAGCCACCCGCACGACCGACTGCCAGGCCGGTCCGGTTTCCGCCGGCACTGCGCAGGATTGCGACCAGCCGCGCACCAGTGCGAGGTCCACCGCGTAGTCGGCGTACCAGCTCGCATCGCCGGCGTCCACCGGCCTGCCTTGCAGGTAGCGCATGGCATTGCGTCCCGCTGCGACCTTCTGCAGCGCCTTGGGCATGGTTGCGGTGGCGATCGTCACCTGGCCGGCATGGGGCGCCGGCCCGTTCGCGAATTCCAGGAAGGGCAGCGGCGCCTCGGGCAGCGCGAACAGCGGCGCTGCCGTGGCGCCCAGGAAGCGGGCGCGGGCGGCGTGGTTGTCGACGAAGGGAAAGTAGTCGGAGTTCGGCGGCGCGCCATAGGACTGCGCCAGGATGCGGATCGCCGCCGCCGGCCCGCCGTCATGCCCGGCCAGGCTGGCGGCGCTGTCGATGCCGATCTCCAGCAGGCGCTTTCGCATGCCCTGCATGCCGTCCAGCGCCGCCACGTCGATCGCCGGCGGGCGGCCGTTGCGCCGCGCCACCAGCACCACGTCGGCGTGGTTGGTGGTGTAGGCGGCGAAATCGGGGAAGACCGTGGCGAAGGCGCGCACGATGGAGCCCACCACCTGCGGGCTGGCTTCGTACAGGTGCAGCCACTGCACGAAGTGCCCGTCGGCGGCCAGGTGGTTGGCGGCGTGGCGGTAGAACTCGGTGGTGAACAGGCCGGAGACGCCGCTCACCCACGGGTTGGAGGGCTCGGAGACGATCAGGTCGTAGTGCGCGCGGGCCTTGGCGAAATGGGCCCGGGCGTCGTCGATGATGATGCGGCTGCGCGGATCCTCGAACACCTTGGCATTGCGCGGGCGGAACAGCTGCGCGGCCTCCACCATCATGGGTTCGATCTCGATGGTGTCCACCGCTTCCAGCCGCGGCGACTCCAGCAGCACGGCGCTGGAGGTGCCGGTGCCCAGGCCGATCACCGCCGCGCGCCGGGCCTGCGGATGGTGGATGGGACCGAGCGCGCCCAGCAGCACCATGGTGGCATCGTCCAGGGTCGTCACCGCGCCCTGCGGGTGGCTGGCGCCGTCGGACTTGCCGTTCGTCAGCAGGCTGCGCGTGCCATTGCGGCTTTCCAGCACCGTCACGGTCGCGGTCTTGCCGTCTCGATGAAACGGGATGATGCTGTCCCGATCCACGAGCGGGCTGCCGTTGCGGAACACGCCGGAGGCCAGCACGCGCGTGTCCAGCGTGGTCGCCAGCGGGAAGGCGAGCAGCAGGGCGCAGGCGGTGCCGGCGGCCAGTGCGGGCGAGACCCATCGGCGTGGTGCGACGGCTTTCTCGCCGGGCCCGGCCAGGCGCCACAACAGCAGGCCCAGCGCCACGTCGATCGCAGCGCCCGTGGCCAGCGACCACTTGAGGCCCAGGGCCGGCAGCAGCAGGTGCACGGCCAGGAGCACGCCGGCGATCGCGCCGAAGGTGTTGACGCCGTAGACCTGTCCCACCTGGCGCTCGCCGTGACCGCCGCGCAGCAGCGCCGCGGTGATCAGCGGCAGGGTCATGCCGGCGCAAATCGTGGCCGGCAGCATCACGGCCGCGGCCATCACGCCCATCGCGATGTTGAACAGGCCATAGGCCTCCTCGGCACGCCGCAGGGCGCGCAGCGCGAAGGCCATGGTGTCGAACAGGCCGGCATAGAGCGGCAGCGTGGCCACGGCCAGCACGCCCATCAGCACCTGGATGGCCGCCAGCAGTCGCAGCACGCCGGGGGCGGTATCGATGCGCTTGCGGATCCACCAGGCGCCCAGCGCCAGGCCCAGGATGAAGGCCGACAGCATCAGCTCGAAGGAGTGGGTGGCGGCGCCGAACACCAGGGTCAGCATGCGGATCCACACCACTTCGTAGACGAAGGAGGACAGCCCGGTGAGCGCCGCGACCAGCAGCAGCACGCGCAATTCCCGCGTCGAGGCCTGGGCCGCCGGCCGCTGCGCCGCAGGCGGCTCGGCCTGGGCGTCGCCCACGCTGCCGGCCGCGAAGGCCGCCAGCGCGACCAGCAAGTTCATGCTGCCCGCCAGCAGCATCGTGCCCGGCAGCCCCAGCGCGGGGATCAGCAGGAAGCCCGATCCGAGCACGCCCAGCGCCGCGCCAGCACTATTGAGGAAATAGAGAAGGCTCAGGCCGCGGCCCGGCCGCACGCCCAGGCGGATCACGCCCGCGCTCATGAGCGGGAAGGTGGTCCCGAGCAGGATCGAGGGCGGCAGGATCAGGGCCGCGGCCAGCAGCCAGGACGCAGCGCAGGAGCCCGGTTCGCCGCACACGGCCGGCAGGAAGCTGGCCGTGGCCCAGGCGGATGCACTCTCGAACAGGCGCTGGAAGCCGAAGGCGAACACGCCCACCAGCGCTTCCGCCGCCGCATAGAGCAGGATCGGCCGGCGCAGGCGCTCCGACCAGCGCCCGGTCAGCCAGGCGCCCAGGGCGAGGCCGCCGACGAACACCACCAGCACCACGGCCTGCGCATAGGCGGCATGTCCCAGCAGCAGCTTGAGGTAGTGCGACCAGATCGACTCGTAGATCAGGCCGCAAAAGCCCGAGACGAAGAAAATGGCGTAGAGGGCGAGGACCTGGCGCGAGCGCGCCACAGGCTGCTGGGTTTCATGCATCTGCCGATTCTAGGAAGCGACTGTCGCGGGGCCGCCACGGGCTATCCCGGTCAACGAGCCCGCTTCGATCTGGCGGCGATCAAAAAGTGAAACCTCAGGCTGCACGATAATTGCGTGCCGCCGGAGGAGCGGTGCATTTCAGAAAAAGAACAAGCATGCAGACGCCGCCTGCCGTTTTCCCCTTGCCCGCCTCGAATGCCTTCCTCGGCCTCGCCTTGCCGGGTCGGGCCGGCGCAGCGCTGCTCGTGGTGTTCACCGGCCTGCTGACGGCCTGGGTTTTCTTCCTTGGCTACTACCCATCGATCTTCCATTCGGATGCGGCCGCGCACCAGTTGCTGGCACAGGCCATGGTGGACGAGCGCAGCCTGTTGCCCCGGGACTTCGCCTACGGCAACCAGTTGATCCTGTGGCGCAACAACCTGTTCATCGCGCCGGCGCTGGCACTGGGCCTGGAAGGCTATCGCGCCTACGCGGCGGGCTCCATGGCGACCTTCGCCGTCTTCTTCCTCGCGGCGTTCCTGTGCATCGACTCGCTGCTGCAGCACTGGCGCCGCTCGTTGCTGGCCTGCTGGCTGCTGTTCCTGCCCCTGGGCCACACCGAAGCCGACTTCATCCTCGGCCAGCAATCGCACCTGGGCATCGTGGTGCTGGCGCTGGTGATCGTCATCCAGGCGTTTCGCGCGAGCCAGGGGCACCGGCGGGCGCCGGTGCTGTGCGCCCTCGCGGTGTTCCTGCTGGTGCTGGAGGCGCCGACGCGCGCCGTGATGCTGCTGCTGCCGCTGGCCGCGGCGCTGTGGGCCGGCGGACGGCTGGGCGGCGCCAGGTCCTGGCTCGGTCTGGTGGTCGCCGGGGCCCTGGCCGGGTATGCGGGCAACCGCTGGCTGCTCCTTTCCCATCAGGTCGTCGGCATCCCGCCCCTGCCGCTCGCGGCCTATGACCACTTCCTGGCACGGGCCAGCGAACTGCTCAAGGGCATCGTCGACTATTTCATCGGTTTCTACCAGTTCGCGGGGATGTCCTCGAAGCCGGCGCACCTGGTCCTGTACGCCTTGAAGACGCTGGCGCTGGCCCTGTTCGCGGGCCTCGCGGTCTGGCTGGGCGCGCGCCTGGCCCGGCGGGTGATGTCGCCGCCGCAGTCGCACCCGGCGGCAGGTCCCATCGAGTTCGTGGGGATGACGGGCGGGCTGGGCGCAGCGCTGGGCTTTTTCATCGTGTGCGCGATCGAGTACTGGCTCGACATCCGGCACTTCCTTTGGGCGCTGGTGCTCCTGAAGCTGGCGCTGCTGCTGGCGGCGCTCCAGTGGCTGTCGCACCGGCGGTTCGAGCGACCGATGCTTGCCGCGCTGTGCGCGCTGGCGATCCTGACATCCACGGTGGGTTCCGCCCTTGTCGTTCCTCCCTATCGCGCGCGGCTCCAGTCGGAGCTTGCCGTGCACAACGACGGGCCGGTGTTCGCGCGCGTCGCCGCCCGGATGAAGGAGCTAGGGATCCGCCGCATCTACGGCGAGCACTGGGCCACGCTGCGCACCGAGGTCCTGATTCCCGGCGCGCAGGCTTCCGTGATCACCCTGGACGGGGACAAGGTCCAGTTCGTTTCCTTCGTGACCCGTCCGAGCCGCCAGTGCGTCGGCGGCGAAGTGCTGTACCTGCTGGACCGCGGCATCGCGCCCGAGATGAGGATCATCGAAAAAGTGCTGGCCGGCGGCGGCCGCGAGGTGGAGTGCCTGCGGGGCAACTGGACCCTGTTCGCCGGGCCGCCGGTCTGGGACAGGGCGGGCTGCTTGTGACGAGGGCGCGCATGCGAGTGCTGGCGCAGTTCGCCCGTTTCGGGCTGGTCGGCGTGGCCAACACCCTGGTCGGCAGCGGCCTGATCCTGCTGCTCGCCTGGCAGGGGGTCGATCCCTACCTGGCCAATATCCTCGGCTACGTCACCGGCACCTTGCTCAGTTTTGCCCTGAATGCCCGCTGGACCTTCGGATCGCGCATGAGCGCCGACCACCTGGCGCGTTTTCTCCTCGTGATCGTGGCGGCCTATGTCATCAACCTGCTGGTGCTCGCCCTGACCCTCGGACTCGGCTGGGGAGCGCTGGCGAGCCAGCTGCCGGCCATGGTGTGCTTCACGGTGGCGAATTTCCTCGGGCAGCGCTACTTCACCTTCCGCGAACAGGAACAGACTGCATGAAGCTGGCCATTGTCGTGCCCTGCTACAACGAAGAAGAGGTCCTGCCGGTGACCCTGAAGCGGCTGCTGGGGCTGCTGTCGCAACTGCGGGCCCAGGGAGCGGTCGACTCGGACTCCATGTTGCTGTTCGTGGATGACGGCAGCAAGGACCGCACCTGGGAGCTGCTGCGCGAGGCCGCCGCGGCCGACGCCCGGGTGCAGGCGCTGCGCCTGTCACGCAATCGGGGGCACCAGCGCGCGCTGCTGGCCGGCCTGCGCGAAGCCCAGGCGGACGCTGTCGTCAGCATCGACGCGGACCTGCAGGACGACCTGGGCGCCATCGTCCAGATGGTGGCGGCGGCGGCCGGCGGCGCCGACATCGTCTACGGTGTGCGCTGCCAGCGCAACTCGGATACGGCCTTCAAGCGCATCACCGCCGAGGGGTATTACCGGCTGCTGGCGATGTTCGGCGTGGAGGTCATCTTCAACCATGCGGACTTCCGGCTGATGTCGCGCCGGGCGCTGGAGGCGCTGGGGAAGTTCCAGGAGTCCAATCTCTTCCTGCGCGGCATGGTGCCGCAACTCGGCTTCATGACCACCGTCGTGTACTACGAGCGGCATGAGCGTCATGCGGGCAATTCGAAGTACCCGCTGGCGAAGATGCTTTCGCTGGCCTGGGAGGGCATCACTTCGTTCTCGGTCGCGCCCCTGCGCTTCATCACACTGCTGGGGCTGTCCACCTGCCTGCTGGCCCTGGGGCTCGGGCTGTGGGCGCTGGGGATCGGGATCTTCACCAGCGAGGCCGTGCCGGGATGGACCTCGACGGTGGTGCCGCTCGCCTTCATCGGCGGGGTGCAATTGCTCTCCCTGGGCGTGATCGGCGAATACGTCGGCAAGATCTATCTCGAGACCAAGCGGCGGCCGGCCTACTTCGTCTCGGAACGGCTCAGTCCGGACGACGCGACCTGAGCCCGCGCCGGCTTCAGCCCGCCGCCGGCAGCAGGTCGGCCTGCAGCGCTTCGCGCTCGTCGAACACGAAGCAGCGGCCGTGGAAATGCGCGCCACCGGCTTCCTCGAAGTACTTCAGGATGCCGCCTTCCAGCTGCCAGACCGTGTCCAGGCCGGCCTCCTGCAGCACCAGCGCCGCCTTTTCGCAGCGGATGCCGCCGGTGCAGAAGCTCACCACCGCCTTGCCTTCCAGCTCCGCGCGGCGTTCGCGCAGCGCCTGCGGGAATTCACTGAACCTGGAGAGCCGCCAGTCGATGGCGCTGTCGAAGCTGCCGTAGTCGACCTCGAAGCCATTGCGCGTGTCCAGCAGCGCGAGCGGCCGGCCTGCGTCGTCGTGGCCCTGGTCCAGCCAGCGCTTGAGCGTGAGGGCCTGGAGGGCCGGCGCGCGTCCGGCGGCCGGCCGGATCGCCGGATGGTCCATGCGGATGATCTCGCGCTTGACCTTCACCCGCAGGCGGCCGAAGGGCTGGCGCTGGGACCAGCTCTCCTTGGCCGAAAGTCCCGCCAGCCGCGCGTCGGCGCGCAATTCCTGCAGGAAACCGCGCACCGCCTCGGCGGCGCCGGCCAGGAACAGGTTGATGCCTTCCTCGGCCAACAGGATGGTGCCCTTGAGCCCCAGCGCCTCGGCGCGGCCCAACAGGCGCTCGCGCAGGGTGTGGGCGTCGGGCAGCGGAACGAAGTGGTAGGCGGAGACGTTCAGGACATTGTTCACATCCGGAATTTTAGGAGTGTGTCAACCCCCGGGCGTTTCCTACAATTCCACCGATGTTCGTCCACCTGCGCCTGCACACCGAATTCTCCATTGCCGACGGCACGAACCGGATCGACGAGATCGTGCAGGCGGCTGCGCAAGACCAGCAGCCGGCGCTGGCGATCACCGACCTGAACAACCTGTACGGCGGGATCAAGTTTTACAAGGCCGCGCGCTCGGCGGGCGTGAAGCCGCTGCTCGGTGCCGAACTCGTGCTGCAGGGCCTGTCGCAGGAACCCGCCGCGCTGTCGCGCATCCTGGTGCTGGTGCAGAACCGGCAGGGCTACCTGAACCTGTGCGAGCTGCTGACACGCGCCTGGACCAGCAACGTGATCGATAACCAGGGCGCCTGCAAGCTCGAATGGCTGCGCGAGCTGAGCGAGGGCCTGATCGCGCTTTCCGGCGCACAGGCCGGTCCGGTGGGCCAGGCGCTGCAGCGGCGCGACGAAGGGCGCGCAGGCGAGGTGGCGCTCACGCTCGCTTCGGTCTTCCCGCACCGCTTCTACATCGAACTGCAGCGCGCCGGCCGCGCCGATGACGAGGCCCATGTGGCGTCGGCGGTGCAGCTGGCCGCGCGCCTGAACCTGCCGGTGGTGGCGACCCACCCCGTGCAGTTCCCGGCCGAGCAGGACTACGAGGCGCATGAAGCGCGTGTGTGCATCTCCGGCGGCGAGATCCTGGGCAACCCGCGCCGGGTGCGCCGCTTCACGCGCGAGCAGTGGTTCAAGCCGCAGGCCGCGATGGAGCAGCTGTTCGCCGACGTGCCCTCGGCCGTGGCCAACACCCAGGAGATCGCCAAGCGCTGCAACCTGGTGCTGGAGCTGGGCAAGCCGCAGCTGCCCGTGTTCCCCACGCCCAACGGCATGCCGATCGAGGAGTACTTCCGCTTTGCCTCGCGCGAAGGCCTGAAGGAGCGCCTGCTCCACCTGTACCCCGACGAGGTGGCGCGCGAGAAGCAGAGGCCGCGCTACGAGCAGCGGCTGGACTTCGAGATCGAAACCATCCTGACCATGAAGTTCCCGGGGTACTTCCTCATCGTGGGCGACTTCATCAACTGGGCCAAGAACAACCGCTGCCCGGTGGGGCCGGGGCGCGGCTCGGGTGCGGGCTCGCTGGTGGCCTACGCGCTCAAGATCACCGACCTGGACCCGCTGGCCTACAACCTGCTGTTCGAGCGTTTCCTGAACCCGGAACGTGTGTCGATGCCGGACTTCGACATCGACTTCTGCCAGAGCAACCGCGATCGCGTCATCGACTACGTCAAGGGCAAGTACGGCAAGGATGCGGTGAGCCAGATCGCCACCTTCGGAACGATGGCGGCGAAGGCCGCGATCCGCGACGTCGGCCGCGTGCTCGACATGGGCTACAACTACTGCGATGGCATCAGCAAGCTGATCCCGAACAAGCCGGGCCAGCACATCACCATCGACGATGCGATCAAGCAAGAGCCGCAGCTGGCCGAGCGGCTGGAGAAGGAAGACGAGGTCAAGACGCTGATCGGCCTGGCGCAGAAGCTCGAAGGCATGACCCGCAACGTCGGCATGCATGCCGGCGGCGTGCTGATCGCGCCGGGCAAGCTCACCGACTTCACGCCGCTGTACCAGCAGCCCGGCAGTGACTCGGCCGTCAGCCAGTACGACAAGGACGACGTCGAGGCGGCAGGGCTCGTGAAGTTCGACTTCCTGGGCCTGGCCACGCTCACCATCCTGGAGATCGCCAAGGACTTCATCCGCGCGCGCCATCCGAAACGGGCCGATTTCGCCTTCGAGAACGTGCCGCTGGAGGACGCGCCCACCTACCGGCTGTTCGCCGACGGCAAGACCGAAGCGGTGTTCCAGTTCGAATCGCGCGGCATGCAGGGCATGCTGCGCGACGCCAAGCCCACGCGGCTGGAGGACCTGGTCGCGCTGAACGCCATGTTCCGCCCGGGGCCGATGGAGAACATCCCGTCCTTCTGCGCGCGCAAGAACGGACGCGAGGACGTGGTCTATCCGCATCCGCTGCTGGAGCCGGTGCTCTCCGAGACCTACGGGATCATGGTCTACCAGGAGCAGGTGATGCAGGCCGCCCAGATCCTCGGCGGCTATTCGCTCGGCGGCGCCGACCTCCTGCGCCGGGCGATGGGCAAGAAGAAGCCCGAGGAAATGGCGCAGCACCGCCAGATCTTCCGCAAGGGCGCCGCCGACAAGAGCATCAGCGAAGAAAAGGCCGACGAGATCTTCGACCTGATGGAGAAGTTCGCGGGCTACGGCTTCAACAAGTCGCACGCCGCGGCCTATTCGCTGCTGGCCTATCACACCGGCTGGCTGAAGGTCCATTACACCGCCGAGTTCTACTGCGCCAACATGACAGTGGAAATGGACGACACCGACAAGCTCAAGGTGCTGTTCGAGGACGCGCGGGACAACTTCGGCATCGGCTTCGAGGCCCCGGACATCAACCGCGGCGTCTACCGCTTCGAGCCGGTGTCGGACAAGCTGATCCGCTACGGCCTGGGGGCGGTCAAGGGCACCGGCCAACAGGCCATCGATGCCATCGTGGACGCGCGTCAGGCGGGCGGGCCGTTCCAGAGCCTGTACGACTTCTGCGTGCGCATCGACCGCAGCCGGGTCAACAAGCGCACGGTGGAAGCCCTGATCAAGGCGGGCGCCTTCGATTCGCTGCAGCTCAATCGCGCCTCGCTGCTGGCCTCGCTCGACCTGGCCTTCGACTTTGCCGCCGCTACCGATGCCAATGCCAACCAGGGCGGCCTGTTCGACATGGACGACTCGCATGCGGCCAGCACGCAGGAGCCGCCGCTGGTGGAAGCCACGCCCTGGGGCGTGCGCGAGCGGCTCGGGTTCGAGAAGATGGCGATCGGCTTCTTCCTGTCGGGCCACCTGTTTGACGAGGTCGCGCTGGAGGTGCGGCGCTTCGCCAAGCGCGCCATCGACGACCTGATCGACAGCCGCGAACCGCAACTGCTGGCCGGCATCGTCAGCAACTTCCGGGAGATCAATGGCCAGCGCGGCCGGCTCGCGATCTTCAAGCTGGACGACAAGTCCGGCACGATCGAAGCCACCGCCGACGAGGCGGTGATCAATGCCCATCGCAACCTGCTGAAGGACGACGAGCTGGTGATCGTAATGGGCAAGATGCAGCCGGACCGCTTCAACGGCGGCTTTCGCCTGAGCATCACCCAGGCCTGGGACCTGCCCACCGCGCGCTGCCGTTTCGGCAAGTTCCTGCGGGTGGCGGTGAACGGCGTCGCGCCCGACATCAAGCGCCTGCTGCGCGACTTCCCGCCCCGGCGCGAGCAGACCGAACACGGCGAGCTGCTGCGCGGCCTGCCGGTACGGCTGGCGCTCAAGCGCGAAGGGGCGCAGGCCGAGATCCAGCTCGGTGACGAGGCGCGCTTCTTTCCCACCGATGCGGCCTTGGCTAGCTGGATCGCACAGGCGGACCAAGGCAAGGCGCAGGTGGTGTACGAGAGCTGAGCAGCAGGGCAGGGCTCAGCGCCCCTCACCCCAGTCGGAGTGGTCTTACTCCCTCTCCCGCTTGCGGGAGAGGGCAGGGGTGAGGGCTCGGAGGGCGCCGAAGGCGCTCAGTCCTTCAGCTTGAACACCATCTCGAATTCGGGCACCACGCTGCCATCGGTGTCGCGCGGGATGGAGCCGGTCCGCTCGACCGCCCGCAGCACCGCGTCGTCCCAGCTCTTCACGCCGCTCGACTTGATCAGCTTGCTGCTCACGATGGTTCCGTCGGGCGCGACTCGCAACTGGACCTCCGCCGCCGGATTGCCGCCCACGATGTCGGTGAATACGATGTTCGGCTTGATGCGGCCGGCGATGCGCCCGGCATAGCTGGCCGATGGCCCCTTGCTCTTCAAGGCGCTGCCCGTGGCGCTCGGCGATCCGCTGCTGCCCGCCAGGCCCTGCATGCGCCGCATGTTTTCTTCGCGCAGCTGGGCCAGCTTCTTGTCTTCGGCTTCCTTCTTGGCCTTGTCGGCCTTGGCCAGCTGCTCCTGCTTCTTGCGGTCCTCGGCAGCCTTCTCCTTCGCCGCCTGCTCGCGCCTGGCGGCTTCTTCCTGCTGCTGCTTCTTCTTCGCCTCCTGCACCTTGCGCTCTTCCTCTTCGCGCTGGCGCCGCGCCTCGTCTTCGAGCCGCTTCTTCTCGCGCTCGGCCACGATGTCCGGTTCCTTGACGACCGGCGGCGGCGCGGGCTTTTCGACGACGGGTGGCGGGGCAGGGGGTGGTGCAACTTGCGGCACCACAGGCGCCGGCGGCGGGGCCGCCTGCTCGGGGATGCTCGACCACAGCTCGGCTTCGGCGGCGACCTTGTCCTCCTTCTGCCAGTGGATGCCCCAGGTCAGGGCCAGCAGAAGCAGCAGGTGCGCGATGACGGCGAGCACGAACGACCGTATCGCCGCCGGTTCCCGGGGCGGCGCGAAGGCCTGGCTGTCCGCGCCTGCTTGCATGGCTGGGGTGTCCTGCTCCGCTATTTGGTCACCTGCACCGAAAGTCCAACGCGCTGCACACCGGCGCGCTGCAGGGTATCCATGACCTTGACCACGACTTCGTACTTGACGTTCCGGTCGGCCGCGATGATCACCGCGCTGCTGCCGGCCGGACGGCTGGACTGGGCCTGGGTGACGATGCCGGCCAGGTCCGGCAGGGGCACCGTCATGGTCTGGTCGTTGATCCGCACGTCGATGCCTTCGTCCTTGCGGATCAGCACCTGCACCACCTGCTCAGGTGGCTTGGCGCCGCGGCCGACGCTGGGCAGGTCGATCATGCTCGGCGCGATCAGCGGCGCCGTGACCATGAAGATGATCAGCAGCACCAGCATCACGTCGATGAACGGGACCATGTTGATCTCGTTGATGGTGCGGCGGCCGCGGCCGCGACTGGCGACGGCGGGCATGTCAGTGTCCCGAAGCCGTGGGCGAATGCGCGCCCAGGTTGCGTTGCAGGATGTTCGAGAACTCCTCGATGAAGGTCTCGAGGTGGATGGCGACGCGGTCGATGTCGCGCGCGAAGCGGTTGTAGGCCACCACCGCCGGGATGGCGGCGAACAGGCCGATGGCGGTGGCCACCAGCGCCTCGGCGATGCCCGGCGCCACGGTGGCCAGGGTCACCGACTGCAGCGCGCCCAGGCCGACGAAGGCGTGCATGATGCCCCAGACGGTGCCGAACAGGCCGACATAGGGCGACACCGAGCCCACCGAAGCCAGGAAGGACAGGTGGGTCTCCACCGCGTCGATCTCGCGCTGGAAACTGGCGCGCATGGCGCGCCGGGCGCCGTCGAGCAGCGTGCCCGGATCGGCGATGCGGCGCTCGCGCAGCTTGGTGAATTCGCGCATGCCGCTGGCGAAGATGCGCTCCATCGGGCCGGCGACCTTGGCGTTCTGGGCCGCGGCCGCGTACAGGTCGTTCAGGCTGGTGCCGGACCAGAAGTCGCGCTCGAATTCCTCGTTGAGGGAATTGACGCGCTTGATCGAGAACAGCTTGCGCAGGATGGCCGCCCAGCTTGCGATCGACACGCCCACCAGCAGCAGCATGACGAGCTTGACGACCCAGCTCGCATTCAGCACCAGTTGCAGGATCGACAGTTCATTGCTCATGTGGAATCTTTTGTAGTGCCTCGAGGATAGGCGAAGGAATTCTCGCAGGCTGCAGCGTGCCTGCCCGCACCCAGCCGATGCGGATCGTCCCCTCGCACAGCAGGTCGCCAGTAGCGAGCAGCGCCTGCTGTGCCATTATCAAAGAGGCACGGCCGATCTCTGTGACCTCTGCCGTAACAATAAGTTCATCGTCCAGCCGGGCCGGCCGGAGGTAACGTACCCGGGTTTCCCCTACGACGAATATGCCGCCCGAGGTTTCGCGCAGCTCATGCTGGTTGATACCCAGCGAGCGCAGCCATTCGGTGCGGGCGCGTTCGAAGAACTTCAGGTAGTTGGCGTAGAAGACGATGCCGCCCGCATCCGTGTCCTCCCAGTAAACGCGTACGGGCCAGGTGAAGACCCCGCGTCCTGCCGTCATTCGACAACCTCCGCCCTGCGGGCTGCGGTGCTATGAGCCTTCGGAGCGGCCCTGCGGCTCATGCGAGCACGGCCGCCAGGCGCCGGGCAGCTTCCTGCAGGTGGTCCATGGAACTGGCGGTCGAGAAGCGGATGAAGCGGTGCGCCTCGGCCACGCCGAAATCGCGGCCCGGCGTCACGGCCACATGGGCGCGTTTCATCAGTTCGAAGGTGAGTTCCCAGCTGTCCTTCACGCCCAGCTTGCGGCAGGCCTCGGAGCAGTCGGCCCAGGCGTAGAACGCGCCGTCCGGAACCACCGGCACCGGCAGGCCCATGGCTTCCAGCTGCGGGATGAACCAGTCGCGCCGCGCCTTGAACTCGGCGCGGCGCCGCTCGTACTCGGCGATGCTGTCCGGCTCGAAGCAGGCCAGCGCCGCATGCTGGGCCACCGCGCTCGGGCAGATGTAGAGGTTCTGCGCGAGCTTTTCGATCGCGTGCGCCACCTCTTCCGGCGCGACCACCCAGCCCAGGCGCCAGCCGGTCATGTTGAAGTACTTGGAGAAGCTGTTGATGCTGATGACCTGGTCGTCCAGCGCCAGCGCGGTGTGGCCGAAGGTCTCCTCGTACGACAGCCCCAGGTAGATTTCGTCGATCAGCGTGATGCCGCCCTTGCCCTTGACGAACTCGTGGATGCGGCGCAGCTCATCCGGATGGATCGAGGTGCCCGTGGGGTTGGAGGGCGAGGCCAGCAGCACCCCGCGCGTCTTCGGTCCCCAGTGCGCCTCGATCTTCGCTGCGCTGAGCTGGTAGCGCTCCCCGGCCGTCGTGGGCAGCCGCACCGGCTGGCCGCCCGCCGCCGTCACGAAATGGCAGTTGCAGGGGTAGCTCGGGTCCGGCATGAGGATTTCCTCGCCGCGTTCGATCAGCGCCAGGCAGGCCAGCTGCAGCGCCGCCGATGCGCCAGCCGTCACCACGATGCGCCTGGCCGGGACGTCGACGCCGAAGCGCTGCGTGTACCACTGGCTGATGCGCTCGCGCAGGGCATCCAGGCCCAGCGCATGGGTGTACTGCGTCGCGCCGCGCTCGATCGCACGGTCGGCCGCGTGGCGCACCAGCGGCGGCGCGGTGAAGTCCGGCTCGCCGATGTTCAGGAAGATCATCGGCCGGTCGGTATGCGCCACCTCGCGTGCGAGTTTGGAAGCCGCCTTGGCCACCTCCATCACATAGAAGGGTTCGATCTTGTCGATCAGGCTGGAAAGTCTCATCGTGCCTTGCCCGCCGCCCGATCAGCCTCGACTTCGGCCGGCCGCAGCTGGCCGGCCAGGCCGTTGAGGACGGCGTTGACGTACTTGTGGCCGTCAGTGCCGCCGAACTCCTTGGCCAGTTCGATGCATTCGTTGAGCACCACGCGCCATGGCACGTCCGGCGCATGCAGGAACTCGTAGACGCCGATCCACATGACGGCATGCTCGATCGGGGAGATTTCCTCGAGCTTGCGGTCCAGCAGCGGCGCGATCAACGCGTCCAGTTCCGGCTGATCCTTCACGCAGCCGTGCAGCAGCGCGTCGTAGTGGACCGAATCGGCCTTGTGGAAGCCCGACAGGTCGCGGGTGAAGACGTCGATGGCTTGCGCTTCGTTGCGGCCGACCAGGTGCTGGTAGAGCGCCTGCAAGGCGAATTCGCGCGCTCGGCTGCGCGCCGACTTGGCCGACGCCTTGCGCGCGCCGGTGCTGGTGGTCCCCGGTTTCTTCGCTTCGGTCATTGATTAACCTTCGCCCTGCGGGCTGCGGTGCCATGAGCCTTCGGAGCGGCCGCGCGGCTCATCCGAGGTCATCCAGCAGGTTGCACATCTCGACCACCACGCGCGCGGCGTCGCGGCCCTTCTCGGTCTGCCGCGCCAGCGCCTGCTCCATGTTCTCGGTGGTCAGGATCACATTGGCCACGGGAAGCTGGTAGTCCAGCGACACGCGGGTGACGCCGGCCGCGGACTCGTTGGCCACCAGCTCGAAGTGATAGGTCTCGCCGCGGATGATGCAGCCGAGCGCGACCAGCGCGTCATAGCCGCCCTTTTCCGCCAGCGCCTGCAGGGCCACCGGGATTTCCAGCGCGCCGGGCACGAAGACGTGGTCGATGTCGTCCTCGGCCACTCCCAGCTCCAGCAGTTCAGCCCGGCAGGCCTGCGCCAGGGCGTTGGTGATGCTCTCGTTGAACCGGGCCTGCACCATGCCGATGGTCAGTCCCTCGCCGTCGAGCCGGTCGGATTGGCCTTTTTCTGCACGAAACATGGTGTCTATTTCTTGAGGTTGTTGTCGGTGCCGATGTAGCCCGCGATCTCGAGCCCATAGCCGGCCATGCTGGGCAGGCGGCGGGGCGTGCCCATCAGGTTCATGCGGTGCACGCCGCAATCGCGCAGGATCTGTGCGCCGATGCCGTAGCTGCGCAGGTCCATGCGGCCGCGCTCGGGCGCGTGCGAGGCCCGGGCGGTGCCATCGAACTGGGCGAGCAGCTGCTGCGCGTCCTCGCCGCAGTTGAGCAGCACGGCGACGCCGCGGCCTTCGGTCGCGATGTGCTTCAGGCTCGCGTCCAGGCTCCAGGAGTGCATGGGGCGGCCGATTTCCAGGGCGTCCAGCACCGACAGCGGCTCGTGCACGCGCACCGGCACCACGTCGCTGGGCTGCCACTCGCCCTTGACCAGCGCCATGTGCACGCCCTGGCTGGGCTTGTCCTTCCAGGCATGGGCGGTGAAGTCGCCGTAAGCGGTGCGCAGCGAGCGCGTGCCGATCTTCTCGACCAGCGACTCGTTGCGGCTGCGGTATTCGATGAGGGAGGCGATGGTGCCGATCTTCAGGCCATGCTCGCGGGCGAACACCTGCAGGTCCGGCAGCCGCGCCATGGTGCCATCGTCCTTCATGATCTCGCAGATCACCGCGGCCGGCGTGAGGCCCGCCATGGCGGCGAGGTCGCAGCCGGCTTCGGTATGGCCGGCGCGCATGAGCACGCCGCCGTCCACGGCCTGCAGCGGGAAAATGTGGCCGGGCTGCACCAGGTGCTCGGGCCCGGCGTCGCGGGCGACGGCCGCCTGCACCGTGCGTGCGCGGTCGGCCGCCGAGATGCCAGTGGTCACGCCTTCGGCGGCCTCGATGCTGACGGTGAACGCGGTGCCCATCTTGGTGCCGTTGCGAGCCACCATGGGCGGCAGGCGCAGCCTTTCGCAGCGCTCGCGGCTGAGGGTCAGGCAGATCAGGCCGCGCCCGAAGCGCGCCATGAAGTTGATGGCTTCCGGCGTGACGTGTTCCGCCGCCAGCACCAGGTCGCCCTCGTTCTCGCGGTCCTCTTCGTCCACCAGGATGACGATGCGCCCTTCGCGCATGTCGGCAACGATGTCTTCGATGGGTGAAATGGGCTGGATCATGCAACTGCTCCCTGAGCGCCCGCGCCCAGCATGCGCTCGACATAGCGGGCGATCAGATCGATCTCGAGGTTGACGCGGCTGCCGGCCGTCAGCTCGCCCAGCGCGGTGTTCTGGATGGTGTGCGGGATCAGGTTGATGCGCACCTGCGTGCCGGCCTCGCTGTCCTCGATGCGGTTGACGGTGAGGCTCACGCCGTTGATGGTGATGGAGCCCTTGTACGCCAGAAACTTGCCCAGCTCGCGCGGGGCCAGCACGCGCAGGTCCCAGCTTTCGCCGGCCGGGGCGAAATGGGTCACGGCGCCGATGCCGTCCACATGGCCGGTCACGATGTGCCCCCCCAGGCGGTCCTCGGCGCGCAGCGCCTTTTCCATGTTGATGGCGCCGGCCTGGGCCAGGCCGGCGGTCTTGTCCAGGGACTCCGCCGAGATGTCGATGGTGAAGGACCGGCGGTCGCTCGCGATGCCGGTGACCGTCATGCAGGCGCCATTGAGTGCGATGCTGTCGCCCAGGCCCACGTCTTCGAGGTAGCCGGCGGGCGCCTCCACCGTCAGGCGCTTGCCGTGCTGTAAAGAACTTCCGAGGTCGTGGACGGCGGCGATGCGCCCCACGCCGGTGATGATTCCGGTGAACATCCCGCTATTTTCGCAGGGATTGGCTCTTCGGCCCGGGCGGACGGCCTTGGCCCTAGTCCAGTGAAACCGAGAAATCGGCTGTGCGCAGGTGTCTGGCAGGGCAGGCGGCTAGGCGCGGCCCGCTGCCCAGGCTGGGCGCCTGGGCAAGGGGCGCAACAACGCAGCGTGCCCTGCCAGACACCTGCCCGAAGGGTGGGCACCTGCCAGGGCCGCCCTCGGCGTTGCAAATGCTCGCCGGGTGTCCAACCCGGCTGCGCTTTGCGCCTTGATGGCGGCCCTGCAGGTGCCCACGCACAGCCGATTTCTCGGTTTCACTGGACTAGAACGGGTCGCGCCCCCGCACCCGCGCCAGCAGCCGCAGATCCGGCCCGACGCGCTCGCAGGAAAGGAAGTCCAGCGCCGTGGCCTGCGCCAGCTCGGTGAGGGGCCCGACATTCGCCATGCCCTGGCCCAGCCCGACGAGCTTGGGGGCGAGGTAGACCAGCAGTTCGTCCACCAGCCCCTCGCGCAGCAGCGAGCCATTGAGCTTGTGGCCGGCCTCGACGTGCAGTTCGTTGACGCCGCGCTGCCCCAGGTCGCGCAGCATGGCCGCCAGGTCCACCTTGCCGCCGGGCCCCGGCAGCTGGATGACGGTGGCGCCGCGCCGCTCCAAAGCGGCCTGGCGCGCGCCGTCCGGGGTGGCGGCGTAGACCAGGGTGGGGCGACCGTCCATCAGGATCCGGGCCGACGGCGGGGTCTCCAGCCGGCTGTCGACGATGACCACGAAGGGCTGGCGCGGGGTGTCCTCATGCCGCACGTCCAGGCGCGGGTCGTCCTCCAGCACGGTGCCGATGCCGGTCAGCACGGCGCCGGCGCGGGCGCGCCAGGCGTGCCCGTCGGCGCGGGCGGCCTCGGAGGTGATCCACTGGCTCACGCCGTTCTCCAGGGCCGTTTTGCCGTCCAGCGAGGCGGCGACCTTCATGCGCAGCCAGGGCGTGCCGCGCACCATCCGGCTGAAAAAACCGATGTTCAGTTCGCGCGACTCCCGCGCCAGCGGCCCGGTCGCCACTTCGATCCCGGCGGCCCGCAGCCGCGCCAGGCCCTGGCCGGCCACCTGCGGATTCGGGTCGGCCACGGCGGCAACCACCTTGCCGATGCGGGCGGCGATCAGCGCGTCGCAGCAGGGGCCGGTGCGGCCGTGGTGGGAGCAGGGCTCCAGCGTCACCCAGGCCGTGGCGCCCTCGACCGACAGGCCCCGCGCCGCGGCGTCGCGCAGCGCCATGACCTCGGCGTGGGCTTCGCCGGCGCGCTGGGTGTGCCCGGCGCCCAGCACCTGGCGGCCGTCGGCCGAGACGATCACGCAACCCACCCGCGGGTTGGGCTCGGACAGGCCCACGGCGCGGGCCGCGAGGTCCAGGGCCTGCTGCATGTAAAGGGGTTCGGGCTGCATCGCGGCCTATTTTGCGGCATCGGCGCAACAGCGCCCGGCGACCACTCAGGCCGGCAATCCGACCGGTCGTCGGCCGGCCGGCGGGGCGCCAGCACCCTTTGGATATGGTTGAGTCAGGGTATTGGGTGCGAGCTTAAGGAGATGGCATGCGCAGATTCAGACAGTCCGGCTTCACGCTGATCGAGTTGATGATCACGGTGGCGATCGTGGCCATCCTCGCCGGCGTGGCCTATCCGGCCTACACCCAGCACGTGGTGCGCGCCAAGCGCTCGGCGGCCGAGAGCTTCGTCGTCACGGTGGCCAACCGGCAGGAGCAGGCGATGCTCAACTCGCGGGCCTACTTCGCCGTGGCCGCGGGCACCACTGCCCAGTGGACGGCCGTCAACATGAACGTTCCCACGGACGTCTCGGCCAACTACACCGTCACGGTGGCCGCGAACAATGCTGCCACGCCGCCGACCTACACCGTCACGGCCACGCCCACCGGCACGCAGGCCAGCAAGGACGCCAAGTGCGGCAACCTCACCTATACCCAGGCCGGGGTGAAGGGTATCTCCGGCTCGGGCACGGTGGCGGACTGCTGGAAGTGATGAGCGCCCGCGCCCGTTCCCGCGGCTTCACGCTGATCGAGCTGATGGTCACGGTGACCATCGTCGCGGTCATGCTGGGGCTTGCCGTTCCCGCCTTCCGCAGCTTCGTGGCCAACCAGAAAGTCAAGACGGCCACCTACGACCTGATGACCGCCGTGATGATGGCCCGCAGCGAGGCGATCAAGCGCAATTCCACGGTCAGCCTGACGCCGACCTCGACCACGGCCTGGGCCAGCGGCTGGTCGGTCATGGCCGGCACCTCGACCATCCACACCCTGCAGCCCATGGACTCGGTGACGGTGACCCAGAAGGACACCAGCAACACCGCGACCACGCCCGCCGCCGTCAGCTTCGGCGCCAGCGGCCGTCCCGCCGCCGGGGTCTGGTTTGAAGTCACCGGCATCGCCGATGCGGTCAAGTGCGTCAAGGTCGACGCCAGCGGCGTCCCGGCCTCCACCAACAGGAGCTGTCAATGAAGCGGCTGCCTTCCCGCCGGCCCATGGCCGCCCTGGCGAACCAGCGCCAGCGCGGGGCCACCCTGATCGAAGTCCTGGTGACCCTGGTGATCCTCATGCTCGGCCTGCTCGGCCTGGTCGGCGTGATGGTCCAGAGCCAGCGGGCGCAGCTGGAGTCCTACCAGCGGGTGCAGGCCCTGATGCTGGTGCAGGACATGGCTGCCCGCATGAGCAACAACAAGGCCGTGGTCGGCTGCTACGTGCTCGGGAGTTTCATCGGCACCGGCAACGCCACCGTTCCGACGGTGGCCTCCTGCGCCAGCGGGACGGCGGACCAGAAGACCCGGATGGTGCAGGACGTCACCGAATGGCGCGACCAGCTGCTGGGCGCCGCGGAACTGGCTTCCAACGGCGACAAGATCGGCGCGGTGCTGGGCGCGCGCGGCTGCATCACCAAGGACGCCACCAGCAACCTCTACCAGATCAGCGTGGCCTGGCAAGGCTCCGGCGCCACGTCGGCGCCGCCGGCGGGCATCCCTTGCGGCTCCGGCCAATACGGGTCGGATGCCGCGCGGCGCGCGGTCAGCATCACCGTCCAATTGAGCTAGGAGGCGAAGCCATGCCGAACCGCGTCATTCGCCATCCCGGCCTTCGAGGCCAGCAGGGCCTGACCCTGATCGAATTCATGGTGGCGATCACCATCGGGATGATCCTGGTGGCCGCCATCGCAACCCTCATCGCCCAGCAGAGCGGCAACCGCGCCGAGATCGACAAGTCGGGCCGGATGATCGAGAACGGCCGCTATGCGGTGCAGACCATGCAGACCGACCTGCAGATGGCCGGTTACTGGGGTGAGATCGGAAGCGCGCCGGCGGCGCCCGGCAGCGTGCCCGACCCCTGCGATACCAGCGCGGCCACCCTGGAAGCGGCGATGGGAGTTCACGTCCAGGGCTTCGACCAGCCGCTGGCGACCTTGCCCACCAGCCTGCAGGTCTGCGTCAAGAACCACAAGCCGGGCACCGACGTGCTGGTGTTGCGCCGGGTGGACCCCGATACCACCGATATCGAAACCTCGGGCACGGTGACCTGGACCCTGCTCAAGCCGGGCCAGGTCTACCTGCAAACGGGGCTGAACCCCGCCACATCGCAGTTCGACTGGGTGGCCCCGACCGCGGCGAACGGCACCACCGATTCCTCCACCTTCACCCGGCTGCGGAAGAACAAGACCACCCCCGCGAGCCCCCGCAAGTACATGGTGCACATCTACTACGTCAGCAAGTGCAGCGTGGAGGTGAGCGGCAGTTGCACCAATGCGGACGGCGGGACACCCATCCCCACGCTCAAGCGCGTCGAACTGGGCGTGACGTCCGGCGCGCCCAGCTTCTCGACGGTCACCATCGCCGAAGGCATCGAAGACTTCCAGGTCGACTACAGCCGGGACACGACCGGCGACGGCGTTCCCGATACGGACAGTGACGGGAATGGTTTCACGGCCAACAACTGGGCGGAGGTCGTCGGCGTCAAGCTGCATGTGCTGGCGCGCAGCCTCGAGAAAGCCGGCAACGGCTTCGCCGACACAAAGGTCTATGCCATGGGCAGCGCCGGCGCCGCCTCGGCCCCGGTGAGCGAGCAAGCCTTCAAGCGGCACCTGTTCGTGCAATCGGTCCGCCTGGTCAATCCGGCCGGCAGGAGGGTCTTCTGATGAACCGTCATGCCCAACGCGGCATCACGCTGGTGGTCAGCCTGATCATGCTGATCGTGCTGACGCTGCTGGTGGTGTCGGCCATCCGCTTCGGCAACATCAACCTGAAAATCGCCAACAACGCGCAGGTGGAAGCCGAGGCCGCGGCCGCGGCGCAGGTGGCCATCGAGAAGCAGATCGAGAACATCGTCGCCGCCACCGCGATCTCCGCGACCAAGATCGCGGACGTGCCGGCACAGGTCATGACCGTCTCCACCGGCGGCAGGAGCTACTCCAACATCAATGTCTCCAAGCCGGCCTGCATCCTGAACAGCAACGTGGTCAGCACCGAGCTGGATCCCACGATTCCAAGCGACCGCGCGTGTTTCGGCGGCGGCAACCAGGACCTGATCCTCGACAAGGACGGCAAGCCAATTCCCCAGCCGACCGAATGCAAGAACCAGCAATGGGACATCGCCGCAGGCGTGAATGACGCGACCTCAGGCGCGCAGATCACCATGGTGCAGGGCATCTCCCTGCGCGTCCCTTCACAGACGCACTGTCCCGATTGATGAATCCGCCCGGGAGGGCATGGAGCAGAAAATGAAAAAGATCCAGTTGCTGATGCTGTTGCTTGCCGGCGCGCTGATGGGCTACTCGTCGTCGCTGCGGGCGGAGGACACGGACATCTACGTGGACAACTCGACCAACGGCGGGGTGCCCAACGTGCTGTTCGTGATGGACACCGGCGCGAACTTCTCGTCGAGCGCGGCGGTGCCCTGCACGGCCTACGCAACCGGCGGCGCGCCCTCGCTCGGCAACACCGCCGGCGGCATCGAGCAGTGCGCGCTGGTGGACACGATCCAGGCCCTGCCGGACGGGGTCGTCAACATCGGCATCCTGGTCAACAACAACAACAACTTCGGCACCGACACCCGCTCGACCGCCGACGCGGCGTACCACGAGACCTGCATGGGCACGTACGGCGGCTGCGTGATCCGCAAGCTCACCTTCATGGACGCGGCCGGCAAGGCTTCGCTGGTCAATTTCATCAAGAGCTGGAAGACATCGGGCTCGAACTCCACCACCGAGTTCAACGTGAAGTCGGGCGGTGACCGCACCGCCGGCATGATGCAGGAGGCCTGGGCCTACTACAACGGCAAGATCGGCATGTCGGGCAAGAGCTATTCCCCGTCCATCCTTGCCAGCGGTTGCCAGAAGAACTTTGTCCTGTTCATCGGCAACTCGTTCAACACTTCCGGCACGCCGGCGGACACCGGCACCGAGTCGCCCTACAACGGCGCCTATGGCATGACGCACGCCCAGACGGGCGCCACCGCCGACCAGAAGCTGAAGATTTCCGAGACGGTCACATTCAACCCCGCCACCTGCAGCGTCACCACGCTCAATGCCGGCACGAACGCCAGCGACTGGTCGGAAAACTGGGGCGACGAGTGGGCGCGCATCATGTACCAGCAGGACGGCGGCACCAACGACATGGAGAACGCCCAGAACATCAAGACCTACACCATCGGCGTGGTCAACGATGCTTCCTGCAAACCCGACTATCCGGCCCTGCTCACGACCATGGCGAAGTACGGCGGCGGCAAGTACTTCAAGACCAGCAACGCGGAGGACCTGAAGAACGCCTTGCAGACCGTGCTGAACGAAGTGCAGGCGGTCAACAGCGTGTTCTCGTCGGCGAGCTTGCCGGTGTCGGTGAACGCCGAGGGCACTTACCTCAATCAGATCTACCTCGGGATGTTCAGGCCGGACGCCACAGCCGCGCCGCGCTGGATGGGCAACCTGAAGCAGTACCAGCTGGTCAAGAACAGTTCGGGCGTCCTGGTGATGGGCGACAAGAACGGCAACCCGGCGATCAGCTCGTCGGGCACGGGCTTCATTTCGCCCAACGCCGTGAGCTTCTGGACCAAGAAAGACACGGCCAGCCTGCCCGATTCCGCCGGCGGCTTCTGGAAGAACGACCGGAAGGGCGTTCCCGAGAGCGGCTACGACTCGCCCGACGGCGAAGTGGTGGAGAAGGGCGGCGTGGCGCAGCAACTCCGCCTGGAAAGCCTCACAGCCGACTTCAGCACCACCGAGGGCAGCACCACCAATCCCCGGCGGATGTACACCTACTGCCCCGCGGGCACCAGCTGCAACGCCGCCTTGACCGATTCGAGCAACGCGTTCGCGACCACCAACGCCGGGATCCCGGCCTCTGCGTTCGGGGCGTCCACCACCTTGCCCATCGTGTCCATCGTCAGGACCGGCACGACGGCTACGGTGACCACCAGCGGGGCACATGGCTTCAGCTCCGGCACCAGCGTGACCATCAGCGGCGCGGGGCAAGCCGACTACAACGTGACCCAGGCCGTCACAGTGACGAGCGCGACCACTTTCACCATCTCGGGGCTCACCGACTTTCCGACGACGCCAACCGCGGGTACTTACACGGTGTCCTCTTCGCCGGTCGGGGCCGTCTCGGTCACTTCCATGTCGCGCACGACCAGCACCAGCGGCGGGAAGAACACGGAAACCGTGACTGTGACGACCTCCGGTCCCCATGGGTTCACGACCTCGTCGAACGTTTCCGTCACGGGCGCGGGCCAGGCCAGCTACAACTATTCAGGCACCCCCACGGCGGTCCTGAGCGCGACGAGCTTCACCTACGACGTGTCGGTCGAGCCGCGCACCCCGGCCGCCAACACCTACCAGGTGCAGCTCAGCCCGACAACCTATCCCGCGATGAGCAACGTGTCGCTGGCCAACCCGGCGCAAGGCGAGGTCAGTGGCACCACGAGCACGGCCCACAGGCTGCACGTGGGACAGACCGTGACCATCTCGAACGTGAGCGATGGCAATGGCAGCAAGTACCCGGGCACGTTCACGGTCTCGGCAGTGCCCAGCGCGACCACGTTCTCCCTGACCGGCGGTCCCACCAACCTGAAGAACCAATCCGGAATCACGGCGACGATCACACCAGACACCACCGCACAGACCGTATCGACGCTCACGCGTGCCGCCACCACCGATTCCGCCACCGCGACCGTCACCGGCATGCCGTCCGGCTGGTTCGGCGCGGCCAGCGGCGACACCAAGATCGTCAACATCTCGAAGTCCTCCGGTTCCAGCACCAACGAGAGTGCCTATGTTGCCAGCAACGCGACGATCACCTGCGTCAACTCGGGCTGCACCTCGTTCACTTATACGATCACGGTGACGCCCGCGGCCACGGCCACGGGGTCCATCGTTGCGGGCCTGACAGGTGCCTCGAGTGCGAGCCTGGCAGCCGGTGCCATCACCCGAAGCGGCGCCACGGCCACGGTGACCGGCGTGACTGCAGGTACCTTCACCAACGGCCAGACCGTCTACATCAACGCTTCGGGCTCCGCGCTCAGCAGCGAATCGGCCTATGTGGGCCAATGGACCATCAGCTGCACCTCGCCATGCTCGACCTTCACCTTCGGTCCGGTGACGCAGTCGCCGGCCACGCCGGCGACCGGCTCCAACATGATCGCCTACAGCGGCTCCACGCCGCCGGACAAGAACACGCTGATCCGCTGGATCCGCGGCGAGGACAATTTCGGCGACGAGAAGGGCCCTGGCGGCACGGTCACCGCGCGGCCCTCGGTGCACGGCGATGTGCTGCATTCGCGCCCGCTGGTGGTCAACTACGGCGATTCGCGCGGCATGGTGGTGTTCTATGGCGCGAATGACGGCGTCTATCACGCCGTCAACGGCAACCAGACCGGCAACATCGGCTCGGTGCCGGCCGGCGGCGAGCTGTGGAGCCTGGTGCTGCCCGAGCACTACGGCCAGTTCAACCGCCTGCGCCTGAATTCGCCCGAGCTGAAGTTCCCGACGACCACGCTGGCCAGCGCCCAGCCGAAGAACTACTTCGTCGACGGTCCGACGGCGGCCTACCAGAAGATCGCCGCCGACGGCACCATCGACAGGGCCTACATCTACCTCACGATGCGGCGCGGCGGCCGCTTCATCTACGCGATCGACGTGTCCAATCCGGCCAGTCCCACCGTCATGTGGCGCATCAGCAGCGGCACTTCGGGATTCGAGGAGCTCGGGCAGACCTGGTCGCGGCCGCGTCTCGCCATGGTGGAAGGGGGTGGCCTGAACACCACGCCGGTGCTGATCTTCGGCGGCGGCTACGACGCGGCGGAGGACTCCGAGCCGCCGACGGCCGACACCATGGGCCGGGGCATCTTCGTGGTGAACGCCTTGACGGGCGCGCTGATCTGGCAAGCCAATTCGACCTGCACTACCTCGGCCACCTGCCGGAACACCTCCGGCATGAACTACGCCATTCCGTCCGATGTGGCCTTCGTGGACCGCAACGGCGACGGCTACACCGACAAGCTCTATGTCGGCGACCTGGGTGGCAACATCTGGCGCGTGGACATCAAGGCTGCCAGTACCGCGGACTGGACCGTCACCAAGCTGGCCGCGCTCGGCTGCGCCAGCGGTGCCTGCAGCTCGGGCTCCACACCGCGGAAGTTCTTCTTCCCGCCGGCGGTGCTGTCGGTCGGGAAATCCGGTGTAACCGGCTCGTTCGACGCCATCTCCCTTCCCTCGGGCGACCGCGAGCATCCGCTCAAGAGCGCGGCCTCCGGCTCGTCCTATTTCGTGAATGACAAGTTCTTCATGGTCATGGACACCGGCACGACCATCACCCCGGTGACGAACAACGTCAACCTGACGAACCTGTTCAACGCCACCAGCACCGCCTACGACGGCACGGTCAGCGGCTTCTACATCAACTTCACGACGGGCGAGAAGGGCGTGAACGCCCCGCTGGCGACCAATGGCCAGATTTTCTTCGCCACCAATCGCCCGATGGACCGGGCAGCCACCTGCGCGGCCAACCTCGGTGAAGCCCGGGGTTACGCGGTCAGTCCCTTCCTGGGCACCAAGACCAGCAGCCTGATCGACGGTGGCGGCTTGCCGCCGGGCGCGGTGACCGGCCTGGTCGAGTACACCGACCCGGTCACCGGCAAGAAGGAAGAGGAACGAATCTGCATCGGCTGCGTGGCGAACTGCACCGGAAGCGGGTGTTCGGCGCTGGAAAACAACCCGCCGCCGCCGCCTGCGGCGTCCAACCTGCGCCGCACCTACTGGTACCGGAAGTGAGCCGAGCCCCCTCGGGGGCTGGCCAGCAGGAAACAAAAAGAGCCGCGCAAGCGGCTCTTTCCTTTGGCGCCCTTGCGCTCAATCCTCGCCCCGGACCTCGCGCGCCGTCTCGACCACCAGCCGCAGCTTGTTGCGCTGGTCTCCACCGCGCTGTTGCTGCAATGCGCGGTGCTGGAACAGCACTGCGGCGACAAGGCCAGTGGCTGCATCGGCGCTTGCGCCACGCCGCTTGACAGTTGGAGAAGGCGGACGATTTAATGGGCCATGGTTGGCGCCGCCTCGCTCGCCCGGCATGTTGGTCTCTGCGCCGCGCTTTGGGTCGGCTCCGTGGCTGCCCAGCAATTGCCGCCAGCCGGCAGCGCCGCCATGAAGGCCTCGGGTTTGCTTCAGCTGGGCCGCGTCGCTTTCGCGCTCCCACCGGGGGAATGGCAAGTCCTGCCCATGCAAGACATCGAAATCCGCAAGACGGATTACTCATGCAGGTGCGAGCGGACTCAGAGCTCCGGCGATCACTATCCCGTGCAGCAGGCGTTTGCAGTGCAAGTGGATCCTGCGACACGGCAACTGAAGGCAGCGATGTACTTCAGGGCATCGCAATCGACCATCCCGATGCTGCGTGTGTGGCTTACCACGGCCTGCGAGGCGCGGTCGTCTCCGTTGCATAGGGACGGCATGGATGGGCACTTCAACAACCCTGCGTGCCTCACGATCGAGGCGGTCGACGGCCCGTCCACGGGGCCGCAGCAAGAGGTCGAAACCTGGTTGTGGGACTGGATGAAGGCCAATGGCGTCGCGATTCCGCAGGTGCTCCTCGCTGCGAAATACCTCAAGTACGGCACCGGTGAGCAGGTCTGGGCCTTGTCCTACGTGAACCCGGATGCCCATGGCATCAGCCCCAGCGCCCAGCGCAATCGTGAAGAGTGGTCACCGGACGCCGTGAAGGCGGATCCGCGCAAGTCGGAGTACCTGGCCCGGTTCAAGGCATGGAGCTACAAGATGGCGCAAGAGTCGCGGCTCTCGTTGCTGGACCACAAGCCAAAAGAGCCCGGCCTGCCGGCGATACCCTCGATGTGACCTGAGCTTCGACTCCAGACGGCCCCACCGCCCGGTGGGGCGTCCCTTTTGCGCGGCTGCGCTCAGTTCTCGCCCCAGACCTCGCGCGCCGTCTCGACCACCAGGCGCAGCTTGTTGCGCTGGTCCTCCACCGCGATGTTGTTGCCGTGCACGGTGCTGGAGAAACCGCACTGCGGCGACAGGGCCAGTTGCTCCATCGGTGCGTGCTTCGCGGCCTCGTCGATACGCCGCTTCAGGTCATCCTTGCGCTCGAGTTGGCCGAATTTCGTCGTCACCAGCCCGAGCACCACGGTCTTGCCCTTGGGCAGGTAGCGCAGCGGCCGGAAGTCGCCGGAGCGGTCGTCGTCGTACTCCATGAAGTAGGCGTCCAGGTCCATCTCGCGCAGCAGCGCCTCGGCGACCGGCTCGTAGTTGCCCTGGGCGGCGAAGGTGCTCTTGAAGTTGCCTCGGCACAGGTGCATGGCCAGGAGCATGCCCTGGGGCTTTTGCGCCACCACCTTGTTGATGAACTTGGCGTAGCGGTGCGGCAGTTCGTTGGGGTCGTCGCCGCGCTGGCGGGCGGCTTCCCGCATCTTTTCGTCGCACAGGTAGGCCATGTTGGTGTCGTCCATCTGCACATAGCGGCAGCCGGCCGCGTACAGCGAGCGCAGCTCGTCGCCGTAGGCCTGGGCGACGTCGTCGTAGAAGACCGGGTCGAGCTCGGGATAGGCATCTTTGCTGATGCCGGCGCGGCCGCCGCGGAAATGCAGCATGGTGGGCGAGGGGATGGTCACCTTGGGCGTGTGGCCCGCGCTCACCTGCGCCTTCAGGTATTCGAAGTCGGCTTTCTGGATGTCCTTGGCATGGCGCACCTTGTCCACCACGCGCATCACCGGCGGGGCGAGTTCTTCCGTGCCGTCGGGCTTCCTGATCGTGACCGGGATGTCGGTCTTGACGCCGCCGATCTGCTCCAGGAAGTCGATGTGGAAGTAGGTGCGGCGGAATTCGCCGTCGGTCACGCTCTTGAGGCCGATGTCCTCCTGGAACTTCACGATCTCCGCGATCGCCTTGTCCTCGACTTCGCGCAGCTGCGCCGGCGTGATCTCGCCCTTGGCCTTCTTCTCGCGCGCCTCCAGCAGGTACTTGGGACGCAGGAAGCTGCCGACATGGTCATAACGGGCAGGGAGTTTCATCATCATCGTCTCCTCGGGTCGTGAGTTGCAAATTTAGGGCCTGTTAGCAGGCCCTACTCAGAGATCGAGCACCAGCACCGGGCTCCTGGCCCGTGAGCAGCAGGGCGTGAACTGGTCGTGCCGCGCTTTCTCCTCGTCGGTGAAATACATGTCGCGGTGGTCGCACTCGCCTTCGAGCACGCGCGTGATGCAGGTGCCGCACACGCCCTGCTCGCAGGAGGTGAGGACCTGGAGGCCCGCCTCGGCGAGCGCCTGGACCACCGTCTGCTGGGGGGCAACGCGCACCAGCTGGCCGCTGCTGGCGATCTTCACCTCGAAGGCCCGGTCGCCGGAATTGTCCTGGGCCGCGCCCGCGAAGTACTCGACGTGGACCTGCGCGCCCGGCCAGCCCAGCTGCCTGGCGCCTTCGGTCACGTGCTGGATGAAGCCCGCCGGGCCGCAGACGTACAGGTGGGTCTGCGCGTCGGTGCGGCCGATGGCTTGCGCCAGGTCGAGCTTCTGGGCCGGCGGCCCGTCGTCGAAATGGAAGCGCACCCGCGAGGCAAAGGGCGACGCCGCGATCTCGGCCGCGAACGCGGTTCTTGCCTGCGAGCGCGTGCAGTAGTGCAGCTCGAAATCGGCGCCCACGGCCTGCAGCCGGTGCGCCATGCACAGCAGTGGCGTGATGCCGATGCCGCCGGCCAACAGCACGGTGCGCACGGCGTGCACCAGCGGGAAGTGGTTGCGCGGCTCGCTGATCTGCAGCAGGTCGCCCTCATGGATGCGCTCGTGCATCGCGGCCGAGCCGCCGCGGGAGTTCGCGTCGCGCAGCACGGCGATGCGGTAGACCTGCGCTTCAGCATGCCGGTTGCACAGGGAATACTGGCGCGTGATGCCGCCCGGCAAATGCACGTCCACATGCGAGCCGGCGCTGAAGGCGGGCAGGGGCCGTCCGTCCGGGCGCGCCAGCTCGTAGCTGGCGATGCCCTCAGCCTCGGGCGCCTTGCGCAGGACCTTGACTTCGATCGTGCTCATCAGGCGACGAGTGTGCGTGGCTGCTGGGCGGCCGGCTGTTCGGCGGCTACCAGGCGGTCGATGATGCGCCGCGCCTGCACGCCGCCCGCATCCACGTTCAGCATCAGCAGCTTGCGGTCGGGATAGCGCAGCAGATTGGCCTGCTGCTCTTCCAGGACCTGGGTGTCTTCGGCGAACACCTTGCCCTGGCCTTCCTTGATCTGCGCCGTCAGCGCCTTGTCCCTGGGGTTGAACTTGCGCGCCATGCCCCAGAAGTACCACATGCTCTTGTCGGTCTCCGGCGTGAGGAAGTCCACCACCACGCTGTAGACCTTGTCCTTGGGGTCGGCGTGGTAGCCGCCCTTGCCGGCCAGGGCCACGCCGACTTCGATCATCACGTGGCTTGGCGGGTGGAAGTGGCAGACCTGCCAGCGGTCCACCGGCTGGTCGTCGGGCAGGTGGTTGCCGCGCAGGTTGGCGCGCCAGAAGGGCGGCGCCATCACCTGGTCCATGAAGCGGCTGGTGGTCACATGGTCGCCTTCGGCCTTGGTGCTCACCGGCGTTTCGTCGATCTCCTTCTGGCCGATGCTGGTGGTGTGCACATAGGTCTCGTGCGTGAGGTCCATCAGGTTGTCCACCATGAGCCGGTAGTCGCACTTGATGTGGTACAGGCCGCCGCCGTAGGCCCACTCGGGGTTGTCGGCCCATTCCAGGTGGTGGATCTTGTCCGTGTGGGCCAGGGCCGGGTCGCCCGGCCAGACCCAGATGAAGCCGTATTTCTCGGCCACCGGAAAGGCGCGGATCTTCGGGAAGCCCTGCACCCGCTGGCCGGGCATGGACACGGTCTTGCCGTCGCAGCCCATGGCCAGGCCGTGGTAGCCGCACACCAGCTGGCCTTCGCAGACACGGCCCAGCGACAGCGGCGCGCCCCGGTGGGGGCAGAAGTCCTCCAGCGCGGCGACCTGGCCGGCGGCCGGCCGGTAGATGACCATCCTCTCATTGCAGACGGTGCGCCCCAGGGGCTTCTCATCGATCTCGTCGGGGGTGGCGGCGACGTACCAGGCGTTCCTCGGAAACATGAATCGGGACCTCGAATTGATTGCGTCAGAATACGCGATGTATACAATGCGTCAAGGTCCGATGGGCTTCTCCCGAGGGAACTTCTTTGCATAGCTGGCATTCCAAACCGCTATTTCGCGCTCAACTGTATACAGCATGAGCGCCCGCAACTCGACCGTGGCACTGGATGCGGAGGGTTCGCAGGCCGTCAAGGCGCAGGTGAAATTGCGCGAACTGATCCTGGCCGGCGAACTGCCCGCCGGCGCGCGCATCGCCGAACTGGCCATCGTGGAAAAGCTGGGCATGTCGCGCACGCCCATCCGCGCCGCGCTGATGCGGCTGGAGCAGGAGGGCTTGCTCGAGGCGCTGGCCGGCGGCGGCTACGCGGTGCGGGTCTTCTCCGAACGCGACGTCGCCGATGCGATCGAGATGCGCGGCACGGTCGAAGGGCTGGCCGCCCGGCTGGCGGCCGAGCGCGGCGTGCCGGGCGAGATCCTGAATGAAGCCAGGCAATGCCTGGCCCGGATCGACGACTTGCTCGCGCAGCCGCGCCTGAACGACGCGGCCTTCTCGCGCTACGTCGAACTCAACCAGCGCTTCCACACGCTGCTGCGCGAGATGGCGGGCAGTCCCGTGATCGCGCGCGAGCTCGACCGGGTGGTCAGCCTGCCGTTCGCCTCGCCCTCGGCCTTCGTGGCGGTGCAGGCCGGATCGGCGCATTCGCGCGACATGCTCATCGTCGCGCAGGACCAGCACCGCGAGGTGCTGGCCGCGATCGAGCGGCGCGAGGGCGCGCGCGCCGAAGCCATCATGCGCGAGCATTCGCGCCTGGCGCAGCGCAACCTGCGTGAGGCGCTGCGCAGCCACAGCCAGCGAATGCCGGGCGTTCGGCTGATCCGCCCGCAGTGATCTATCAATATTTCAGCTTGCCGTCGGCGCCGATCACGCCGATGTCGACGAAGCGGCTGCCGACCATGCCGGAAGCGAAGTTGACGCGGAAGCCGCCGAAATCGATGTCGCCGGCCGCATGGAGCGCGCGCTCCAGCGATGCGGGGGAGATCTCCTTGTCCCGGCTGCGGCGAAGCGCCTCCACGACCGTGCGCGCCGAGAGATAGCCCTCGAGGTGGAAGTTGCTGTACTCCTGCAGCTGCGGGAACTCGGCCTTCATGGCGGCGTGGAAGTCCCGGTGCAGCGGCAGGGTGGCGCCGTTGGGGTTGGGGTAGGTCTGGGCGATGCCCACGCCGCGCGCACCCTCGATGCCGGCGAGCTTCACGACCAGCCCGGGCGGCACGTAGGAAAGCACGAAGATCGATTGCGACACGCCCGCCTTGCGCAGCGCCGCCACGCCTTCGGCCATGAAACGGGGCGCGCCCACGATGAGCACGCCCTGGCTGCCCAGTTTGGCCATCTCCTGCGCCGCGGCCGTCAGCGCCGCCGCTTCCGTGGCCGACTTGACGCCCTTGATCTCGATGCCGCCGGTGCGGCTCGCCTCCTGCTGCGCGACCTGTATCCCCGAGCTGCCCATCACGAAGTCCTGGTACAGCACGCCCAGGCGGGTCATGCCCAAGGTGCGGGCGTGGTTGACGATTTTCTCGATCTGCTGCTTGTCGCCGGCGCGGATGTGGAACAGGCGCGGATGGCCCGGGTTGCGCAGGCTCTCGGCGCCGGGGATGGCGTTCATGACCACCACGTCGTTCTTGTCGAGCAGCTTGTCGCCGAGCGCGCGCGCCAGGGCGGCCGACCCGATGGGCGAGAGCAGGGCCACGGGCTTGCGATCCATCGCCTTGTCCAGTTGCTCGGCAAAGCCTTCGGCCGAGTAGCGGTCGTCCAGCTCGAAGAAGGCCAGCTTGCGGCCTCGCACGCCGCCGGCTTTGTTGGCCTGTGCGATGTAGGCCTTGATGCCCTGGTTGGTTTCAGGCGCATCGGGCACCGGGATCACGGTGAACGGGCCGATCTGCCCCAGCACGATGTCCTGCCCCTGCGCGGCCTGCGCCATGCAAAGGGCGAGCGCGAGCGAAGCACCCCAGCGTTTCAGTGACTGCGTTCCCATGACTCCACGACTCCTCTTCACTCCTCTTGTGAGGTGCGTGACTCTGCGGCAAAAATAGATCAGTTGCTATCGCAAAGCCGCATAACTGATAGAGGCAGTGCAGCCTTTGCTATGGCAATGGGGGCGCCCAGAATTCCGGCAACACGGGCGCTATGCTCGTTGTCGCGCCTTGCCATCCACCGAGGAGACCACATGACCAAGAGAACTTTCCTGCGCGCTGCGGCCGCCGTGGCGGCCCTGTGCGCCAGCGGCGTGGCCTTTGCCCAGGCCGCCCCCTTCAAGATCGGATTGATCCTGCCCATGACTGGCGGGCAGGCCACCACCGGCCGCCAGATCGAAGCAGCGGTGCGGCTGTGGATCGCGCAGAACGGTGACACGGTGGCGGGCCGCAAGGTGCAGCTGATCGTCAAGGACGACACCAGCCTGCCGGATGTGACGCGCCGGGTCGCCCAGGAACTGGTGGTCAATGACAAGGTGGATGTGCTGGCCGGCTTCGGCATCACGCCCTCGGCACTGGCCGTGGCGCCGATCGCCACCCAGTCGAAGACCCCGCAGGTCGTGATGGCCGCGGCCACCTCCAGCATCACCGAGGCCTCGCCCTACATCGTGCGCAGCAGTTTCACGCTGCCGCAGGCGGCGGTCGCCATGGGCGACTGGGCGCCCAAGAACAACATCAAGACCGTGGTGACGCTGGTCACCGACTACGGTCCGGGCATCGACGCCGAGAAGTACTTCAGCGAGCGCTTCCTGTTCAACGGGGGCAAGGTGCTCGACAAGCTGCGCGTGCCGCTGCGCAATCCGGACTTCGCGCCGTTCCTGCAGAAGGTGCGCGACCTCAAGCCCGACGCCCTGTTCGTGTTCGTGCCCTCGGGCGCGGGTGCCGCGGTGATGAAGCAGTTCGGCGAGCGCGGCATGGACAAGGCCGGCATCCGCCTGATCGGAACCGGCGACGTGACCGACGACGACCAGCTCAACGACATGGGCGAGGTGGCGCTGGGCGTGGTGACTTCGCACCACTATTCCACGGCGCACCCGTCGGCGGCCAACAAGAAGTTCGTCGACGAATTCATGAAGGCCAACAAGGGCCTGCGCCCGAACTTCATGGCCGTGGGCGGCTACGACGGCATGCGCGTGATCTATGAAGCGCTGAAGAAGACCGGCGGCAAGGGCGGCGGCGACGCGCTGCTGGCCGGCATGAAGGGCCAGATCTTCGAAAGCCCGCGCGGCCCGGTGTTCATCGACGCCCAGACCCGCGACATCGTGCAGAACATCTACCTGCGCAAGGTGGAGAAGAAGGACGGGCAGCTGTGGAACCTCGAGTTCGACGTGCTCAAGGATGTGAAGGACCCGGGAAAGTCCAAGTAAATCCGGCTCCTTCCCCCTCCGGGGGAAGGCTGGGATGGGGGCGCCAGTTCAGATGCGCCCCCACCCAACCCTCCCCCGGAGGGGGAGGGCTTAGAGAAATCCCATGCTCACCATCCTCTTCGACGGCATCGCCTACGGCATGCTGCTGTTCATCCTCGCCGTCGGACTGGCGGTGACCATGGGCCTGATGAACTTCATCAACCTGGCGCACGGTGCCTTCGCCATGGTCGGCGGCTACCTCACGGTGCTGCTCATGCAGCGTGCCGGCGTGCCTTTCCTGGTGTGCCTGCCGATTGCCTTTGGCGGCGCGGCGCTGCTGGGGGCGGTGCTGGAGCGCACCCTGTACCGGCCGCTCTACCGCAGGCCGCACCTGGACCAGGTGCTGTTTTCCATCGGCCTGGTGTTCATGGCGGTGGCGGCCATCGACTACTTCGTTGGCTCCACGCAGCAGATCATGCAGCTGCCGGCGTGGCTGAAGGGACGCACCGAGATCGGCAGCGGCGACTGGATCCTGGGCATGGGCCACTACCGCCTGTTCATCATCGCCGTGTGCGCGGCGCTCACGGTGGGCTTGCAGTGGGTGCTGTCGAGCACGCGTTTCGGCAGCCGGCTGCGCGCCTCGGTGGATGACCAACGGGTGGCCGCCGGCATGGGCATCAACGTCAATGTGGTGTTCCTTTCCACCTTCGCCTTCGGCTCCGGGCTGGCCGGCCTGGGCGGCGCGTTGGGCGCCGAGGTGCTGGGCCTCGACCCGACTTTCCCCCTGAAGTTCATGATCTATTTCCTGATCGTGGTCGCCGTCGGCGGCACCTCCTCGATCACCGGGCCGCTGCTGGCTGCGCTGCTGCTGGGCATCGCCGACGTGGCTGGCAAGTACTACATCCCCAAGATGGGGGCCTTCATCGTCTACAGCCTGATGATCGTGATCCTGATCTGGCGGCCGCAAGGGCTGTTCGTGCGGCAAGGGGGCAAGGCATGATCGCGGCGCAAAAGTCCCTGCTGAACGCCAGCCGCGTCAAGGCCTGGGAGCCGGTGGTCTGGCTGCTGGCGCTCGCGGTGCCGGTGCTGCTGCCGAGCCACGCGCTGATCGTCAACGAGATCGCCATCGTGGCGCTGTTCGCGGTGTCGCTGGACCTGGTGCTCGGCTTCTCCGGCATCGTGTCCCTGGGCCACGCGGCCTTCTTCGGCCTGGGCGCGTACACCGCGGCGCTGTTCTGCAAGCACGTGAGCCCCGACCCGCACCTGGGACTGGTGGTGTCCATGGCCGCGGCCGCGGTGCTGGGGCTGGGGGCCAGCTTCACCGTGCTGCGCGGCACCGACCTCACGCGGCTGATGGTGACGCTGGGCGTGGCGCTGATCCTGCTGGAACTCGCCAACAAGCTGGACTGGCTCACCGGCGGCACTGACGGCATCCAGGGCCTGGTGTTTTCGCCGCTGCTGGGCAAGTTCGAGTTCGACCTGTACGGCCGCACGGCGGCCTACTACTCGCTGGTCATCCTGCTTGTGCTGTTCTTCGTGGCGCGCCGCATCGTGAACTCGCCCTTCGGCGCCACGCTCAAGGCGATCCGCGACAACCGCCTGCGCGCGATGGCGGTCGGCATCCCGGTGCATGCGCGCCTGGTCACGGTGTACACGGTGGCCGCTGCGATGGCGGGCGCGGCCGGCGCGCTGTTCACCCAGACCTCGGGCTTCTCCTCGCTCGACGTCTTCGAGTTCCACCGTTCCGCCGACCTGATGCTGATGCTGGTGGTCGGCGGCACCGGCTGGCTGTATGGCGGCGTCCTGGGCGCGGTCGTGTTCAAGCTGCTGCAGGACGCGCTGTCGGCCATCACGCCACAGTACTGGACCTTCTGGCTGGGGCTGTTCCTGGTGGTGCTGGTGCTGGTGGGGCGCGACCGCCTGTTCAAGCCCTGGACCTGGTTCAAGCGGGGTGGGGCGTGAAAACCGACGACATCGTTCTCTCGGCGCAGGGCCTGGTGAAGCGCTTCGGCGGCATCACGGCCACCAACAACGTCACGCTCAACCTGCGGCGCGGCGCGCGCCATGCCCTGATCGGGCCCAACGGCGCCGGCAAGACCACGCTGATCAACCTGCTGACCGGCGTGCTGGCGCCCACCGAAGGCAGGATCTTCCTGGAGGGCGAGGACATCAGCGCGCTGGCGCCGCACCGCCGGGTGCGCCGCGGCATGGTGCGGACCTTCCAGATCAACCAGCTGTTCGCGTCGATGACGCCGCTGGAAACGCTGGCGCTGGTGGTGTCGCAGCAGCGCGGCTTCGGCGCCTCGTTCTGGAAGCCGCTGGGCGCCCGCGCGGCGGTGGCCGAGCGCTGCGAACAGCTGCTGACGCAGTTCCACCTGGCCGAGGTGATGAACCAGCGCACCGAGGTCCTGGCCTACGGCAAGCGCCGCCTGCTGGAGATCGCGATCGCGCTGGCCTGCGACCCGCAGGTGCTGCTGCTGGACGAACCGGTGGCCGGCGTGCCGGCCGGCGAGCGCGAGGAACTGCTGGAGACGGTGGCGGCGCTGCCCGCCAATGTGTCCATTCTTTTGATCGAGCACGACATGGACCTGGTCTTCAGCTTCGCCGACCGGATGACCGTGCTGGTCAACGGCGGCGTGCTCACCGAAGGCGATCCGGACGAGATCGCCGGCAACCACGACGTCAAGGCGGTGTACCTGGGCCACGAGGTGGAGGCGATCCATGCCTGAGTTGCTGCAGGTCGAGAAACTGAGCGCCGGCTACGGCGAGGCGGTGGTCCTGAACGACGTGTCCTTCGCCATCGGCCAGGGACAGACCCTGGCGCTGCTCGGGCGCAACGGCACCGGCAAGACGACCCTGATCAACACGCTCGCCGGCGCCACCCGCCGTCATGCCGGCAGCATCTCGCTGGGCGGCATCGCGCTGCACAAGCTGCCCTCGCACGAACGCGCCGGCGCCGGCATCGGCTGGGTGCCGCAGGAGCGCAACATCTTCAAGTCGCTCACCGTGCACGAGAACCTCAGCGCGGTGGCGCGGCCGGGCCCCTGGACGGCCGAACGCGTCTACCAGATGTTCCCGCGACTGGCCGAGCGCAAGAACAACCTGGGCACGCAACTGTCGGGCGGCGAGCAGCAGATGCTGGCGGTGGGCCGCGCGCTGGTGGTCAATCCGAAGCTGCTGCTGCTGGACGAACCGCTCGAAGGGCTGGCGCCCATCATCGTGGCGGAACTGCTGAAGGCGATCCATCGCATCACCAGCGAGGAAGGCCTCGCCGCGATCATCGTGGAGCAGCACCCGCAGGCGATCCTGCGCATCTCGCACCGCGCCGTCGTGCTCGACCGCGGGACGGTGGTGCATTCCGGCAGCGCGCATGAGCTCCTGGCCGCGCCCGAGCTGCTGGACCGGCTGCTCGGTGTGGCACGATGAGCGGATGCTGAATCGCAGGCAGGCGGCGCTGGTACTGGCGTCGTCGCTGTCCCCCCTGAGCCGGGCCCAGGCCGTCTATCCGTCCAAGCCGGTCCGCGTGGTGGTGCCCTTCAATGCGGGCGGTATCGCCGATCTCACGGCCCGCGCCGTGGGCGAGGCCCTCTCCACGCGCCTGTCGCAACCGGTCGTCGTCGAGAACCGTCCCGGCGCGGGCGGCGTGGCGGCGGGCGAGCTGGTGGCGCGCGCCGAGCCGGACGGTCACACGCTGCTGCTCATGAGCAACGGCACCGCGGTCAGCGCAGGGCTGTTCAAGCGGCTGCCGTTCGACGCGACGAAGGACTTCGCGCCGGTGTCACTGATCGGCGTGTTCGACCTGGCGGTCCTCGTGCCGGCTGCATCGAAGTTCGCCACCCTGCAGGACCTGCTGGCGGCCGCCAGGGCCCAGCCCGGCCAGCTGAACATCGCCACCGTCAACGTCGGCAGCACCCAGAACCTCGCGGCCGAACTGCTCAAGACCACGGCCGGCATCGAGGCGCAGGTGGTGCCCTTCAATGGCACACCGGCCGTGATCACCGCGCTGCGCGGCGGGCAGGTCCATGCGGCGGTAGAGATCCTGGGGCCGGTCAAGGCGCAGATCGGCGCGGGCGCGCTGCGCGCGCTGGCCGTGCTGGGCGAGAAGCGGCCCGCGGCCTTGCCGCAGGTGCCGACCGTGGGCGAAAGCGGCGGACCGCTGGCGGGCTTCAGGGTCTCGTCCTGGAACGCGCTGGCCGCGCCGGCGAAGACCCCGCCCGCCGTGGTGCAGCGCCTCAACACCGAACTGCAGGCCGTGTTGTCCACGCCGGCCCTGCGCGGCAAGCTGGCGGAACTGGACGTCGAGGCGCGGGCCAGCTCGCCCGGGCAACTGGCCGCGCTGCTGGCGGACGAAACCCGCCGCTGGGGCGAGGTGATCGCCCGGGCCGGCATTGCCAAACAATAGGGGATGGGGCTTGGCCCACATGGAGACAATGATGAGCCTGCAACGCATTGGCCTGGTCGGCTACGGTGAGGTCGGCAAGATTTTCGGCGCCGGGCTCAAGCCCCGTGCGTACGCGATGGGCGCCTGGGACCTGAAGTTCGCCCAACCGGCGACCCGGGAAGCCGAGTGCGGGCATGCCGCGGGCCAGGGCATCACTGCGCACGGCTCGATGCAGGCGCTGTGCGAAGCCAGCGGCTTCATCATCTCCGCCGTGACCGCTTCGAACACGCTCGCGGTCGCGCAGGAGGCGGCCACGCACATCCGTTCCGGCACGGTGTTCCTCGACCTGAATTCGGCCTCGCCCGGCACCAAGCAGCAGGCCGCCGCGGCGATCGAAGCCGCGGGCGCCTTCTATGTCGAGGCCGGCGTGATGACCTCGGTGCCACCCTACGGCATCAAGGTGCCCATGCTGCTGGGTGGCGAGCGCGCCGATGCCCTGGCCTCCGTGCTGCAGTCATGGGACATGGACGCCAAGGCGGTGAGCGACAAGCTCGGCGTCGCCAGCGCCATCAAGATGTGCCGCAGCGTGATGATCAAGGGGCTGGAAGCGCTGGTGATCGAGAGCTACGCCACGGCGCGCGCCTATGGTGTCGAAGACCAGGTGCTGCCCACGCTGCAGGAGACCTTCCCCAGCATCGACTGGAGCCGGCAGGGCGCCTATTTCTTCAGCCGGGTGGTGCAGCACGGCCAGCGCCGCGCCGAAGAGATGCGCGAGGCCGCCAACACGGTGAAGGAGGCCGGCTTCGAGCCCCTCATGACCACGGCAATCGCGGCCAAGCAGCAGTGGGTAGCGGACCGGGCCAAGGAAGGCCTGTTCAAGGACCTGCCCAAGGATGCCGACTGGCAGGCGTACGCCGACCGGCTGCTGGCCGGGCGCTCGCGCTAGGCGCCGGCGCTCAGTGCCCGGCCACCACGGTCGGCACGATCTTCTTGATCAGCTCCAGCGTGGCCTTCTGCACCGGCGTGGCCGGACGTTGCAGGCTGGTGGCCAGCGACAGCGCGATGCGCAGCGGCGGCGTGCCGATCTGCTGCGCGGTATAGGCCGAGGGCCGGGCCGAGTTCAGCAGCGCGTTGCGCGACAGGATGGCGCAGCCGGCGCCATCGAGCACCAGGTCCAGGATCGCGGCAACGCCGTCGATCTCCAGCGCCACCGTGGCCCGGCAGCCGACCTCGGCCAGCTTCGACTCGATGTGCAGGCGGATCGCGTTCGGCCGGCTGGGGATGACCAGCGGCATGTCCGCCACCTGCTTGAGCTCGACCGGGCCGGGCGGGGGATCCTCATGCAGCCCCGGCGGACGCGCGCCCACCAGCAGCAGGTCTTCTTCCAGCAGCGGGGTGATGTCCAGTTCGCGCGAGGGCTGGGCGTTGTACAGCACCACGATGTCCAGCCGGCCGCTGGCCAAACCCTCCTGCAGGCCGGCCGACAGCGCCTCGCTGATCGACAGGCGGGCATCGGGCATGGCCTCGCGGAAGGCGCGGATCAGCGGCACCGCGAGCACCCGGGCCACGCTGCTGGGGAGCCCCAGCGACACGTGGCCCGACAGCCCGCCGCGCAGGCGGCCGAGGTCATCGCGCGCGCGCTGCACCTGGTGCAGGATGCCGCGCCCATGCTCGAGCAGCACCTTGCCCGCTTCGGTGGGCACCGCCCCCCGGCCATTGCGCAGCAGCAGCGTCTGCCGCAGTTCGACTTCGAGCAGCCGCACCTGCCGGCTCAGCGCGGGCTGCGCGACTTCGAGCTCGAGCGCGGCGCGCGTGAAGCTGCCGAGTTCGGCGACCCGGACAAAGTATTCAAGCTGTTTGAGATCCATCCCACGCCAAATAGCTAAGCCTTGATTATGCTGTTCTGATATAGCTGCTAGAGGCGTGCCGGGCTTCATGGGCGCGGGCTGGGCCTCCACAATTGCCGGCATGAGACGCACGGCCGCTCCGAAGGCTCATCACACCGCAGCCCGCAGGGCGGAGGTCATCCAATGAGCACCGTGATCCGCGGAATATCGTCCATGGCAACGCGCCAGCTGCTGGCCGAGCTGGCGGGCGCCTACGAAATGCAGGCCGGCGTGGCGGTGCAGATCGAATCCGTGGGTGGCGTGGACGCCGCCCGGCGCGTGCAGGCGGATGAGGCCTTCGACCTGGTCGTGCTGGCCTCGGATGCCATCGACAAGCTCGCCGCGGCCGGAAAGGCGCTGGCGCCGCGGGTGGACATCGTTCGCTCCGACGTGGCAGTGGCCGTCGGGGCCGGCGCGGCGCGTCCGGACATCGGCTCGGAGGAGGCCCTGCGCCAGGCGGTGCTGGCAGCCGCCAGCATCGGATACTCGACCGGCCCCAGCGGCACCGCGCTCATGCAGCTGTTCGAGCGCTGGGGCATCGCGGCGCAGCTGAAAGACCGCCTGGTGCAGGCCACGCCCGGCGTGCCGGTGGGCAGCCTGGTTGCGCAAGGCCAGGTGGCCCTGGGCTTCCAGCAGCGCAGCGAACTGATCCACCTGGACGGCATCGCCATCCTCGGGCCCATGCCCGAAGCGGTGCAGATCGTCACCATCTTCTCGGCCGCCGTCTGCGCCGCCTCGCAGCAGCCGCAGGCCGTGCGCGCGCTGCTCGACTTCATGGCCTCGCCGCAGGCCGCCGAGGCCAAGCGCCGGCAAGGCATGGAACCCGCATCCCATTAGGAAAATCGCAATGAGCCTGATCATTGATTGCCACGGCCACTACACCACGGCGCCCAAGGCGCTGGAGGAGTGGCGCAACCGCCAGATCGCCGGCATCAAGGACCCGTCCAGCAGCCCCAAGGTCTCCGAATTGAAGATCGGCGACGACGAGATCCGCGAGTCCATCATCAGCAACCAGCTGCGCCTGATGAAGGAGCGCGGCAACGACCTGACGCTGTTCTCGCCGCGTGCCAGCTTCATGGCGCACCACATCGGCGACTTCAACGTCTCCAGCACCTG
This sequence comes from Ramlibacter tataouinensis, assembly GCF_001580455.1. Taxonomy (NCBI): domain Bacteria; kingdom Pseudomonadati; phylum Pseudomonadota; class Betaproteobacteria; order Burkholderiales; family Comamonadaceae; genus Ramlibacter; species Ramlibacter tataouinensis. The sequence continues at coordinate 4,230,650 of NZ_CP010951.1, forward strand.
GGCGGCGATCTGCAACGAGCTGTGCCATCGCGTCTCGCAGCTGTTCCCCGACAGCTTCGTGCCGGTGGCCATGCTGCCGCAGTCGCCCGGGGTCGATCCGAAGACCTGCATCCCGGAGCTGGAGAAGTGCGTCAGGGAATACGGCGCGGTCGGCATCAACCTGAACCCCGATCCCTCGGGTGGGCACTGGAAGGAGCCGCCGCTCACCGACAAGTGGTGGTATCCCATCTACGAGAAGATGGTCGAATACGACCTGCCGGCCATGATCCACGTGAGCACCAGCTGCAATGCGTGCTTCCACACCACCGGCGCGCACTACCTGAACGCGGACACCACGGCCTTCATGCAGTGCATTCAGGGCGACCTGTTCAAGGATTTCCCGACGCTGCGCTTCATCATCCCGCACGGCGGCGGCGCGGTGCCCTATCACTGGGGGCGCTTCCGCGGCCTGGCGCAGGAGATGAAGAAGCCGCTGCTGACCGAGCACGTGCTGAACAACATCTACTTCGACACCTGCGTCTATCACCAGCCCGGCATCGACCTGCTGAACACGGTGATCCCGGTGAAAAACGTGCTGTTCGCCAGCGAGATGATCGGCGCGGTGCGCGGGATCGACCCGGGCACCGGCCACTACTACGATGACACCAAGCGCTACATCGATGCGTCGACGATCCTGAGCGCCGAGGAGAAGCACCAGATCTTCGAGGCCAACACGCGCCGTGTCTTCCCGCGTCTCGACGCGCTGCTCAAAACTAGGGGGCTTTGAATGTACGAACTCGGCGTTGTCTATCGCAACATCAAGCGGGCCGACCGCGAAACCGCCGACGCGCTGGCCGGCTTCGGCTCGGCCACCGTGCACGAGGCCATGGGCCGGGTCGGCCTGATGGCCACCTACATGCGGCCGATCTATGCCGGCGCGCAGGTGTCGGGGACGGCCGTCACGGTGCTGCTGCACCCCGGCGACAACTGGATGATGCACGTGGTGGCCGAGCAGATCCAGCCCGGCGACATTGTCGTCGCCGCCATCACCGCGCCCTGCACCGACGGCTACTTCGGCGACCTGCTGGCCACGTCCTTCAAGGCGCGCGGCGCGCGCGCGCTGGTCATCGACGGCGGCTGCCGCGATGTCAAGACGCTCACCGAGATGCAGTTTCCGGTGTGGAGCAAGGCCGTCAGTTCCAAGGGCACGATCAAGGCCACCATCGGCTCGGTCAACATCCCCGTGGTGTGCGCCAGCATGCTGGTCACGCCGGGCGACGTGATCGTGGCCGACGATGACGGCGTGGTCTGCGTGCCGGCTGCCATGGCGAAGAAGACGCTGGAAGCGGCCACCGCGCGCGAAGCCAACGAGGGCGAGAAGCGCGCCAAGCTGGCCTCCGGCGTGTTGGGCCTGGACATGTACAAGATGCGTGAGCCGCTGGAGAAGGCGGGCCTGCGGTATATCGATTGACCATGAGCAAACCGACGAGCGGCGGCTTCGAAAAAACCCCCGGCTGGCTGGACTGGTACGCCGGTCCCAGCAAGCCGCAGTTCCAGCTGCCGCCGGGCAGCGTGGACGCGCACTGCCATGTGTTCGGCCCGGGCGCTCAGTTTCCCTACGCGCCCGAGCGCAAGTACACGCCCTGCGATGCAAGCTGGGAGCAGCTCTTCGCACTGCGCAACCACCTGGGATTCGACAAGAACGTCATCGTGCAGGCCACCTGCCACGGTGCGGACAACCGCGCGCTGGTGGATGCCCTGCAGCACGCGAACGGCAGGGCGCGCGGGGTGGCCACCGTCAAACGCAGCGTGAGCGACCAGGACCTGCAGGCCATGCATGCGGCCGGCGTGCGCGGCGTGCGCTTCAACTTCGTCAAGCGGCTGGTGGACTTCACGCCCAAGGACGAGTTGCTGGAGATCGCCGGGCGCATCGCCCCGTTGGGCTGGCACGTCGTCATCTACTTCGAGGCGGTCGACCTGCCGGAACTGTGGGACTTCTTCACCAGCCTGCCGACCACGGTGGTGGTCGACCACATGGGCAGGCCCGACGTGAAGAAGCCGGTGGACGGCCCCGAGTTCGAACTGTTCCTGAAGTTCATGCGCGAGCACGAGAACGTGTGGAGCAAGGTGAGCTGCCCCGAGCGCCTGTCGGTGTCCGGGCCGCCCGCGCTGGACGGCGAGCGCAAGGCCTACCGCGACGTGGTCCCGTTCGCCCGCAAGGTGGTCGAGACTTTCCCCGACCGCGTGCTGTGGGGCACCGACTGGCCGCACCCGAACCTCAAGGACCACATGCCGGACGACGGCCTGCTGGTGGACTTCATCCCGCACATCGCCACCACGCCCGAATTGCAGCGCAAACTGCTGGTCGACAACCCGACGCGCCTGTACTGGCCCGAGTTGCTGAACGGGAATCTGAAATGAGTCTGGACAAACCCTACAAGACCGTGCCCGGCACGACCATCTTCGACGCCGACCAGAGCCGCATGGGCTACTGGCTCAACCAGTTCTGCATGTCGCTGATGAAGGCCGAGAACCGCGAGCGCTTCAAGAAGGACGAGCGCGCCTACCTCGACGAGTGGGCCATGACCGAGGAGCAGAAGCAGGCCGTGCTGGCGCGCGACCTGAACCGCTGCATCCAGCTGGGCGGCAACATCTACTTCCTCGCCAAGATCGGCGCCACCGACGGCAAGAGCTTCCAGCAGATGGCCGGCTCGATGACCGGCATGAGCGAGGAGCAGTACCGCGACATGATGATCGGCGGCGGCCGCGATCCCAAGTGGGGCAGGGAAGGGAACAAGTAAATGGCCAAGATCACAGCATCGGTCTACACCTCGCACGTGCCGGCCATCGGCGCGGCCATGGACCTGGGCAAGACCCAGGAGCCGTACTGGCAGAAGGTCTTTGCCGGCTACGAGTACTCGCGCCAGTGGATGAAGGAGAACACGCCTGACGTCGTGTTCCTGGTCTACAACGATCACGCCACCGCCTTCAGCCTGGAGATGATCCCCACGTTCGCGATCGGCACCGCCGCGGAGTTCAAGGTGGCCGACGAGGGCTGGGGCCCGCGCCCGGTGGCCGATGTGGAAGGGCATCCCGAACTGGCCTCGCACATCGCGCAGTCGGTGATCCAGCAGGACTTCGACCTCACCATCGTCAACAAGATGGACGTGGACCACGGCCTCACGGTGCCGCTGTCGCTGATGTGCGGCGACGCGAAGAAGTGGCCCTTCAAAGTGATTCCCCTCGCCGTGAACGTCGTGCAGTACCCGGTGCCCAGCGGCATGCGCTGCTTCATGCTGGGCCAGGCCATCCGCAAGGCGGTGGAAAGCTTCGATGCGAATCTGAACGTGCAGATCTGGGGCACCGGCGGCATGAGCCACCAGTTGCAGGGCCCGCGCGCCGGCCTGATCAACAAGGAGTGGGACAACCGCTTCCTCGACCGCCTGATCTCGAACCCGAAGGACCTGGCCTGCGTGCCGCACATCGAATACGTACGCGAAGCCGGCAGCGAAGGCATCGAATTGGTGATGTGGCTGATCGCCCGCGGGGCGATGGCCGACGTGGCTGACGGGCCCAAGCCCACCGTGAAGCATCGCTTCTATCACGTGCCCGCGTCGAACACCGCGGTCGGCCACCTGATCCTGGAGAACAACTGATATGGGCAAGCCCCTCAACATTGCCCTCGCAGGCGCGGGCGCCTTCGGCCAGAAGCACCTCGACGCGCTCAAGCTGATCGACGGCGTGCAGGTCATCTCGGTGATCGGCCGCGAGCTGGACAAGACCCGGGAAGTGGCGGCCAAGTACGGCATCGGCCACGTGGCCACCGGCCTGGACGAAAGCCTGGCGCGCAGCGACGTCGACGCCGTGATCCTGTGCACCCCGACCCAGATGCACGCCGCGCAGGCGTTGGCCTGCCTGAAGGCCGGCAAGCATGTGCAGGTGGAGATCCCGCTGTGCGACAAGCTGTCCGATGGCCAGGCCGTGGTCGCGCTGCAGCAGAAGACCGGCCTGGTCGCCATGTGCGGCCACACGCGGCGCTTCAACCCCAGCCACCAGTACGTGCACAAGAAGATCGCCGCCGGCGAGTTCAACATCCAGCAGATGGATGTGCAGACCTATTTCTTCCGCCGCACCAACATGAACGCGCTGGGCCAGCCGCGCAGCTGGACCGACCACCTGCTGTGGCACCACGCCGCGCACACGGTGGACCTGTTCCAGTACCAGACCGGCAGCAGGGTCGTCAAAGCCAACGCCGTCCAGGGCCCGATCCACCCGGCGCTGGGCATCGCCATGGACATGAGCATCCAGCTCCAGGCGGAGAACGGCGCCATCTGCACGCTGTCGCTGTCCTTCAACAACGACGGACCGCTGGGCACCTTCTTCCGCTACATCGGCGACAGCGCGACCTACATCGCCCGCTACGATGACCTGGTCAACGGCAAGGACGAGAAGATCGACGTGTCGAAAGTGGACGTGTCGATGAACGGCATCGAACTGCAGGACCGCGAGTTCGTCGCCGCCATCCGCGAGGGCCGCGAGCCCAATGCCAGCGTGCGGCAGGTGCTGCCTTGCTATGAGGTGCTGGATCGCCTGGAGAAGCAACTCCAGGGTTGACGCGGGGTCAGTATCCGGGCGCGCCGGCCCCGTCGCGTGATGTACGAAGAGGCAGACGCGTCTCGGTGTAGTGGATGGTCCGGATCGGACTCAGACGGAGCTGTGGCTTTGCTAGTTAGACCGACAGCTGGAGAGGACCGAGAACCTGGATGTTGTTCTGGATGAAGATCGCGGTTCCAGCACCAAAACTGATGGTGTTAATCGATGCGGTCCAATTGTTGTTCGCACAGCCTGCCTGCTCCGACGTCGGCTGGGCCGGGGGGGTCGTGGTCAGGGTCCACGTCAGGTTTCCGTTCTTGGTCGGCGATATGGTCACGCTACCGGATACGTTGACCGGGACCGCCGGATTCTGCCCCGGTGCATCGTTACCGCCGGGGCTCGTGCAAATGGTGGTCGCTGTGGCGTTCGGAAAGGCCACGATGACTGTGACGTCGCCATTCCCAAGGCCTGAGATGGACCCAGTGCAGGTGACTGTTAGTGCGCTGGCTGTGCAAACCGCATTCCTTTTGACGTGGACGTTTTGTGCGAACGCGGTCACCGAGACGAAAGCGAGGAACGCCGCCATGAGAAGTCGAAAGAATCTCTGGATGGGCATGGTTGGCACCTTTTTCTTCCAAATCCCGGACCCGCCGGGCCGGTCTCCCGGGCCTTTTCCACGGGTAGCGCCGGGAGCGTAGAACCCTATGTGCGGCAACTCATAGGACCAAGGTCCAATTGACAAGCCCTTGCTCAGGCGGCGCCTATCCGTCGAGCACACGCCATGTAGCGGTTGTTGCGAGCCGATGGATTCGGTCGCAGGTGAAGCTGCTGTAGGGCATGAGGCTGGTGCATGACGCACCGGGCGGCCTGTCCATCCCTGCCAGCGGCATTGCGTTTTCATGCCGTTCGCAGAGGCGCGTTGTTTGCGTCCGGCCGATGCGCCAAACCCGCGCGTGCCCTCGTTTCGCCGCGCTTCAACTCCTGCGCCCACTTGCGCAGGTACACCGGCCCCATCAGCTGGTAGTGGTGGCGCGGCGTGTCGACGAAGCGGCGTGCCGTGTCGCGTTCGTCCGCGTCCATGCTCGCCTCGATCACCTCCGCCGGCGGCAAGGCATAGCGGCCGGCCAGGTGCGCAGCCACCAGCTTGGCCTGGCATTCCATCAGCGGCAGGAAGCCCCATTGCGCCTGGGCCTGGTAGCCGCCGATGACCGACAGCGTAGGAAACCTCGGGTGGAAGGTGCGCATGTACAGCCGCATGCGGTTGTCAGCCACCTGGAGCAGCTGCGGATCCAGGAAGGGGAAGGTCATGCGGTATCCCGTGGCGTGGATCACCGCATCCACCTCCGCCCGGGCGCCATCGGCGAAGGTGACTGAGTTTCCCTCGTAAGCCGTGGGCTCGCGCACGACGCGGATGCGGCCATCGCCGATCCGGTTGACGAGGTTCTCGGCAATCGTCGGGAAGATGGACGCGAGCCCGCGCCGGGGCTTGGGCAGGCCGTGGCGGTCCGGGCGGCCGGCCAGCAGGCGATACAGGCCGGAGAAGATCAGGTCGTCGAGCCGGTGCGGCAGGAGTCCCGCCATGCGCGGATCGAGCCAGCGGTCGATGCGCACGCCGCGGATGTAGTGCGGGAAGATCCAGGTGCCGCTGCGCATCGCCAGCAGCACCTGCCGGGCCGAGTGGCTCAGGTCCACCGCGATCTGCGAACCGCTGTTGCCGTAGCCGACCACCAGCACGCGCAGGCCTGCGAAGGGCTCCCGGTGGCGGTATTCGCCCGAATGCATCATGCGGCCGGTGAAGCTGCCCGCCACGGCCGGCAGGTTGGGCTCGTTGTGGTGGCCGTTGGCGACCACGACGGCGCGGTAGAGGGTGCTCGAGCCGCCGTCCAGCGTGACGCGCCAGCCTTCGGCCTCCGGTTCGACGCGCAGCACGCGGCGATGGAAGCGGATCGCGGCACGCAGGCCGTAGTGGTCGATCGCGGCATCGAGGTAGTCGAGCACCTGCTGGCGCGATGGAAAGTCGGGGTAGTGCTTCGGCATCGGGTAGTCGCTGAAGTCGTACGTGCCGCGGGGGCTGTTCATGTGCAGCGAGGCCCAGGCGCAGGTGCGCCCCGGCGCTTCCTGGTATTGCCAGATGCCGCCCGGGCCGGCGCGTTCGTCGAAAGTGTCGAAGGGCACGCCGGCACGGTCGAGCTCCTTCATGGCGCACAGGCCGGACACGCCGGCGCCGATGACGCATACCTTGTGTGGGGCGGGATGGACTGGCTTCATGGGCACCTCCTGGGAAGTGCCGCCAGCATCCGGCGGCCGGCAGCCGAATTGACAGCCGAACATGCTGTCGAAAATGGATTCGCGCCTGTTAACAGGCCCTAGTGCTGCGCCTGGCCCCAGAGCACCTCGACCACGCGCTCGACGCCGACCGCCAGCTGGTAGCGATAGGTGCCGAAGGGCAGCCCCAGCCGCTCTGCCGCGAGTTCCTGCGAGCCCGCGGGGCGGAAATAGGTGAGCTCGAGCGCGCGCCAGAACTTCTCGTTGCGCGGAATGCTTCGCAAGCCCTGGGCGGCCTCCAGCAGGGCGCTGCGCAGGGTGGCCACGCTATCTCCGGGCTGCGCGGCCGAGCGTGTCACCAAGGGCGTGGCGAGGAGCGGATTGCTGGCCAGCGCGGCAGGTTGGGCATAGGCGCGCAGTGCATCCCGCACGCTCTGCTCGAACTCGGCCCTGGACAGGCGCGGCGGTGCGGCCCGGCCGGCCGCCTCTTCGCCGATCTCCCGGTCGGCCATGACTTCAAGCCATTCCGCCAGCGGTTCGCTGCGCCAGTCGTGCGCATAGCAGCCCAGCGGCAGGCCGTCGAACTCGAGCCGGCAACCCGCCAGCTCCGCGAAGCCGATGTGCGTCATCATCGGTGCCCAGTGCTGGGGGTGTTCGACGCAGATGATGAAGCTGCCGAGCCGGGGGTTGGTCAACCACTGGTAGAACTGCGACATCTGCAGCGCGTTCATGGCGGCAGAGCGCTTGCGCTGGCCGCCGGCTGCCAGGTTCCAGCGCGCCAGCAACTGGCAGTCCCCCGGGCGCATGGTGCCCGCCCGCTCCAACGCATCCCACACCGCACTGAACACCGGCTCCGAGGCGCGCTCCTTGTCACCGAGCAATGCCAGGTCGATCACCAGGGTGGCACCGGCCAGTTCACCGGGCGCCGGCCGGATCGCCCAGGTCTGCACGGCGGGGTGCGAGAACCAGCGTTCCACCGGCAGGAGTTGCGCGGCCGGCAACTCGCTGTGCGCGAGCGCCCGCAGGGCGGGCAGGTCATCCGCACCGGCTCGCTCGAACATCATGCTGCCCAGGCTTCCGTAGTCGACAAAGGGCTGCATCACGGGCGAGCGACGGTGCAGGTAAAGGATGTCGAAGGTGTGTGCCGCCGCCTGGCCTTCATTCGCCTGGGCGCGCGCAATCAGGTAACGCCGCACTGCGACGTGGGTTTCGCGGTGTCGCGCCCGGTCACGCCAGTACAACTCGTCGTCGATGGCGTCGCGCACCAGGTCATGGGGAAACAGGCCGGCCGCCGAGGTCTCGATGAAGGAGAGGCCGGCCAGCCATTCAAACAGCGCGTGGGAATGGGCGCGGTCCACGGTTTCCGCCAGCAGGGATTCGGTCGTGACCCGGGCGTGGGCGCAGACCTCGAGCGCGCGCCGGTGCATGTCGCTCTCGGCCTGTGCCGTGAAGCGCCCGGCGAGTTGCCGCACGAGGTCCGGCCCGAGGGCGTCCGGCACCTGCCCGGTGGCGAGCACCACGTCCGACAGCAGCGTCATGGCGAGCGGGTGGCCGCGACTGAGTTGCACGATCTGCGCATGGTGCTGTTCGGGAACGCCGCGTGCGCCCAGGTGCCGCTCGCAGTGCGCGGGCTCCAGGTTGCCCAGGCCGATCACGCGCGCGCCTTCGTGCCACAAGGGATCGGTCTGCCAGTCCGGATCGAGGGCACGGCTGGCCAGCACCACGCGCGTGGAGTCCGGCAGCTCGGGCAGCAGCGTGCGCCGTAGCCAGCCTTCGAGGTGGGACAGGTGTTCGCAGGTGTCCAGCACGAGCAGGCGCCGCTCGCCCTGCGCCCAGCGTTCGAGCACGCGTCCCAGGGTGCAGTCGCCGGGGTCGAGTTCGAGCGCTGTGCCGAGGGCGCGCAGGAAGCCGTGCGGCGTGGGTTCGATGTCGCGCGCGTCCAGTCGCAGCGAGGCGACGCCGCGTGCCTTGGCGAGGCGCCGGACCTGCTCCAGCAGGCTGGTCTTGCCGATGCCGCCGGCGCCGTGGATGACGAACACCGACACGCGCGGCGGGTCATCGGCCAGCGCGGATTCGATCAGCGCGAGCTCGCGCTGGCGCCCGACGAAGCATTGCGCCGCGCGGGCCTGGAGCCGGTCCAGCAGACGGTCCATGACCACTGATCATAGGAAGAGCCCCGGGCGCGGGCAATGGCGCAGCCGGATGAGTTGCATCCCCCCGACCGGGTGCCCGCGCGAGTGGACGCGCTTGACACTGGCCGGAGGGCGTTGATATGAAAGGGTCCTGCGTGGACCCGCAGCGCAAGCGCTCCGGATCCGTCACTCTTGAACCAGGGAGTTTGAAGATGGCCTATGTCGATGGTTTCGTGGTTCCGGTCCCCAAGGCCCGGCTCGAGGACTACAAGGAGATGGCACGCTTTGCGGCCGGGATCTGGAAGGAGTACGGCGCGCGCCAGTCCGTGGAATGCGTCGCGGACGACGTGACCGTCGGCGAACTCACGTCCTTCCCGCGCTCGGTGCAGCTCAAGGACGACGAGGTGGTGGTGTTCTCCTGGATCGTCTACGACTCGCGCGAGCAGCGCGATGCGGTCAATGCCAAGGTGATGGCCGACCCGCGCTTCAAGCAATGGGAGAACAACATGCCCTTCGACGGCAAGCGCATGTTCTGGGGCGGCTTCGTGCCGTTCATCGGGCTTTAGTCCGCCGAATGCGCTGATGGCTCATCCGGCATGGGCCGGATGAGTTGAACACAGCTGTTCGCAATTGAAGCGCGGCTGAAGCTGACGCGCTGGCATTCCTGTGCTAGCTTGACTTCGTGCGTCTGCGTTCGAGCCTGCTGCTGCTTTCGGCCGTCACGGCTGCGCCTTTGCTGGCGGTCGCGATCGTGGCCGCAGCCTACGTCTTTCGCAGCGAGAACACGGCGTTCTTCAACGCCGCGCTGACGCGCAACCGGGCCACGCTGCAGGCCGTCGACGCGGAACTGCGCGCCTCGATCGGCACTTTGCGCGCGCTGTCTGGTTCGTCGGCGCTGGCGGGAGGGGATTTCGTCGCATTCCATCGGGAAGCCGGCAATGCGCTGGCGACGCAGCCCGCCTGGCAGAACATCGTGCTGCTGACGCCGGCGGGGAAGCAGCTGGTCAATACCCGGCTCCCCTGGGGCTCGCCCTTGCTGCAGTCGCCGGTCGAGACGCGCTCGCTGAGCGCTGCCGTGACCGAGGTCCGGCCCGCCATCAGCGACATCACTTTCGCCCCGCTCCTCGACAACGAGCCGGGGATCGCGGTCCGGCTGCCCGTGTCCGGCAACCAGGGGGTCCGGTATGTCCTGACCGCGGTGATCCGTCCCGCCGTCTTCCAGCAGATCCTGGAGAGTCAGCGGCTGCCCTCTGACTGGGTCAGCGGCATCGTGGGCACCGACGGCCGCATCATCGCCCGGGTTCCCCGCGTGGCGCCGGGGACCCTGGCGGGCGCGAACTACCGGGAGGCCCTGACCAAGTCGCACGAGGGCTGGTACCGGGGCGAGACCATCGAAGGCGGCGACACCTACACGGCGTTTTCGCGCTCGGACCTGACCGGCTGGAGCATCGGCTTCGCCATCCCTGCCGAAGCCATCGTGGGCGGACCGTGGCGGGCCGCCGCCATGTTCGCGGCGGGCCTGCTGGTCTCGGTGCTGTCGGCCCTGCTGATCGCCTATTGGCTGAGCCGGCGCATCGCGCTGCCGATCGCGGAACTGGCGCGGGAGGCCCACCATCTGGGGACCGGCCAGGCCCAGCAAGGGGTCGATTCCGTGATCGAGGAGGTGACGACGCTGGCCCGTGCACTCAAGGAAGCGGACATCGCCATCGACGAGCGCGATCGCGAGCTGATCCGGCGGGGGGATTCGCTCGCGCGCCAAGCCCAGGACCTGCGGCAGATCGATGCCAACAAGACACGCTTCCTGGCCCTCGTGTCGCACGAGCTGCGAAGTCCGCTCGGCCCGTTGCGGGCGGGACTTCACATCCTGGACAAGGTCAGCGATCCGCAGAGGCAGGAGGAGGTGCGCTGCATGATGAGCCGCCAGCTGGCGCTGCTGGAGCGCCTGGTGGGCGACCTGATCGACATCGAGCGCATCAGCCGGGGCGAGCTGGAGTTGCGCCGGGAGCCGGTAGCGCTCGATGAGCTCGTGCAGAACAGCGTCGACACCGTCGGGTCGCAGTTCGAGGAGAAGCGGCAGTCACTGTCCGTGCGGCCGGCGCCGTCCCGCCTGCTGGTCAATGGCGACACCGACCGGCTCAGGCAGGTGATGGTGAACCTCCTCACCAATGCCTGCCGCTACACCCCCGAAGGGGGCCATGTCACGGTGACCGTGGCGCAGGCCGGCTTCGAAGCGATGGTGGCTGTCGCTGACGACGGCATCGGGCTGAGCGACGCCGATTGCAGCCGCATCTTCGAGCTGTTCGTGCGGCTTGCACCCCAGGGCAGCGGTCCTGCCGGCAGCCTGGGCATCGGGCTGGCGGTGACGCGAGCGGTGGTGGAGATGCACGATGGCCGGATCGAGGTGGCCAGCGCGGGATTGGGCCAGGGCACCACCTTCAAGGTGTTCCTGCCCCTGTGCAATTCGACGCAGGAGCCGCAGCGGCCCAAGATTGCAGCACCCAACGAGGGGGGATCGGGATCGGGATCGGGATCGGGAATGCACGCCCTCGGTTAGGGCCAGCGAGCCCTAGGCCGATTGCATCTGCCCCGACAGCAGCACGCGCCGGCCGCTGGCGCGCGGCACCTCGCGCAGCAGCGCGCGCGCGACGTCGGCGGCGGCAATCGAGCGGTAGTTGGCCGGGATCAGGGGCCGCAGCCTCCGGCTGATGCGCAGGGCCAGGACCTCGCCGCCCCGCACCGGCTGGCCCAAGGCGCCGCGGTCGCCGGCCAGCATGGAGGGCCGGGCGATCACCAGCGATTCGAACCCGAGTTGGGCCAGGGCATCTTCCAGTTCGCCCTTCACGCGGCTGTAGAAGACCGAAGAGCGCGTCCCCGCGCCCATCGCACTGACTAGCCCGGCGCGGCGCGCGCCTGCGGCCAGCGCGGCCTTCGCGACCGCCAGGTTGGCGTCGTAGTCGACCGCGCGGAAGGCCTCCTGGCTGCCGGCGACCTTGATCGTCGTGCCCAAGGCCAGGTACACCTCGTCCGCCGGCGGCAGCGCCGGCAGCGACTTGAAGTCGACGGTGTGGTGGGTGAGCTTGGGATGCGCGAGGTCCAGCGGCCGCCGCCCGAGGGTGTGCACGGCGCCGACCGCCGCGTCGGCCAGCAGGCCCTTGAGCAGCTCGCGGCCGACGAGACCGGTGGCGCCTGCGAGGAGGGCGGTGCGGGCCTGCATCTCAGGTGACGGGCGCGGGGTTGAACAGCACCAGCGCGTTGTGCAGCTTCCACTGCTCCGCCCAGGTCTTCTTGCGGCCGCTGGCGACATCGAGCATCAGGCGGAACAGCTCCCAGCCCACCTCTTCGATGGTCGCGTCGCCGTCGGCGATGCGGCCGGCGTTGACGTCCATCAAGTCGTGCCAGCGCCGCGCCAGGTCGCTGCGGGTTGCGACCTTGATCACCGGCGCTTCGGCCAGGCCGTAGGGCGTGCCGCGGCCGGTGGTGAACACATGCAGGTTCATGCCCGCCGCCAGTTGCAGCGTGCCGCAGATGAAGTCGCTGGCCGGCGTCGCCGCGTAGACCAGGCCTTTCTGCCTGAGCTTGTCGCCGGGCGCCAGCACGCCGGCGATGGGAGCCGAGCCGGACTTCACGATCGAGCCCATCGCCTTTTCGACGATGTTGGCCAGGCCGCCCTTCTTGTTGCCGGGCGTGGTGTTGGCGCTACGGTCGACGCTGCCGCGCTGCAGGTAGGCGTCGTACCACGCCATCTCGCGCACGATGGCCTGCGCCACTTCCGGCGTGGTGGCGCGCGCCGTGAGCTGCGCCACGCCGTCGCGCACCTCGGTGGTCTCGGAGAACATCACCGTGGCGCCGGCGCGCACCAGCAGGTCGGTGCAAAAGCCCACCGCCGGATTGGCCGTGACGCCCGAGAAGGCGTCGCTGCCGCCGCATTGCACGCCCACCACCAGTTCGCTGGCGGGCACGGTTTCGCGCCGGCGTGCATTGAGCCGCTCCAGGTGCTCCTCGGCCTGCCGCACGATGGAGTCGACCATGGACATGAAGCCGACATGGTCCTCGTCCTGCAGGCACACCACGTCGAGCGCGGTGTCGGCGTTCTCGCCGACGTCGGCCACGTTGCGCTCGTCGACCAGCGGGATGGTGCCGGGCGGCAACAGGCGCTCGGGCTGCAGCTTCTCGCAGCCCAGGCTCACCACCATCACCTCACCGCCGAAGTTGGGGTTGAGGCTGATGTTGCGCAGGGTCCTGATCGGGATCACCGCGTCCGGCGCGTCGATCGCCACGCCGCAGCCATAGGAGTGCTCCAGCGCCACCACGCCGTCGACGTTGGGGTACTTGGGCAGCAGCTGCTGCCGGATGCGCTCCACCGCGAAGCGGGTGACGCCGGCCACGCACTGCACCGTTTGCGTGATGGCCAGGATGTTGCGCGTCCCAACCGAGCCGTCCGGATTGCGGTAGCCCTCGAAGGTGTAGCCCTCCAGCGCCTCGAACGGGGCGCGGCCGCGGGTGGCCATCGGCAGGTCCTCGAGCGAGCGCGCTTCGGGCATGCGCAGCAGGCGCTCATGTACCCAGCTGCCGGCGGGGATGTCGCGCTGCGCATAGCCGATCGCCACGTCGTAGCGGCGCACCGCGCTGCCCTCCGCAATGTCCACCAGCGCCACCTTGTGGCCCTGCGGGACGTGGTCGCGCAGGCTCACGCCGCCGGCCAGCACGGCACCGGCGGGCAGGCCGCCCGTGTTGGCCACGATGGCCACGTTGTCGGCCTCGTGCATGCGGATGGTCAGCGGCTTGTCGCTCATGCGGTTGGCGGTTCAGGCCGGCGCCGCGCTGGGCAGCGGCTGGCCGGCGAAGTAGGCGGTGAGGTTGTCCAGCACGCGCTGCGCCATGGCCTCGCGCGTCTGCGCCGTCGCGCTGGCGATGTGCGGCACCATCACCACGTTCTCCAGGGTGAAAAGCTCGCGCGGGACGTGCGGTTCGCTCTCGAACACGTCCAGGCCGGCGCCGGCAATGCGCTTGTCCTGCAGGGCACGCACCAGCGCCTCCTCGTCGACCACGCTGCCGCGCGCCACGTTCACCAGGAAGCCTTGCGGCCCGAGCGCGTCCAGCACGCTGTCATCGACCAGGTGGCGCGTTTCCGGGCCGCCGGCCGTGATCACCACCAGGAAATCGGCCCAGCGCGCCAGCTCCAGCAGTTGCGGCTCGTGCTTCCACGGGGCGCCCTCCACCGGTCGCCGGCTGTGGTAGCGCACGTCCATGTCGAAGCCGCCGGCGCGTTTCGCGATGGTGCGTCCGATGCGGCCCAGGCCCAGGATGCCCAGCCTGGCGCCGCTCACTTGACGTCCCAAAGGGAAAGGCGCGCTGGCCGGCGTGGCGGTCGAGGCCGCCCATCGGCCGGCGCGGACGTAGCGATCGGCCTCGGGCACGCGGCGGGCGACTGCCAGCATCAGGCCGAAGGCGAGGTCGGCCACGCAGTCGTTCAGCACGTCGGGCGTGTAGCCGACCGGGATGCCGCGCGCCGTGGCGGCGGCGACATCCAGTTTGTCGAGTCCCACGCCGAAGCTGGAGATCACGCGCAGCTTCGGCAAGGCATCGAGCAGGGCGGCGTCGAAGCCGTGCGCGGCGGAGGTCACCAGGCATTCGATCTGGGCGCCGCGCGCGGCCAGGAAGGCCTCGCGATCGGCGCCGGCCGGCGGCAGCCGGTGCAGTTCATAGGTGTCGGCCAGCCGGCGCTCGAGCGCCGGGGCCAGGGGAAGCGCTTGGAGAAGGGCGGGGCGGTGGCTCATCTTTACAGCTTCTTAGGTGGCGCGTGTCGTTGGCGGCCCATTGTGAATCAAGCGCGGCCGATCAGGCCGCCCCGGTTCAGTCCGCCTTGATGTTGGCCTGCGCCACCACGGCGGCCCAGCGCTTGCGCTCCTCGTTGAAGAACTTGTCCTGCTCCGCCGGCGTCATGGTCACGACTTCGGCGCCTTGGCCGGCCAGGCGCGCGCGCACCTCGGGGTCGCGGATCGCCTTCACCAGTGCGGCGTTGAGCTTGCTGATGACCGCCTCCGGCGTGCCCTTGGGCACCAGCACACCCTGCCAGGTGCCGGACTCGAAGCCGGGGATGCCCTGTTCGGCGATGGTGGGCACCTCGCCGATCAGCGGCATGCGGGTCTTCTTCGACACGCCCAGCAGCTTGAGCTTGCCGCTCTGCACGTGCGGGTAGGTGGCCAGCATGCCGTTCATCAGCACCTGGGTCTGGCCGCCCACCGTGTCCTGGATGGCCTGGATGCCGCCCTTGTAGGGCACGTACGTCCAGCGCGCGCCGCTGGCGCGTTCCACCGCCACGCCCGCCAGGTGCGGCGCGCTGCCGGTGGCGGTGACGGCGAAGTTCAGGTCCTTCTGCTTCGACAGCGCCACCAGCTCCTTGAGGTTGTTCGCCGGCACCGAGGGGTGCACCACCAGCAGGTGCGGCGAATAGGCCAGCATGGTCACGCCGCGCAGGTCGGTCGAAGGCTCGAAGGGCAGCTTGCTGTAGACCGAGGCCGTGATTGCCAGCGCGCCGACGTCGCACAGCAGCACGGTGTGGCCGTCCGGCGGCGCCTTGGCGACGAAGTCCGAGCCCAGGTTGCCGTTGGCCCCGGCCTTGTTCTCGACCACCACCGGCTGCTTCAGCGCCTCGGCCAGCAGGTTCTGGATGGAGCGCGCGATGATGTCCGAGGAGCCGCCCGGCGGGTAGGGCACGACGATGCGGATCGGCCGGGTGGGCCAGTCGGACTTCTGGGCGAGCACGGCGGGCGCCGCGAGGGCAGCGGCGGTGACGGTGAGCGCGTGGCGGCGGGTGATCTTCATGGGCTCTCCTGCGGGGTGGATCGTGAACAGGAATTCAATCCGGGGCCACGGGGTGCGCGGCCATCAGTTCCAGCGCGCGCACCAGGGCCGAGTGATCGAGTCCGGCCATGCCGTTGGCGGCGCAGGCCTGCATCAGCTGGGCGGCGCCGGCGGTCTGCGGCAGCGACACGCCCAGCTCGCGCGCGCCCTGCAGGGCCAGTCCCAGGTCCTTCTGGTGCAGGCCGATGCGAAAGCCCGGTGCGAAGGTGCGCTTCACCATGCGCTCGCCGTGCACTTCCAGCACGCGGCTGGCGGCGAAGCCGCCCATCAGCGCCTGGCGTACTTTGGCCGGGTCGGCGCCGGCCTTGCTGGCGAACAGCAGGGCCTCGCCGACGGCGGCGATGTTTAGCGCCACGATGATCTGGTTGGCCACCTTGGTGGTCTGGCCGTCGCCGTTCCCGCCCACCAGGGTGATGTTCTTGCCCATCTTTTCCAGCAGCGGCTTGACGCGTTCGAACACCGCGGGGTCGCCGCCGCACATGATGGTGAGCGAGGCCGCCTTGGCGCCGACCTCGCCGCCGGACACCGGCGCATCGAGGTAGTCGGCGCCCAGGGCGTTGATCTTCTGCGCGAAGGCCTTGGTGGCCATCGGAGAGATCGAGCTCATGTCGATCACGACCTTGCGCGGGCCGCCGGGCTGCAGGCCCGAGGCCACGCCGTTCTCGCCGAACAGCACGGCCTCGACATCCGGTGTGTCGGGCAGCATGGTGATGAGCACCTCGGACTGGCGGGCGACCTCGGCCGCATTGGCGCACTTCACCGCCTGGGTCTCGGCGATGACGCCCGACACCTGGCTGCGCGTGTGGACGAAAAGCTGGTGGCCGGCGTCGGCCAGGTGGCGGGCCATGGGCGCGCCCATGATGCCCAGCCCGATGAATCCGATGTTCATGAGGTGTCCTTTACTGCTGCGCTCTGAATTCAGTAGGAGTCCGCCGCTGCGGCCGGCCGGGCGGCGCGCATGGCCGAGATGACCTGTTGGGCACCGGCAGCCATCAGGCGCGCGTCGGAGCTGATGGTGACGAACTGGAATCCCTTGGCGATGCGCGCCAGCGCCGCCGGCGGCGCGCCGTTGTGGACGCCGGCGACCACGCCGTGCGCGCGGGCGCGGTCCAGGATGTGGTCGATCGCCTGCGCCACCTTGGGGTCGACGTCATCGAACGCGGGCTTGCAGCCCAGGGCCAGCGACAGGTCGGAAGGGCCGATGTAGATCGCGTCCAGGCCCTCGACCGACAGGATGGCGTCGAGGTTGTCGAGCGCCGCCGCCGTTTCGATCATGGCGAACCGGACGATGGTGTCGTTGGCATGCTCCGGATAGTCGGCGCCGCCGTACAGCAGCGCGCGCACCGGACCGAAGCTGCGCGTGCCGCGCGGCGCGTAGTGCGTCCAGGCGACCAGCTTCTGCGCGTCTTCCCGGGTGTTCACCATGGGGCAGATCACGCCGTAGGCGCCGGCGTCCAGCACCTTCATCAGGATGCCCGGTTCCAGCCACGGCACCCGCACCACCGGCACCGTCGCCGTGGTGGAGATGGCCTGCAGCATCGGGACCAGGGATGTGTAGTCCACGACGCCGTGCTGCAGGTCGATGGTGAGCGAATCCCAGCCCTGATGGGCCATGGTCTCGGCGGAAAAACTGTTGGGAATCGCGAGCCATCCGTTGACGGCGGCGCCTCCTGATTTCCAGATCTGACGCAGGCGGTTTTCCCTCATGGTGGTTCCTTGGAAATGAATCGAACTAAAAAAGAGTCTGCCTCGCTCCCTCCCCTTCCCCGGGAGGGCAGGGGTGGGGCGCTGTCGGCCATCATCGAGCGCCCCCACCCCGACCCTCCCCCGGTGGGGGAGGGAGTTGAACTAACTGACCAGACACGGCCGCTTCGGATCGAACTTCCACCCCGGCACCAGGAACTGCATCGCCACCGCATCGTCGCGCGCGCCCAGGCCGTGCTGCTGATAGAGCGCGTTCGCCTTGGCCAGCTCGGCTTCGTCGATGTCGATGCCCAGTCCCGGCTTCTTCGGCACCTGCACATGGCCGCCTTCGATCCGGAGCGGCTCCTTCGTCAGGCGCTGGCCGTCCTGCCAGATCCAGTGGGTGTCGATCGCCGTTACCTTGCCCGGCGCCGCGGCGCCGACGTGGGTGAACATGGCCAGCGAGATGTCGAAGTGGTTGTTGGAGTGCGAGCCCCAGGTCAGGCCCCAGTCGCGGCAGGTCTGCGCCACGCGCACCGAGCCGGCCAGGGTCCAGAAGTGCGGGTCGGCCAGCGGGATGTCTACCGCCTGCAGCGCCAGCGCATGCGCCATCTGGCGCCAGTCGGTGGCCACCATGTTGGTGGCCGTCGGCAGCCCGGTGGCGCGGCGGAACTCCGCCATCACTTCGCGGCCGGAGAAGCCTTCTTCGGCGCCGCAGGGGTCTTCGGCGTACGCGAGCACGCCGTGCATGTCGCGCATCAGCCGGATCGCGTCTTTCAGCAGCCAGCCGCCGTTCGGGTCCAGCGTCACGCGTGCCTGCGGGAAGCGCTCGTGCAGCGCGCGCACCGCTTCCACTTCCTGCTCGCCGCGCAGCACGCCGCCCTTGAGCTTGAAGTCCTGGAAACCGTAGCGCTTCTGCGCCGCTTCGGCCAGGCGCACCACGGCCTCGGGCGTCAGCGCCGCTTCGTGGCGCAGGCGGAACCAGTCGTCCTGCGCATCGGGTTCGCTGGCGTAGGGCAGCGTGGTCTTCTTGCGGTCGCCGACGAAGAACAGGTAGCCCAGCATCTGGACCGCTTCGCGCTGCTGGCCCTCGCCGAGCAGGGCGGCGACCGGCACGCCCAGGTGCTGCCCCTGCAGGTCCAGCAGGGCGGATTCCACCGCGGTGACGGCATGGATGGTGGTGCGCAGGTCGAAGGTCTGCAGGCCGCGGCCACCGGCGTCGCGGTCGGCGAACTGCCCGCGCATCGAATTCAGGATGGCCTGCAGGTTGCCGAGCGGCTGGCCTTCGACCAGCGCGCGCGCGTCTTCGAGTGTCTGCCTGATCTTCTCGCCGCCGGGCACCTCGCCCAGGCCGGTGTGGCCGGCGCTGTCGGTGACGATGACGATGTTGCGGGTGAAGAAGGGGGCGTGCGCGCCCGACAGATTCAGCAGCATGTCGTCCCGGCCGGCGACCGGGACCACCCGCATGTTCTTGATGACGGGCGTGGATGTCATGCTCAGTCGGCGGTGATCTTGCGCGTTTCGATCAGCTGCTTCCAGCGGGCGTACTCGGCGGCCTGGAACTTGGCGAATTCCTCCGGCGTGTTGACCACGATCTCAAAACCTTGCGCGACCAGCTTCTCCTTGACGGACGGGTCATTCAGTGCCGCCTTGATCTCCGCCTGCAGCTTGGCCTTGATGTCGGCGGGCAGGCCCTTGGGGCCGGCCACGGCCTGCCAGGACTGGACTTCGGCGCCCGTGACGCCCTGCTCGGCGAGGGTGGGCACTTCCGGCAGCAGCGGATTGCGCTTTTCCGATGCGACACCGAGCGCGCGCACCTTGCCCGCCTTGATGTGCTGGATGATGCTGTTGATGTTGACGAAGGCCGCGTCCACCTGGCCGCCCAGCAGGTCGTTGATGGCGGGGCCGCCGCCCTTGTAGGGAATGTGCAGGCCTTCGGTCTTGGTCTGCTGCCAGAACAGTTCGGCCGACAGGTGGTCGGACGAGCCGTTGCCCGACGAGGCGAAGCTCACCTTGCCGGGGTTCTTCTTCAGGTGGGCCAGCAGGTCGGCCACGCTCTTGTCAGCCGATGCCGTCGGCACGACCAGCACGTTGGGCGCCTGCACCGCCACGGTGATCGGGTCCAGGTCCTTGAGCGCGTCGTACTGCACGCCCTTGATCAGGTGCGGTGCGATCACGAAGGGGCCGAGCGAGGAGACGAACAGCGTGTAGCCGTCGGGCGCCGCGCGCTTGACGAAGGCGGCGCCGATGGTGCCGGTGGCGCCGGCCTTGTTGTCGACGATGAAGCTCTGGCCGAACTTTTCCTGCAGCTTCTGGCCGATGACGCGGGCGATGGCGTCGGTGGAGCCGCCGGGCGGGAAGGGCACGACCAACGTGACGGTCTTGTCCGGATAAGCGGCGAAGGCGCTCGCCGTCGCGGCCGCGGCCAGTGCCAATCCGATCAGGGTTTTCTTGATCATCGATGTCTCCTTGGTTTGCGGCCTGCTTGCGGGCCGGATTTGCGAATCTGCTACTTCTCAAGTCACGGTCAAGAGGTAGGACATCGTACAACCAAACCGGGCTGGATGTCTAGAAGATGTCCGATGACTGGATAGGGCTTTAGCCGCCCTCGGCCAAGCGCCGGCGCCGCTCGCGGCTGTTGGCCAGATGGGTGCGCATGGCGGCGCGGGCCGCTTCGGGATCCTGCCCGGCAATCGCATCGATGATGTTCTCGTGCTCGGCATTGACCCGGCGCAGGTAGGCCTGGCGCTCCGGCGTCAGCGGCCCCGGCGGCTCCAGCCGGGCGCGCGGGATCATCATCCCGCCGAGTGTGCCCATCAGGTCCACGAAGTGGCTGTTCTGGGTGGCGCGGGCGATCTCGAGGTGGAACTGGAAGTCCGAGCCGACCGCGTCGCGGCCTTCTTCAACCGCGCTGTTGAAGGCCTTCAGCGCGTTGCGCAGCGCCTCCAGGTTGTCGGGCGTGCGGCGCATGGCGGCCAGGGCAGCGCTCTCGGTCTCGACACCGATGCGCAGTTCGAGCACCGCGATGACGTCCTGCAGTGTGCCCAGCTGGTCCGGCGAGATGCGGAAGGTGCCGGTGTCGCCCAGGCCGACCACGAAGGTGCCGACGCCGTGGCGGGTCTGCACCAGGCCCGCGGCCTGCAGGCGCGAGATCGCCTCGCGCACCACGGTGCGGCTGACGCCGAACTCTTCCATGATGGCCGCCTCGGTCGGCAGCTTCTCGCCGGCCGTCAGCGAGCCGTCGCGGATGCGGCCCGCCAGCACGTCCACCACATCGTGGGCGAGGCTGCGGGGGCGGCGGCGGGTGACGACTTCATTCATTCGGGTTAACCCTGTTTGGCGCCCGAAGGCGAAACAGGAATACTTGTACGACGACTGATAACAGATGACAAGCGGGTTGGACCTGACTGTATCAGGTGCCCGACGAAAGGAAAGCAGAGCATGACGTCGCCACAACCCCTGTCCCTGGGCCGGCTGCTGCTCACCGGCGCCGCCGGCGCCCTGGGCCGGCAACTGCGTCCGCGCCTGCGTCCGCGCTGCAGCCTGCTGCGGGTGAGCGATGTCGCCCCGATGGAAGCCGCCCAGTCCGGCGAGGAGGTGGTCCCGGCCGCGCTGGAAGACCGCGCCGCCATGCTGAGCCTGCTGGAGGGCATCGACGCCGTGGTCCACCTGGGCGGTGTCTCCATCGAGAAGGCGTTCGACGTGGTCCTGCAGGGCAACATCGTCGGCGTCTACAACCTGTACGAGGCCGCCCGCAAGCACGGCGTGAAGCGCATCGTGTTCGCCAGTTCCAACCACGTGACCGGCTACTACCGGCAGGACGAAGTGATCGACGCCAACGCACCGGTGCGCCCGGACGGCTACTACGGCGTGTCCAAGGCCTTCGGCGAGAACCTGTCGCGCTTCTACTTCGACCGCTACGGCATCGAGACCGTGTGCCTGCGCATCGGCTCCTCCTTTCCCGAGCCGATGGACCGGCGCATGCTGTCCACCTGGCTCAGCTATGACGATCTGGAGCGCCTGGTCGTCGCCAGCCTCACGGCGCCGGTGGCCGGCCACACCATCGTCTACGGCATGTCCGACAACAAGTCCACCTGGTGGGACAACACGCCGGCCCGCCACCTGGGCTACAGGCCCCAGGACAGCTCGGAGCCCTTCCGGGCCGCCAAGGAAGCCGCGCAGCCCCGGCTCGACCTGAACGACCCCGCCGCGATCTACCAAGGCGGCAGCTTCGTCCACAAGGGGCCGTTCGAAGACTGACTGCAAGACCGCGTTCGATCACCGAATACCAACCTGAAGGAGACTCGCATGAAGACCTTGACCCGACTCGCCGCTGCCGTGGCAGTGCTCGCCGCCGCCGGCGCGCAGGCTACCGAGTTCCGATCGTCCGACGTGCACAACAGCGACGACTACCCGACGGTGGCCGCCGTCAAGCACATGAGCGATCTGCTGAAGCAGGCCACGGGCGGCAAGCACAGCATCAAGGTGTTCAACAAGGGCGCCCTGGGCAGCGAAAAGGAAACCATCGACCAGACCAAGATCGGCGCGCTCGATTTCACCCGCGTGAACATCAGCCCGATGAACGCCATCTGCTCCAAGACCATGGTGCCCACCATGCCCTTCCTGTTCCGGTCGGTGGACCACATGCGCAAGGTGCTGGACGGCCCGGTCGGCGAGGAGATCCTGAAGGACTGCGAGCAGCACGGCTTCGTCGGCCTGGCCTTCTACGACTCGGGCGCGCGCTCGATCTATGGCAAGAAGCCGGTGAAGACGCTGGCCGACACCAAGGGCATGAAGATCCGCGTGCAGCAGTCCGACCTGTGGGTCGCGCTGGTGAGCGCGATGGGCGCCAACGCTACGCCGATGCCGATCGGCGAGGTCTATACCGGGCTGAAGACCGGCCTGATCGACGCCGCCGAGAACAACGTGCCCTCGTACGACGGCTTCAAGCACTACGAGGCCGTCAAGTTCTACAGCCGCACCGAGCATTCGATGGCGCCCGAGATGCTGCTGATGAGCAAGGTGGTGTACGACAAGCTGACCCCGGCGGAGCAGCAGGCGATCCGCAAGGCGGCCAAGGAGTCGGTGGCGTTCCAGCGCAAGAAGTGGGACGAGCAGGAAGCCAAGTCGCTCGCCGTAGTCAAGGGCGGCGGCGCCGAGATCGTCGAAGTGGACAAGGCCACGTTCGAGAAGGCCATGGGTCCGGTCTACGACAAGTTCATCACCACGCCGGACCTCAAGCGCCTGGTGAAGGCCGTGCAGGACACCAAGTGACGGTATCGCAGTCCGCCGCGCCCGGCGTGAGGCCGAACGTATTCCCGGTGCTGGATGGATTCACGCGCGTGTGCGCGTGGCTGTCCCGCCTCAGCCTGGTCGTGGCGGTGCTGCTGCTGCTGGCCGTGATCGCCTGCGTGCAGTGGCAGGTGATCGGCCGCTACGTCTTCAACGACACGCCCACCTGGGCGGAGGCGCTGGCCATGCTGCTGGTGCTGTACATGACCTCGCTGGCGGTTGCGGTCGGCGTGCGCGATGCCGGCCATATCGGCCTGGAGTCGCTCATCGTGCTGCTGCCCGAGCGCTTCCGGCTGAAGCTCGAGGTGCTGATCCACCTGCTGGTCGGCGTGTTCGGCTTCCTGATGGCCAAGGCCGGCTGGCTGTGGGCCACCATGAAGTGGAACGAGAAGAAGCCCATGCTGGGCGTGCCGGAGGGTGCCGACTACGTGCCGCTGGTGGTGGCCGGCGCCCTCATCGTGCTGTTCTGCGCCGAGCACATCGTGGCGCTGCTGCGCGGCATCGAGGTGGAGCCGGCATGGAACTGACCATCCTGGGCCTGTCCTTCCTCGGCCTGCTGGTGCTGGGCGTCCCGGTGGCCTTCGCCATCGGCCTCTCGTCCGTGGCCACCATCCTCTACGCCGGCTTGCCCACCGCCGTGGTGTTCCAGAAGATGGTGGGCGGCATGCAGGTGTTCTCGTTCCTGGCGATTCCCTTTTTCATCTTCGCCGGCGAGCTGATGCTGTACGGCGGCATCGCCGACCGCATCGTGCGATTCGCCAACAGCCTGGTGGGCCACGTGCGCGGCGGGCTGGGCATGAGCAACGTCGTGGGCTGCACACTGTTCGGCGGCGTGGCCGGCTCGCCGCTGGCCGACGTGTCGGCCATGGGCAGCGTGATGATCCCCCTGATGAAGAAGGAGGGCTACCACGCGGACTATGCGGTCAACGTGACCACCCACGCGGCCCTGGTCGGTGCGTTGATGCCGACCTCGCACAACATCATCATCTTCACACTGGCCACCACCGGCATCGCGTCGGTGAGCATCCTGGGGCTGATCGTCGCCTGCCTGATCCCGGCGCTGATCCTGACGATCTGCAACCTGGGCGCGGCCTACTGGGTGGCGGTGCGGCGCGGCTACCCGACGCGCGGCGACTTCGCCGGCTGGCACGAGGTGGCGCGCGCGTTCGCTGCGGCGCTGCCCGGCCTGCTGGTGATCCTGATCATCCTGGGCGGCATCCTCTCCGGCGTGTTCACCGCCACCGAGTCGGCCGCCACCGCGGTGCTCTGGGCGCTGATCGTCACGTCGCTGGTCTACCGCACGCTGACCTGGAAGGACTTCCTGAAGGCGTGTGCCAAGGCCTGCAAGACCACCGGCGTGGTGCTGCTGCTGATCGGCATCTCGGCCGCCTTCGGCTACTTCATGGCGCTGTACGAAGTGCCGCAGAAGACCGGCGCGCTCATGGCCAGCGTCACCCAGGAGCCCTGGCTCATCTTCCTGATGGTCAACGTCCTGCTGTTCCTGCTGGGCACCTTCCTGGACATGGCGGCCACCATCCTGATCTGCACGCCCATCTTCCTGCCCATCTGCGTGCAGTACGGCATGCACCCGGCCCAGTTCGGCGTGATGATGCTGATCAACTGCGCGCTGGGCCTGAATACCCCGCCAGTGGGCACCACGCAGTTCGTCGGCTGCGCGATCGGCGGCGTGTCGGTCGGCCAGGTCATGCGCACCATCTGGCCGTTCTACGGGGCGCTGATCGTCTGCCTGATGCTGGTGACCTACGTGCCGGCCTTCTCCATGTGGCTGCCGCAGCTCGTGCTGAAATGAGCGCCATGCAGCCCGCCACGCCATTCGCCTTCGTCCCCAGCCAGCGCTACCCCGATCCGCGCATCGAGGTGCTGGATGAGCGCTTTCTCAAGCTGCGGCTGTTCAGCGCCACGGTGGAGCAACTCGCGACCGGGCTGCGCTGGGCCGAGGGCCCGCAATGGTTCGGCGACGGCCGCTACCTGCTGGTGTCGGACATCCCGAACAACCGCATCCTGCGCTGGGACGAAGCGAGCGGCGCCGTGAGCGAGTTCCGCGTCCCTTCCAACAACGCCAACGGCCTGGCGCGCGACCGGCAGGGCCGTCTGCTCACCTGCGAGCACCTCACCCGGCGCATCACCCGCACCGAGTACGACGGCAGCATCACGGTGCTGGCCGACCGTTTCGACGGCAAGCGCCTGAATTCGCCGAACGACATCGTCTGCGCGCCGGACGGCGCGGTCTGGTTCACCGATCCGACCTTCGGCATCGGCGGCTGGTGGGAAGGCGAGCCGGCGCAGCAGGAGTTGCCGCATGCGGTGTACCGGATCGCCCCGGATGGCCAGTTGCAGCAGGTGATCACCGACCTGAACGCGCCCAACGGCCTGGCCTTCTCACCCGACGAGTCGCTGCTGTACGTGGTCGAAAGCCGCGCGACACCGCACCGCAAGATCTGGGCTTACGAGGTGGGCGTGGGCGGCCGGCTCAGCGGCAAACGCCTGGCCATCGATGCGCAGGGCCCCGGCGCCTTCGACGGCATCGCGATCGACGTCGAGGGCAACCTCTGGTGCGGGCTGGGAAGCAACGGCAGCCCGGAGGCCCGTCCGGATGAGCTGGACGGCGTGCGCGTGTACGCGCCGGACGGGACAGCCATCGCGCACATCCACCTGCCCGAGCGCTGCGCCAATGTCTGCTTCGGCGGGCGCCACCGCAACCGGCTCTTCATGGCGGCCAGCCACTCCATTTACGCGCTTTACCTGAACACGCAAGGCACAGTCTGAGCTAGGCTGCGGCTCTTCATCCCCTGAAGGAGCCGAGATGCATCGCCGTCATGTGGTCGCCGTTGTCGCCGCCGCGCTCGCCACCAGCCTCGCATCGGCGCAGGCGCAGGACAAGTGGCCCTCCAGGCCCATCACCTATGTCGTGCCCTTCGGCGCGGGCGGCACCACCGACGTGCTGGCGCGGCTGGTCACGCAGAAGGCCGGTCCGGCGCTGGGCGCCACCTTCGTCATCGAGAACAAGCCGGGCGCGGGTGGCAGCCTTGGCAGCGACTTCACGGCCAAGGCGGCGCCGGACGGCTACACGATCCAGGGCGGCACCATCAGCTCGCACGCGATCAACGTCAGCCTGTATGCCAAGCTGGGCTACGACCCGATCAGGAGTTTCCAGCCCATCACGCTGATCGGCTCCATGCCCAACATCCTGGTGGTGCGCGCCGACAGCCCCTACCAGACGCTGCAGGACGTGATCGCGGCGGCCAAGGCCAAGCCGGGTGTCATCAACTACGCGTCGTCCGGCAACGGCACCTCGCAGCACCTCTCCGGCGTGTTCTTCGAGCAGCTGACCGGGGGCAAGATGGTGCACGTGCCTTTCAAGAGCAGTGCCGAGTCGCTCACCAGCCTGATGTCAGGCCAGGGCGTGGACATCATCTTCGAGAACCTCGCGCCCGCGCTGCCGCACATCCAGGCCGGCAAGCTGCGCGCGCTGGGCGTCACATCGGAACAGCGCTCTTCCACCGTGCCCCAGGTCCCCGCCATCGCCGAGACGCTGCCCGGATTTGGCATCGTCTCCTGGCAGGCCATCTTCGCGCCGGCCGGCGTCCCCAAGCCTATCGTCGACAGGCTTTCTGCCGAGATGATCAAGGCGGTGCAGGACCCGGAGCTCAGGGCCAAGCTGGTGGCCCAGGGCATCGAGCCCGGCGGGATGAGTCCGGCAGAACTGGCGGCGTTCCAGAAGGCCGAGGTGGAGAAGTGGGGCCGTGTGATCAAGGCGGGCAATATCAAGGTGGAGTGACGCCCTGCAAGCCATCGCGCCGCGGCAGCACGAAGCGAGCTGAAGGAACTCTCGGGCTCGGCCGCTTGGATCAGAATGCTCGGTTTTGGGGGCCGGATTGATCTTTGAGGAACGCCGACAGCGCTGGCTGGTTGCCGCTTCAGTTTTCCTTGTTGCTGGCATCGTCCTGGCCGCGCTCTATGCGCTGGGCACGCCACGCGTGCCGCTCTTGCCGCTGGTCGCGGCGGCGATGGTCGCCGCCTTCTGCTCGGGGCCCGGTCCGGCCCTGACGCTGCTGCTGGTGAGCCTGGCGGCCAGCGTGCTCGTCTGGGGGCAATCGTTCGGCGTGCGATGGCCTATCACCACGGCACTTGACTGGGCCCTCTTCGCAGTCTTGTTCTTGACGGGGTTTCTCGGTGCGACCTGGTCCGGCAGGGTGTTGCGCGAGGCTCGGCAGCACCAGCAGCGCCTGGACGTCGCGCTTTCCGTGGCCAGCATGACCTCGTGGGAGTGGGACATTCCCAGGAATCACTTCATCACGACCGCCAACGCGCGAGAAGTCTTCGGGGCCACTCCGACCACCGTCGAGCAAGCCTGGCAGATGGTGCACCCGGAGGACCTGGAACAGTCCCAGGCCGGACTGCGAAAGGCCCTGCAGCAAGGCACGACCTACCGGAACCTGGCTCGCTACATTCACCAGGCCGACGGGGAAGTGCGCTGGATCGAGACGCATGGGCACATCCAGCGCAATGAAAAGGGAGAACCCGTGCGGATGGCGGGCGTGAGCATGGACGTCACCGAGAGGCAGGTCGCATTGCGCAGCAGCCAGCAAGCCGAGGAGCGGCTGCAGAAGGAAGCCCAGCGCAAGGATGCCTTCCTCGCCACGCTCGCGCATGAGCTTCGCAATCCGATGGCGCCCATCCGATATGCCGTGGCCATGCTGGGCATGGATTCCACTCCCAGCCGGCTCGCGCAGGCCAAGGAAATCATCGAGCGGCAGTCGACCCACATCTCGCGCCTGCTGGACGACCTGCTGGACATGAGCCGCATCACGCGCAACGCCATCGAGCTCAAGCGCGAAGCCCTCGACCTTCGCGATGTGGTGGAGGAAGCCGCGCGGAACCTGCGGCAGTCGTCCCCCCGGCACCCCGTCGGCGTTTCCCTTCCGACATCCACTGTGCCCGTGGAGGGCGACGTCACCCGCTTGCAGCAAGTGCTGGGGAACCTGCTGGACAACGCAGCCCGGTACAGCGATCCGGGCGCCGAGATCTCATTGAGCTTGGGTGTGGAGGACGCCGAGGCCGTACTGCGGGTCCGGGACCGCGGCGTCGGCATATCGCCAGAGCAACAGGCCGAAATCTTCGAGCTGTTCACGCAACTGCGCCCGGAGCGCGGCCGCGGAGGCCTGGGCATCGGCCTCACGGTGGTCAAGCAACTGGTGGAACTGCACGGCGGCACGGTGGCCGTGCGCAGCGACGGCCCGGGCCGCGGGAGCGAATTTTCGGTACGGCTGCCACTTTCGAAAGCATCACTTGCCCGCCCCAGCGGTGTCGAGGCTTCGAAGCTGGTGCACCGACCTGACTCGGCGCGCACCGTCCTGATCGTCGACGACAACGTCGATGCGGCGGAGAGCCTGGCGATGGTCATGCGCGAGATGGGCTACAGCGTCCGGACCGCGTTCGACGGCGAGGGGGCCCTGCGCGCGTACGACGAAGCAAAGCCCGCGCTGGTCCTGCTGGACATCGGCCTGCCCGACATGTCGGGCTATGAGGTCGCGCAGACGATGCGCAGGCGCGACGGATTCGTAAGCGCGCTCGTCGCGATCACCGGTTGGGGGCAGGAGAAAGACCGCAGCGAGAGCGCGGCGGCCGGCTTCGACCTGCATTTGGTCAAGCCGGTGGACCCGTACGAACTGCAGGCCCGGGTCACCGAGCTGATGGACAAGCCTCGGGCTGGCCAGCCCGGCCCGGGCCGTCAGGCCTCTTCAGGCTGACCCAGCGGCGTGCGCGAAGCCTCCCGGTCCGCGCGCACCAGCCGGATCACGACCTCCAGGTCTTCATCGAGCCGCGAAAGCGTCCTGGCGTCGAGCTGCGCGATGATCTCCGGCAGCACGCCGATGAAGGGAGCCGGCGCCTTCTTGAGCACGCGCAGGCCGCGCGGGGTGATCCGCAGTTCGACCGAGCGGCGGTCGCCCTGGGCGCGCTCGGCCGTCACGAGTTGCTGTTCGATGAGCGGCTTGAGCAGGTTGCTGGCCGTCGACTGGCGGATGTCCAGCTCGCGGGCGAGGGCGTTGACGCCTATGCCCGGCTGGTCGCGCAGCACGCTCAGCGCCCACACCTGGGCGCCGGCCACGCCGGTCTTGCGCTCCAGGTCGCGGAAGTGCGCCTTGATCGTGTTGAAGATCAGGCGGAACTTGCGAAGGACCTGCACGGCATGTTCTTCGCGCGTGCGCTGCCTGTCGGGCTTTTGGGTGGGACGTTTGGCGGCCGGCATGTTCGAATCGTGATCGGCGCTCAGAGGGCGCTGTGCCGTTCGACGCGCTCCTCGATGCGCCGCCGCAGCCGCCAGCGCGCGGCGTCGGTGAGCATGCGCCCCGCCCAGCGGTAGACGTTGAACTCGCGCACGGTGGTGCGCAGGCTGGCCATGCGCTCGCGCTGTTCGGCGGCCGGCATCTCCAGCGCGCGCTGCAGCGCGTCGGCCGTCTCTTCCACGTGATACGGATTCACGATGAGCGCCTCGGGCATTTCGCGCGCCGCGCCCGCGAAGCGGCTCAGGACCAGCACGCCCTGCTCGTCGTCGCGCGCCGCGACGAACTCCTTGCAAACGAGGTTCATGCCGTCGTGCAGGCTGGTGACCATGCAGATGTTCGCCGCGCGGTACAACTCGTTGACCTGTTCCGGCCCGTGGTGCGAGGCGAGCAGGCGCACCACCGGCCGCCCCGTCGCACCGAACCGTTCATTGATGCGTTGTGCGACCCGATGGATGCGTTCCTGGAACTCGCGGTACTCGTCGAGCTGTCCCCGGGTCGGCGCTGCCACCTGGACGAAGGTGAAGCGGCCCAGCCACTGCGGGTGCTTCTCCAGCAGGCGCTCGACGGCGTGCATCCGCTCCAGGATGCCCTTGGTGTAGTCGAAGCGGTCGACGCCGACGGCGAGCTTGTGGCCTTCGGGCAGCCCCAGGTGCTGGAACACGCGGCGCCGGCATTCGTCCACCGGCGGCCAGTGCGAACCGGACTCGCCTTCGGGCCATGCGATCGAGATCGGATAGCTCTCGATCAGCGTTTCCGCGCCACCGTAGGCGATCGTCGAATGCTCATGCTCGATGCGGGCTTCGAGATAGCGGTCCACCGTCTCGATGAAGTTCTTGCAGTGGAAGCGCGTGTGGAAGCCGAGGATCGTGCTACCCAGCATCCCCTGCAGGATCTCGCGACGCCATGGGCAGATGCCGAAGGATTCCGGGTTCGGCCAGGGGATGTGCCAGAAGGTCAGGATGGTCGCGCGCGGCAGCCGCTCGCGCAGCATCGCCGGCACCAGCGCGAAGTGGTAGTCCTGCACCAGCACGATCGGGTCGTCGCTGCGCGCTTCCTGCACGACCGCGTCCGCAAAGCGGCGGTTGACTTCACGATAGTGCTGCCAGTCGGCTTCGCGGAACACGGGCCGCACATGCGCGACGTGGCACAGCGGCCAGAGACCTTCATTCGCGAAGCCGTAGTAGTAGCCTTGCTCCTCCGCCGGATTGAGCCAGATGCGCCGCAGGTGGTAGGCGGGGTCGTCCGGCGGCAGGCGCACGTGGTCGTCGCGGTCCACCGTCTCGCGGTCGGCGCTGCCGCTGCCGTGCGCCACCCAGGTGCCCGAACAGGCGCGCATCACCGGCTCGATGGCGGTGACGAGTCCGCTGGCAGGCCGCTGGACCTCGATGCGGCCATCGACACGCTGGTGAATGTAGGGCTCGCGGTTGGACACCACGATGACCTGGTCACCCGAGAGCTGGGAGCGCAGCAGCGCCTGCAGGCGCTCGGCGCCCCACTCGGTCTCGGGCCCGTGCGCGCGGCGGTACTCGTCCTGCAAGTCGCGCAGGCGCGAGCGCAGGTCCGCCGCAATCGGCGCGAGCTCGGGCAGCGGCGGCCCGAGCGGCCGCAGCAGCCCTTCGCCGCGAAGCAGGGCACGCGTGCCGGACACCCATCCCCGCAAGCTCAGTTGCGCCACGGCCATGGTGACGAGCGCGATCACGCCGCCCATGCCGGCGATCAGCAGGATGAGGTAGCGCCGCGTGTCCTGGCTGCGCCGCTCGATGAAACTCAGGTCGTGGATGAGCACCAGGTCCCCGATCGGCCCCGCCTCGCTCGTGACCGGATGCCGGCCCACCTGCACCGTGCCGCCGCCGACGCGGCGCGTCGGGTCCGGCTGCGAGGCGATCTCCTTCGTGCTCTCGCAATCGAGCTCCTTGGGAAAGCTCTGGCTGGCATTGATCAGGTGGTTGTCGACCGAGCACAGGCCGATCGCGACCAGCCGTTCGTCCTGCGCAGCCCGATCGAAGAGTGCACGCAGCTTTCGTCCTTTGGGATCGGGCGTGGCGTCGACCACCGATTCCGCCAGGGCGGTGGCCAGCAGGCTGCCGCGCATGGCCAGGTCGCGCGCGAACCAGCGAAGCGTGAGGCGGTCCATCAGAGGCACCGCCAGCCAGGCGGCCACGCCGAGCACGATGAGCAGGGGGAGCAGGAACCGCAGCTGCAGTCGCATCAGCTACGAGGCCCGAAACAGGATGCGCCTTCGAAGGCGCGCGAACCGAAGGTCCCGGTCGAATGGGACGTCCCGGCAACAGGAGTATTCGCAACTGCTATGGCGATGCCTCTTCTTCTCGAAACGAGAAAAGGCATTCTAGGAGCAATTACATTGGTACAAATTCAAATCGAAAGTGAACGTCCACGCGAGAGGGAGTTAACCAAGGCATGGGCCAGCAGCCGGGGTTTAGCTCAAGCGTGTACCCGGGCCGTCCGGACCCGAGGCCTCAGGACACGCGCTGCAACAGATGGCGGGGCCGCCCCGCCACAAAGCCCTCGATGTTGTCCATCAGCTGATCCGCCAGAGCCTGCTGCGCCTCGTCGGAGGCCCAGGCGACATGCGGAGTCAGGATCACGTTGTGCCGGCCCGCCGCGCGCAGCAGCACGTTGTCCGGCTCGGGCGGCTCGCTGGTCACCACGTCGAAACCGGCGCCGCTGATCTGGCCGGCGTCCAGGGCTTGCACCAGCGCAGCTTCATCGACCAGGCCGCCGCGGGCGGTGTTCACGATCAGGGGCCGCCGCTTCATGGCCTCGAACTCGGGCCGGGCGATCATGCCGCGTGTGGCAGCGGTGAGCGGCGCGTGCAGGGTGATGATGTCGCTGGTCGCCAGCATCTCCTGCCACGGCGTGTAGAGCGACCCCATGCCGCTCACGCCCTTGTGCGCGGCGAAGAGCGGCACCATCCGGAATGCGCGCGCGATCTCGGCCACGCGCTGCCCCAGCACGCCGTCGCCGATGATGCCCAGGCGGGCACCCGCCAGGTCATGGATCGCATGGTCGAAGAAGCAGAACTGGCCGGCTTCCTGCCAGCGGCCGCGCAGCACGTCGTCCCGATAGGCCACCAGGTTGCGCCGCAGCGCGAGCATCAGCGCGAAGGTGTGCTCGGGCACGGTGTTCACCGCATAGCCGCGGATGTTCGATACGGCCACGCCGTGGTCTGCGCACCAGGCCTTGTCGACGCAGTCGGTGCCGGTGGCGGCTACCGCGATGAGGCGCAGCCGGGGCAGCTGCTCCAGCATCGCGGCCGTCAGCGGCACCTTGTTGGTGATGGCGATGGTGGCGCCGTCCAGCCGGCGCACCACTTCCTCGGGTGCGGTGCGCTGGTGTTCGACCAGCTCGTGCTCGAAGCCGGGCCGGCGCAGGCGGACCTGCGGTGCGATGGTGGATCGATCCAGGAAGACGATTCTTTGCATGTCAGCTTTGCATGTCAGGATTGGGAGGAAAGGCAACGTTTGGCCTCGGCTGCGATGGCCGCCGGCGTGATGCCGAATTTTTCGTAGAGGGCGTCGGCTGGACCGGAAGCACCGAAGCCCGTCATGCCGACGAAACCGCCGCGCTCGCCGAGGTAGCGGTCCCAGCCGAAGCGCAGGGCGGCCTCGACGGCCACGCGCGCGCCGCCCGGCGGCAGGATGCTGGCGCGGTAGGCGGCGTCCTGCGCATCGAACAGTTCCCAGGAGGGCATGGATGCGACCGCGGTGGGGATGCCCTCGGCCTGCAGCAGCGCGCGCGCCTGCAAGGCCAAGATCACCTCCGAACCCGTCGCGATCAGCGTGACGGCGCGGGGCCCGCCGGCCGCATCGGCCAGCAGGTAGGCGCCGCGCCGCGAGAGGTTGTCGCCGGCATGGGCGGCGCGCACCAGCGGCAGCGCCTGCCGGGCGAAGACCAGCGTCACCGGCCCGCTGCGATGCTCCAGCGCGATCTCCCAGCATTCTGCGGCTTCCACCGCATCGGCCGGGCGCAGCACCAGCATGTTGGGCATGGCGCGCAACGAAGCGAGGATCTCCACCGGCTGGTGGGTCGGCCCGTTCTTGCCCAGGCCGATGGAGTCGTGGCTGAACACGAACTTCACCGGCAGTCCCATCAGCGCGGCCATGCGCATCGCGGGACGCTCGTAGTCGGAGAAGGCCAGGTACGTCAGGCTCAGGGGAATGATGCCGCCGTGCGCCGCCATGCCGTTGGCCAGCGATCCCATGACGTGCTCGCGCACGCCGCAATGGACATAGGCGCCGCTGCGGTCGTCGGAGCTGAAGGCCTTCAGGCGTCGTTTGTGGCTCATGGGCGCCTCGAGGTCGGCGCAGGCGACCATGCGCTCGGGCAGCACTTCGCTGAGCATGTCATTGATCTCTGCGGAGATCGTGATGCCGCTGGGCAGCGTTTCCGCCGCCAGCGCCCGCCGCTTGTATTCAGCCAGCACCTCGCGCCAGCCGGCCGGCAGTCTGCCTTCGAGCACACGCTGGAACTCGGCCCGCTGGGAAGGGGGCAGGGCGGCGAAACGCTGTTGCCAGGCGTCGTAGTCGCCCTGGCTGCGGCGGCCCGCATCGCGCCAGGCACCCAGCACCGGCGCGGGCACTTCGAAAGGCGGATGCGGCCAGTCCAGCGCGCGCCGGGCTGCGTCGGCGTCCTCGGGATGAAGGCGTCCGCTGTGGCCGCCGCGCAGTCCCTGCAGGCGCTCGATGCCGCGCGCGATGACGGTGCGGCAGGCGATCATCGAGGGACGCGTGTCCCAGCGCGCGGCCGTGATGGCCTGCGAGACGGCCTCGATATCGTGGCCGTCCACCTCGATCACATGCCAGCCGGCCACGCGGAAGCGCTCGGCCACGTCCTCGCTGATCGACAGCTCGGTGCTGCCGTCGTCGGTGATGCGGTTGTCGTCCCAGAACAGGATCAGCTTGGACAGGCGCAGGTGCCCCGCCAGCGAGATCATTTCCTGGCCGACACCCTCCTGCAGGCAGCCGTCGCCGACGAAGGCATAGGTGTAGTGGTCGACCAGTTCGGCGCCGAAGCGGGCGTTGAGGTAGGCCTCGGCCACGGCCATGCCGAGCGCATTGGCGATGCCCTGGCCGAGCGGGCCGGTGGTCACCTCGATGCCGCTGGCCGGGTCGAATTCGGGATGGCCTTCGCAGCGCGAGCCGAGCTCGCGGAAGCGCCGGATCTCGTCGATCGGGATCCGTTCGTAGCCGGTGAGGTACAGCAGCGAGTACAGCAGCATGGAGCCGTGACCGTTGGAGAGCACGAAGCGGTCGCGGTCCGGCCAGGTGGGATCGGCGGGATTGAACTTCAGGTGCTGCGTGAACAGCGCAGTCGCGATTTCAGCCATCCCCAACGGCACGCCCTGATGACCCTCCTTGGCTTGCACGATGGCATCGATGGACAGGAAGCGAATGGCGTTGGCGAGAGGGGAGAGATCGGGGATAGACATGGCAAAGGAGTTCCTGCTGTCCAGGCGTGAAGGCGTGGTGGCTTGGCGATGAAGAGGTTTTTTCTCCCTCTCCCCTCTGGGGAGAGGGTGGGGGTGAGGGGCAAGCGGCCGCAGCCCTCACCCCCGCCCTCTCCCGCATGCGGGAGAGGGAGCTTTCAGGCTCTAGTCGAGCCAGCCCTTGACGGAGGAAGTGATGGCCGCAGAGGAAATGCCGTAGCGGTCATGCAAGGTGGGCAGGGCGCCCGCGTCCAGGAAGGCGTCGGGCAGCGCGATGCGCCGGAAGCGCGGGGCCACGCCCTCGGACAGCAAGGCGGTGGCCACGGCTTCGCCGAGCCCGCCGATCTCGGAGTGGTTCTCGGCCACCACCACCAGCCGGCCCTCGCGCCGGGCCTCGCGCACGATGGTCTGG
Source organism: Ramlibacter tataouinensis (assembly GCF_001580455.1). Lineage (NCBI taxonomy): Bacteria > Pseudomonadati > Pseudomonadota > Betaproteobacteria > Burkholderiales > Comamonadaceae > Ramlibacter > Ramlibacter tataouinensis. The sequence goes on from NZ_CP010951.1 coordinate 4,265,624, forward strand.
GTGTCGAGCGGCTTGAGCGTCGGCACGTGCAGGACGGCGGCACCCACGCCGATCTCGTCCAGCGACTTGGCCACTTCGAGCGCGCGCATGGTCAGGATGCCCGAGGAGATCAGCAGCACGTCCTTGCCGTCGCGCAGCAGCTTGGCCTTGCCCAGCTCGAACTGGTAGTCGTATTCGTCCAGCACCAGCGGCACCTGGCCACGCAGCAGCCGCATGTAGACCGGCCCCTGGTGCGCGGCGATGGCCGGGACCGCCTGCTCGATCTCGAGCGCGTCGCACGGGTCGATCACCATCATGTTGGGAATGGAGCGCATCAGGGCGAGGTCCTCGCAGGCCTGGTGGCTGGGGCCATAGCCGGTGGTGAGCCCCGGCAGGGCGCAGCACAGCTTGACGTTGAGGTTCTCCTCCGCGATCACCTGGTGCACGAAGTCGAAGGCGCGGCGCGTGCCGAAGACGGCGTAGGTGGTGGCGAAGGGCACGAAGCCCTCCTTGGCCATGCCCCCGGCGGCAGCCACCAGGACCTGCTCGGCCATGCCCATCTGGAAGAAGCGGTCGGGGTAGGCCTGCGCGAACAGGTGCAGGTCGGTGTACTTCGCCAGGTCGGCGGTCATGCCGACGATGTCCGGCCGCGCAGCAGCCAGGTCGACCAGCGCCTTGCCGAAGGGCGCGGCCTTGACGCGCTGGCCTTCGGAAGCAATGGAGGCGATCATCGCGGAGGTGGTCAGCCGCGGTTTCTTTTCAGTGGTGGCGCTCACGACGCGACTCCTTCGGTTTGCGATTGGTCCAGGAAATCGATGGCTTGCTGCCATTCGGGCGGGTCGACGCGGATGAAGTGGTTCTTCTCGCGCTGCTCCAGGAAGGGCACGCCCTTGCCCATCAGGGTGTCGAACAGGATCACCCGCGGCTTGCGCTCATGCAGGGCGCGGGCGGTGTCGAAGGCGCGGGTCACGGCCTGCAGGTCGTTGCCGTCCACGCGCTGCACATGCCAGCCGAAGGCCGCCCACTTGTCGGCCAGAGGTTCGAAGCCGAGGACCTTGCCCGACGGCCCGTCGGCCTGCTGGTTGTTGATGTCGACCAGGCAGATCAGGTTGGCCAGGCCATGGTGCGAGGCCGACATTGCCGCTTCCCAGGTGGAGCCCTCGTCGAGCTCGCCGTCCGACATCGAGTTGTAGACGAAGGCGGGATTGTTCTTCTGCCGCAGGCCCAGCGCCATGCCGACGGCGATGGGGAGGCCCTGGCCCAGGGAGCCGCCCGACATCTCCATGCCCGGCGTGTAGGTCGCCATGCCGGACATCGGCAGCCGGCTGTCGTCGCTGCCGTAGGTGTCGAGTTCTTCCTCGGCAATGATCCCGGCCTCGATCAGCGCGGCGTAGAAGGCGATGGCATAGTGGCCGTGCGAGAGCAGGAAGCGGTCGCGGCTTTCCCATTGCGGGTCCTCCGGCCGGTAGTGCATGGCGTGGCCGTAGGCGACGGCCAGCACGTCGGCCCAACCGAGGGCTTGGCCGATGTAGCCCTGGCCCTGGACCTCGCCCATGCGCAGGGCGTAGCGGCGGATGCGGTACGCGCGCTCGGAGAGAGTGGATGAATCAGACATGATGAGTGGAGTCCTTTAGCGGATCGTGAGCCAGGGCAGGTAGGCAAACCCCAGCAGGAGGGCGACGGCGACGGCATAGAAGGGAATCAATTCCTTCACCACGTCGCCGATGCGGACCTTGGCGACCGAGGCGGTGATGAAGAGGGTGGTGCCGATCGGCGGGTGATACAGGCCGATCGACAGGTTGACGATCATCATGATCCCCAGCTGTACCGGGTCCATGCCGACCGCCGAAGCGAGCGGGACGAACATCGGCGTGAGCAGCAGCACGGCGGCGGGCAGGTCGATGAACATGCCGGTGGCCAGCATGATCAGGTTCATCGCCAGGATGATCAGCCAGGGCGATTGCAGCACTTCCTTGGCATAGCGCGTGAACTCCGCGGGCAGCTGCTCGTAGGTGACGATCCAGCCGACCACGCTCGAGGCCATGATGATCAGCAGCACTACGCCGGTGGAAATCCCGGCTTCGATCGCCGCGTGCCTGATCTTGGCCCAGGTGAGGTCGCGGTACACCACACCGGCGACGACCAGCGCGTAGAGGGTGGACATCACGCTCACTTCGGTCGGCGTGGCGATGCCGAAGCGCAGGAAGATGATGATCAGCACCGGCATGGCCAGCGCCGGTCCCGCGTGCGCGAGCTGGCGCCAGAAGGCATCCCACTCGAAGGGCGTGGTGTCGCGCGGGAAGTTGCGCCGGCGGCCCTGCACGTAGCACACCGCCATGAAGCCCGCGCACATCAGCAGGCCCGGCAGGATGCCGGCGACGAACAGCGCGCCGATGGAAGCGCCCGACACCAGGGCGTAGACGATCATGGGGATCGACGGCGGGATCAGGATGTCGATGGTGGCGGCTGCCGCCAGCGTGCCGGCCGCGAAGGGCGCCGGGTAGCCGAGCTTTTTCAGCCAGGGGATCAGCATCGAACCGATGGCCGAGGCGTCCGCCACTGCCGAACCGGAGACGCCGCCGAAGATGGTGGACGAGAGCACGCCCACCTGCGCCGGGCCGCCGTGCACGCGGCCGATCATCATCGACAGCAGGTTCACCAGGCTCTGCCCGAGCTTGCCGCTGACCATGAGCGCGCCGGTCATCATGAAGAAGGGGATCGCGATCAGCGGAAAGCTCTGGGTCTGGGCGATCATTTGCTCGATCGCCAGGTGCACCGGCACCTTGTCGATCATGAGCAGGCCGCCCACCGAGGCCAGGACCAGGGCGTGGGCAATCGGGATCGACAGCAGCGCCGTGGCGATGAAGATGACGATGATCAGCAAGGTCATGGCTGTCTCCTAGACACCTTGGTGGACGGCGGCGGTCTCGGGCTCTTCATGTCCGTGCGGCTGCTCGGACCCGGCCCAGACCTCGGGCAGCTTGCACAGCGTCACCACGCTGAGCAGCGCGAAGCCCAGCATCAGGCACCAGACGGTGACCGAGCCGGGAACCTGCAGGATGGGGGAGCGTTCATCGGCGGCGATCTCGGCCAGCGGCCAGGCGATCACCGCGAGCGACGCATAGAGGAAGGCCACCACCAGCGAGCCGCCGGCCAGCACCCATCGCCGCGCGGCGCCCAGCTTCTGCGTGAGGATGACCACGGCGATGTGCGAGCCGTGCTGGGCGGCCAGCACCACGCCGGCCATGATCATCCAGGGGAACAGCAGCTCCGGCAGCTCGGAGGCGGTGGCCAGGCTGGTGCCCGCCACGTAGCGCAGCCCCACGTTGGCGCTGAGGATCACGAACACCACGCCGAGCGTGACGTAGAGCACGCCGCGGCACGCCGCGCCTATGCATTGATTGAGGAATTGGGCGAACGGATTCACGGGGCCCTCCGGAAAGGGTGAGAACGAGTGGGAGAGGACAGGGCTTGGGTCTTGATCCCTCCCCCTCCGGGGGAGGGTGGGGTGGGGGCGCCCGGCGTTCGCCTGCCCCCATCCCGTCCTCCCCCCGGAGGGGAAGGAGCAAGGCAATTACTGCGCTTGCGCTTGCTGGATCACCTTCTTGGCGAAGTCGCCGACGGGCCCGCCCGACCACTTGGCGTAGACCGACTTGGTCGCCTCCACGAAGGCCTTGCGGTCCACGGTTTCGACCTGCGTGCCCTTGGACTTCAGTTCCGCCAGCAGCTTGTCGTCGGCCTCCTTGGAAAGCTTGCGCTGCATCTGCGTGGCTTCGGCCGCGGCTTCCATGACGATCTTCTGGTCGCCCGGGCTCAGGCGGTCCCAGGAGCGCTTGCCCATGACGAAGGGATTCGCTTCGTACTTGTGGCCGGTCAGCGAGAGGTACTTCTGCACCTCGTACAGCTTGGCCGAGGCGATGTTGGCCAGCGGATTCTCCTGGCCGTCGACCACGCCCTGCTGCAGCGCGACGTAGAGCTCGGCGAACTTGATCTGCTGCGTGTCCGCGCCCAGCGCCTGCATGATGTCCACGGTCATGGTGTCGGGCGGGGTGCGGATCTTCAGGCCCTTGATGTCGGCCGGCGACTTGATGGCCCGCTTGCTGTTGGTGACGTGGCGGATGCCGTTGTCCCAGTAGCCGAGGACCACCATGCCCTTGGCGGCGGTGCGCTTGGTCAGTTCCTCGCCGACCGGGCCGTCGAGCATCTGCCAGGCCTTCTGCACGTCGCTGAACAGGAAGGGCAGGCCGAGCGCCGCGTATTCGGGCACCACGTTGGCCATCGCGCCCTGGCTGTTGGCGGAGATGTCCAGGCTGCCCGTGCGCAGGGCCGTGACCATGGCGGCGTCGTCACCCAGCTGCGCGGAATGCGCAACCTGCACCTCGATGCGGCCATTGGTCTTGGCCTTGACGCGATCGGCAAAAAGCACCGCCGCTTCATGGCGTGGATTGCCCGGCGCGGCGCCGTGGCCGAGAGTGAGTTTGGTGGCCGACTGCGCGAAAGCCAGGCCTCCGGTGGTGAGCAGGGCGCTGGCGACGATGGCGAGGGTTCTGCGACGCATGGGTTTGTCTCCTGATGTGTGTGTGTGTTTGATGGACTAGGGATTCAGTGGATGAGCATCCCGCCGTTCACGTCGAGCGTGATGCCGGTGCAATAGCCGGACAGGTCGCTGGCGAGGAACAGGATTGCGCCCGCAACGTCGGCCGGCACGCCCAGGCGCGCGAGCGGGATGGTCTCGGCGATCTCGGCCTTGCGCTCGGCGCTCAGCTTGTCCTTGTTGATGTCGGTGCTGATGAGGCCGGGGGTGATGGCATTGACGCGGATGCCGTCGGGCCCCAGCTCTCGCGCCATGGCGCGCGCCAGCCCGAGCACGCCGGCCTTCGCGGCGGAGTAGTGCGGGCCGCCCAGGATGCCGCCGCCGCGCTGAGCGGACACCGACGAGATGCAGACGATGGAGCCGCCGCGCTGGCGTTGCATGACGGGGATGGCCGCCTGCGAGAACAGCAGCGTGCCGCGCAGGCTGACGTCCAGCACGGCGTCGTAGTCGCCCTCGGTGATCTCGACCGTCTTGCGCGGCTGGGTGATGCCAGCGTTGTTCACGAGGATGTCGAGGCGGCCGAACTGCTCGACGGTGTGGGCGACGGCGGCGTCGGCGTCGGACTTCACCGTGACGTTCGCCGTCAGGCCGAGGTGGCCCCGCCCGAGCTGGGCGGCAGCCTCGGCCGGCCGGGCGGATTCGAGGTCGACGATGACGACGCGGGCGCCTTGCGAGGCCAGGGCGCGGGCAGTGGCGAATCCGAGACCGTTGAGGCCGGCGCCTCCAGTGATGAGGGCGACGCGGTCGGCGAGCAGCATGGCGGTGATCCTTGAGAAGTGGGAGTGGGCGAGAGCGAGTGGGGGTAACTGTGGATCCCGTGACCCTTGAAGACAAGCGACAGTTCTTCAGCGATGGATGAATCCCGTTCATAAAGGGTTAACCCTATGAGATCGTCGTTTCCTCCCCTGAGCTGCCTGCTGGCCTTCGAAGCGGCCGCGCGTCGCGCGAGCTTCAGCCTTGCCGCCAACGAGCTGAACCTGACGCCGTCGGCGGTGAGCCACCAGATCGCCAAGCTCGAACAGCTGCTGGATGTGCGGCTGTTCGAGCGCTCGGCGCGCAACATCGCCCTGACGGAGCCGGGGCGCGAGTACATGAGCCGGGTCTCGCTGGCACTCGACGCGATCAGCACGGCGACCGACAACGTGCGCAAGGGCGTTCGCAATGCGCTGCACCTGCATTCGGCGCCCAGCTTCGCTTCCCTTTGGCTCATGCCGCGGCTGGCCGACTTTGCGCGCCAGCATCCGGGCATCGCCCTGTCGCTGTCGTCCTCGCCGACGCATTCGGACTTCGCGACGGGCCAGGTCGACCTCGACATCCGCTACGGCGTGCCCAACTGGCCGCACCTGCACGTGCAGCCGATCTTCGAGGAGCGCATCCAGCCAATGGTCAGCCCGGCGTTCGCCGAGCAGCACCGCATCGAGACGCCCGAGGACCTGCTGCAGATGCCATTGATCCAGTCGGTGGTGAACGTCGTGCAGTGGGGCGACTGGTTCCGCGGCCGCCGGGTCCAGTTCGCGCCGGGCCAGTACGCCTACAGCTTTGATCGCACCTCGATGGCGCTCGATGCCGCCGTGCAGGGGCTGGGCGTGGCCTGCGACAGTTCATCCATCGCCGCCGACCACCTGAATCAAGGCCGCCTGCGCAAGCTGTTCGACGACCGCTGGTGCGTGAAGGTCCAGGCGCACTTCCTCGTGTGCCCGCAGCGGCACCTGCAGCGGCCCGAGGTGGCGAACTTCATCGAATGGATCCGCACGCACGCCATCGACGCGGAAGGCGCGGCTTCTGGCGGGGCTTGAAGCCCAGCTGCATTCCGTCCATCGCGCAAACGGATCGCACATGCGGCCGGCGCCGGATCCCCGCACAATCCAAGCCGGCATGCGGCAAGTGCCGCATCGCGGAGGCAACCATGGCCAGGATCGAACATCGGCTGCAGGAACTCGGGATCGTCCTGCCGGCTCCATTGCAGCTGCCCGCGGGCGCGGTGCTGCCCTTCCCGTGGGTGAGGGTGGTGGGCGCACGGGCCGTCTTCTCGGGCCACGGGCCGACCGATGCGGACGGCGCGCTGGCGAAGCCACTGGGCAAGGTGGGCGCCGACGTCAGCCTGGACCAGGGCTATGTGGCGGCCCGGCTCACCGGGCTGGCCATTCTTGCGAGCCTGAAGCGGGAACTGGGCGATCTCGATCGCATCGCGTGCTGGGTGCGCATCTTCGGCATGGTCAACTCCGCCCCGGGCTTCAACAAGCAGCCGGCGGTGATCAACGGTTTCACTGACCTGATCGTCGAAGTGTTCGGGCAGGACGTGGGCGCGCACGCGCGCAGCGCCGTGGGCATGGCGGAACTGCCGTTCAACATCCCGGTGGAGATCGAGGGGGAGGTCGGCCTGGCGATGGGCAGCGATGACCGACCGTGATCGGCCAGTGATCGGGTGCGCAGCGTACGATGGCGACAGGCTCCCGGGTTCCTGCCATGTGCCGCAACATCAAGACGCTCTTCAACTTCGATCCGCCCGCCACCGAACTCGAGATTCGGGACGCTTCGCTCCAGTTCGTCCGGAAGCTCAGCGGATTCAATGTTCCTTCGAAAGCCAACGAGGCCGCGTTCGAGCGGGCCGTGGAGGAAGTGGCCGCCTCTGCAAGAGCGCTCATTCAATCGCTGGTGACCTCCGCCGAACCTCGCAATCGCGAGGTCGAGGCGGCAAAGGCCAAGGTCAGGGCGGCGGTCCGGTTCGGCATTCACTCTTGACGATACGAGCCTGCCTAGGCGGACGGGTTTCCGCCGACACGGCCCGCTGCCGCCGCACCCTTCAGCTTCTTTCCACCACCACGTCGCTGATCCAGATCACCGGCTGCGCATCCGTGTAGTTGGGAATGTCCGCCATGATTTCCTTGGCATGCGGCCCCAGCGCCTGCTGCAGCTTCTCGACGGACTCGCACACGATGCTGCACGACGCCAGGAAGGGCGACGGTGCCCCCGGCGCGCCGCCGGCCAGGCCCTTGTCGATCGTGTAGTACAGGCAGGCGCTGCCCAGGCGGTTGGCCACCATCGGCATGTGCTTGTCGCGGTAGTAGGCGTGGTCGAAGCGTGTCCCTGGGGGATACATGACGTTGAACTTGATCATGCGTGGATCCTTGAGGTGAGCCGCCAGCATAGTCCCAGGGGCCGGGACGGTGCCATCACTTGGGTTGCCTGCGCTCCCGGGCGCGCCGGACCTGGCGGGATTCGCCCTCGCGCGCCGCTTGCTCCGCACGCTCACGCCGGCGATCGCGCCAGCGCTTGCCGAGGATGCGGCCGGCGAAGAAGGTCAGGGCGAAACCCAACAGGATAAACAGCAGGCTGCTGGGATCGATGGACATGGAGTGCTTTGGGGATCGAGTAGCGAAGTCTAGGACACTAGCGTCGTGCCTGCGCCGGCTCTCGCCCGAACAACTCATTGAGCAATTCCCGGAACCACTGCTGCGCCGGGTCCCGCGCCGTGCTGGCGTGCCACACCAGCCGCACCTCGTAGCGCGGCGCGAAGGGCAGCTTCCACACGCGCAGGCCCGGCCGGCTGGCGGCGTACATGGCCGGCACGATGGCCAACAGGTCCGAACCAGCCACCAGCTCGGGCAGGGCGCCGAAGTGGCGCGCGCGCAGGACGATGCGGTCGGCGAGCTGGTGCTTGACCAACATGTCTTCCACGCTGCTGTGGAAGGTGGCGGTGGGCGAGGCGACGACCAGCGAGGCGGTCTCGAGCTGGCTGCGCGAGAGCGAGGCACCGGCCCCGCCCCGGCCGGGCCGCCAATCCGGATGCGTGACCGCGACGTACTGCTCGCGGAATAGCAGGTCGGCGTGCACGCCGCGGTGACGGGGCTGCAGGATGCCGACGGCGCAGTCGATCTCCCGCGCCTCCAGTGCGCTGGCCACGGCCGTGGCAGCGACGGCGACGTTCGCGACGCGGGTATGCGGGGCCCGCTGGCGCAGGGCCGAGGCCAGGGGCGGCAGGAACAGGATCTCGCCCAGGTCCGAAAGTGACAGCCGCCAGGTCGTGTCGCTCTGCGCCGGGTCGAACTGCTCCATGCCTGTGACCAGCGTTTCCAGCGACAGCAGGTGGGTGGCGACGGCAGGGGCCAACTGCTCGCACAGGCGTGTGCGCTGCAGCCCGGCGGGCGAGCGCACGAACAGGTCATCCTGGAAGAAATAGCGCAAGCGCGCCAATGCATTGCTGGTGGCCGACTGCGACAGCGAGAGCGCGCGTCCGGCCGCCGTGACCGAGCCGCTGCGGTGGACGGCCACCAGCACGCGCAGCAGGTTCAGGTCCAGTTGCCGGAAGTTCATGGGCTAGAGCAGACGCTTAAGGGTTCACCCAGATCATTGATGCCATGAATGTAGACCATCCGCAAAGTCCATTCGCCAAATATGTGCTAGCGGACTAGATTCCCGGATAACCATGGCTGAACGATCTTTCGCGAACGAGGTAGGCAAGCTGCGCCTTGGGGCGGGCCAGGAGTTCCGCGGCGAGGGCATCCTGGCCGTCACCAAGGCCTTGCTGCAGTCCGGCGTTTCCTATGTGGCCGGCTACCAGGGCGCGCCGATCTCGCACCTGATGGACGTGCTGACGGATGCCAACGACATCCTGCGCGAGCTGGGCATCCGTTTCGAGCACAGCGCCTCGGAAGCCACGGCGGCGGCGACACTGGCGGCTTCGGTCAACTACCCGCTTCGCGGCGCCGTCACTTTCAAGTCGACCGTGGGCACCAACGTGGCCTCGGACGCGCTCGCTAATTTGGCTTCCGGGGGCGTGACCGGCGGCGCGCTCCTCATCGTCGGCGAGGACTACGGCGAGGGCTCCAGCATCATGCAGGAGCGCTCGCATGCCTTCGCGATGAAGTCGCAGGTCTGGCTGCTCGATCCCCGGCCGAATCTGCCCAGCATCGTGCGCGCGGTCGAGCAGGGTTTCGAGCTCTCGGAAGCGAGCCGCACACCGGTGATGCTGGAGCTGCGCATCCGCGCCTGCCATGTGCACGGCAGCTTCATGGCCAGCGACAACCGCCGAGCCGACTTCACGCTCAAGGACGCGATCGAGCAGCCGCGCCGCGACACCGAGCGCATCGCGCTGCCCCCCTCGACCTACCTGCACGAGCAGGAAAAGGTCAAGCAGCGCTGGCCGGCGGCGCTGCGTTTCATCCAAGAGCGCGGGCTCAACGAGTTCTTCGCCGATGGCGCCCAGGACTTCGGCATCGTGCTGCAGGGCGGCCTTTACAACGGGGTGCTGCGTGCGCTCGAACTGCTGGGGCTGGCCGACGCCTTCGGCCGGTCGCGCGTGCCGCTCTATGTGCTGAACGTGACCTACCCGCTGGTCGATGCGGAGTTCACGCGCTTCTGCGAGGGCAAACGCGCCATCCTGATCGTGGAGGAGGGCCAGCCCGCCTTCATCGAGCAGGCGGTGCATTCGATGCTGCGGCGCGCCGACGTCCAGACCCGGGTGCACGGCAAGGACTGCCTGCCCATGGCCGGCGAGTACACCGGCGGGGTGCTGGTGCAAGGCCTCACCCGATTCCTGCAGCAGGTGGCCCCGGCCCTGCTGGCAGGCCGGACGCTGCCGGCTGCGGCGCAACTGCCCGTGCCGGCGACGGGCGGCAGGAAAACCATCGCCATCCAGGATGCGGCCTCGCAAGTGCACGGCCGTCCGCCGTCGTTCTGCACCGGCTGTCCGGAGCGGCCGATCTTCACCGCCATCAAGCTGGTGGAGCGCGAACTCGGCACGCACCATGTGAGCTGCGACATCGGCTGCCACCTGTTCTCCATCCTGCCGCCCTTCAACATCGGCGCCACCACCATGGGCTACGGCCTGGGCTGGGCCGGTGCCGCCGCTTTCAATACGCCCGATACCGGCAAGCGCACGCTGTCCATCATGGGCGACGGCGGTTTCTGGCACAACGGCCTGACCAGCGGCGTCGGCAATGCTGTCTTCAACAAGACCGACAACGTGCTGGTGGTGATCGACAACGGCTACTCGGCGGCCACCGGCGGGCAGGACCTGCTGTCGTCCGGGGCGGCCAACCCGATCCGCTCGACCCGGCACCCGATCGAGAAAGCCGTGCGCGGCGTCGGCGTCGACTGGGTGCGCACGGTGGACCACACCTACAGCCTGGAGCGCATGCGCGATGCCCTGCGCGAGGCGCTCACCACCCCGGTCAAGGGGCCGAAGGTGATCGTCGCGTCCTCGGAGTGCATGCTCAACAAGCAGCGGCGGGTGCGGCCGCTGGTGAAGAAGGCCATCGGCGAGGGCCGTCGGGTGGTGCGCGAGCGCTTCGGCGTCGACCCGGACACCTGCACCGGCGACCACTCCTGCATCCGGCTGTCGGGCTGCCCTTCGCTCACCATCCGCGACAACCCCGATCCGCTGCGGCGCGACCCGGTGGCGGCCGTGGTCGACAGCTGCGTCGGCTGCGGCCTGTGCGGCGAGGCGGCGCACGCGGCAGTGCTGTGCCCGTCGTTCTACCGCGCCGAGATCATCAACAACCCGAGCCGCTGGGACCGCTGGAAACAGCGGCTGCGCCGCGCGGTGATCGGCTGGCTGCAGGCGCGCATCGAACGCCGGCTGGAAGGGCTGGCGGCATGAACACGAGCCGCACGGCCGCTCCGAAGGCTCGTAGCACCGCAGCCCGCAAGGGCGGAGGTTTCCCATGAATTCACCGCGCGCAATCACCGTCGCATTGCTGGCGATGGGCGGCGAGGGCGGCGGCGTGCTGGCCGACTGGCTGGTCGAGATGGCCGAGCACCAGGGCTACATCGCCCAGGCCACCTCCGTGCCGGGTGTCGCCCAGCGGACCGGCGCGACGGTCTACTACGTCGAGCTGTTCCCGCGGGCGGCCGTACCTGCGGGGGCGCAACCGGTGCTGGCCTTGTATCCGGTGCCGGGCGAGCTGGACGTGGTGATCGCTTCCGAGTTGATGGAGGCGGGGCGGGCGCTGCAGCGCGGGCTGGTGAGCAGCGAGCGCACCACCTTCATCGTCTCCACGCACCGCGTGTATTCCATGACCGAGCGCACGGCCATGGGCGACGGTCGCGTCGATGCCGGCAAGTTGCTGGACGGCGCCCGTGCGGCGGCCGCGCGCCTGCTGGCGGCGGATTTCGACCAGGTCGCACAGCAGGCCGCCGGCCCGATCGCGCCGGCGCTGTTCGGCGCGCTCGCCGCCTCTGGCGCGCTGCCCTTCGAGCGCGCCCAGTTCGAGGAGGCGATTCGCCGCGGCGGCGTCGGCGTCCAGGCCAGCCTGCAGGCCTTCGCCGCCGGCTACCAGGCGGCGCTGGCTCCCGCGGCCGAGCCGGAGGCGCCGCTGCCCGCGGTGCGCCTCGGCCCGCGCCTGACCCCCCTGGGCGAGCGCATCGAACGCGAGTTCCCGCCGGCCGCGCACGACGTGCTTCGTCATGCCGTCCTGCGCCTGGCCGACTACCAGGACCTGCCCTACGCCGCCGAGTACCTTGACCTGCTGCAGCCGCTGCGCGGCAGCGGCGAGGTGCTGGCCGAGGCTGCGCGCCAACTGGCGCTCTGGATGACCTACGAGGACGCGATCCGGGTGGCTGACTTGAAGACGCGGCGCAGTCGTTTCGACCGGGTCGCGCGCGAAGTGCGGCTGACCGGCGCGCAGGAACTGCAGATCAACGAGTTCATGCATCCGCGGGTGGAAGAAATCGCCGACATCCTGCCGGCGGGGCTCGGCCGCTGGCTGTTGGAAACCCGGTGGGCGCGCGGCACGCTGGGCCGGTTCACCCGCAAGGGCCGGGTCGTGCCGACCAGCTCGCTGCGCGGCTTCCTGCTGCTGTACGCCATTGCCGCGCTGCGGCCGGCACGGCGGCGATCACTGCGGTTCGCGGTCGAGCAGGCACGCACCCGCGCCTGGCTGGCCGAAATTCAAAGGCTGGCCGGCAGCCAGGCGCTGCTGGCTTTGGAACTCGCCCGCAGCCAGCGCCTGGTCAAGGGCTACGGCGACACGCATGCGCGCGGCTGGCGCAACTTCCAGCGCCTGCTCGATGAACTGCCCAGGCTGGAACGCGACGCCGCCGGCGCGCGGCGCCTGTCCGAGCTGACGCAGGCGGCGCTGGCCGATGAAAGCGGCCAGGCGCTGGACCGCATGCTCGCGTCTACCTGAATTGACCGCGTCCGGTTCACACCTTATGTTCAATCCCACTCACAAGAAGGAGACAAGACGATGAGGCTGACAACCATCCGCAAGGCAGCATTGGCAGTGCTGGCCATGGGCCTGGCAGCGGGCGCGGCCGCGCAGGAAGCGACGCTGCGCCTGGTGAGCGCCTTCGCCGAGAACGGCATCTACGTGCAACGCCTGCAGCCCTGGATCAACAAGTTCAACGCCGAAGGCAAGGGTGTGCTGCAGATCAACTTCATCGGCGGGCCCAAGGCGATCCCGACCTTCGAAGTGGGCAACGCCGTCAAGACCGGCGTGGTGGACATGGCGATGAGCACCGGCGCCTTCTACACCAACGTCATGCCCGAGTCCGACTTCCTCAAGCTCACGCAGATCCCGGTGGCGGAGCAGCGCAAGAACGGCGCCTTCGATGCCATCAACAAGGTGTGGAACGAGAAGGGCAACATGCAGTACCTGGCGCGGATGGTGGAGAACCAGCCCTTCCACATCTACACCAACAAGAAGATCGACAAGCCCGACCTCACCGGCCTGAAGATCCGCATCACCCCGGTGTATCGCGACTTCTTCCAGTCGCTCAACGCCAATGTGATCACCACGCCGCCGGGCGAGGTGTACACCGCACTCGAGCGCGGCGTGGTCGACGGCTACGGCTGGCCCATCGGCGGCATCTTCGACTTGAACTGGCAGGAGAAGACCAAGTACCGCGTCGACCCCGGCTTCTACGACGCCGAGGTGTCGATCATCATGAACCTGCCGGCGTACAACAAGCTCTCGCAGGCCCAGCGCGCCTACCTGCAGAAGCAGCTGCTGGCGCTGGAAGCCGAGAACGGTTTCTGGACCAAGTACGCCGCCGACGAGACCGCGCGGCAGGAGAAGGCCGGCATCCAGGCCATCAAGTTCGACGCCGCCACGTCCAAGGCCTTCGTCGACAAGGCCTACGAGGTCGCCTGGGCCAGCGCCGCGAAGCAAAGCCCCGAGGTGGCGGCGCGCTTCAAGCCGCTGTTCTCGCCCAAGTGACCAGCGCCGTCTCGCGGGTCTACGGCCGGCTGCTGGCCGGCCTCGCGCTGGCCGGCTGCTTCATCCTGCTGGCCATGATGCTGGTCATCGTGGCCGATGTGCTGCTGCGAAACGTCGCCATCCCGGGCCTGCCGCGTGGCCTGGCCTGGAGCAACGAGATTTCGGAGCTGATGCTCTACCTGATCACCATGTGCGTGTCGCCCTGGCTGCTGCGCCAGGGCCAGCACATCCGGGTCGACATCCTGCTGCAGGCGATTCCCAAGCCGGTCGCCTGGGCGCTGGAATGCGTGGGCGACATCATCGGGCTCGCCTGCTGCGTCTTTATGGCCTGGTACGGGGCGCGCGCCGCCTGGTCCAGCTTCAGCAGCGGCGCGGTCAACATCAAGACGCTGGTGACGCCGGAGTGGTGGGCACTGGCGCCGCTGCCGGTGATGTTCGTGCTGCTGGCCATCGAGATGCTGTTCCGGATGGACCGCCTGTATGCAGGAGAGCGGGCGCCGCGCCAGGACGCGGTCAGCGCCGGCTGAGGGGGAGAAGATGGGAAACTGGACTGTCGCCGCCTGGCTGATGCTCGGCGGCTCCACCGTGCTGCTGTTCATCGGCATGCCGGTGGCACTGACCTTCATCACGGTGAACATCGTCGGCGCCTGGCTGTACATGGGCGGCGAGGCCGGCCTGGCGCAGCTGGCCCGCAGCAGCGTGGGTTCGGTGGCGACCTTTTCGCTCACGCCCATCCCGCTGTTCGTGCTGATGGGCGAGGTGCTGTTCCACACCGGCCTGGCCCTGAAGGTGATCGAAGGCATCGAGCGCCTGATCCGGCGGCTGCCGGGCCGGCTCGCCATTGTCGCGGTCGTGGCGGGTACCGTGTTCTCCGCCATCTCCGGCTCCACCATCGCCACCACGGCCATGCTGGGCTCGCTGATGCTGCCGGTGATGCTTTCCAAGGGCTACCACCCCACACTGGCCACCGGGCCGATCATGGCGATCGGCGCCGTCGACATGCTGATCCCGCCGTCGGCCCTGACGGTGCTGCTGGGGTCGCTGTCCGGCATCTCGATCTCCAAGCTGCTGATCGGCGGGGTGCTGCCGGGCGTCATCCTGTCGATCGCGTTCGTGCTGTGGATCCTGGCGCGCGTGACCATCACGCCCTCGCTGGCGCCCAGGGGCGACCAGGACACGATTCACCGCGGCTGGGAACGCTGGCGGCTCTTCTTCGCCTACGTGCTGCCGACGCTGTCGATCTTCGCGGTGGTGGTGGGCGCGCTCGCCCAGGGCTGGGCCACGCCGACCGAGTGCGCCGCGCTGGGCGCGTTCGCGACCCTGGTGCTGGCCGCGGCCTATCGCGCGCTCAGCTGGGACGCCTTGCTGAAGGCGCTCAAGGGCACCGCCGGCATCTCGGGGATGATCCTGTTCATCATCCTGGGCGCCACCACCTTTGCGCAGATCCTGTCCTTCTCGGGCGCGAGCAACGGCCTGGTGCAGCTGATCATGGGCCAGGGCTGGTCCACCGGCGCCATCGTGGCCGGCATGATGCTGATCCTGATCTTCCTGGGGATCTTCGTCGACCAGGTGAGCATGATGATGATCACGCTGCCGATCTTCATGCCCATCGTGCAGAGCCTGGGCATCGACGCGGTGTGGTTCGGCGTGATGTTCCTGATCTGCATGCAGCTGGGGCTGCTGCTGCCGCCCCATGGCCTGCTGCTGATGACCATGCGCGGTGTCGCGCCGCCCTCGGTCACCATGGGCCACATCTTCCGCGCGGTGGTACCTTATGTCGCCATCAGCCTGCTGCTGCTGGCGGCGGTGTTCTGGCTGCCGGGCATCGCGACGGCGCTGCCGCGGTGGATGGGGTGAGCGTTCCTACTTCAACGCAGGAAAGTCATGAGCAAGAAGACGTGGGCCATTGCCGTCCTGGCGCTCGCCGGTGTCATGGGGCTCCTCGCGCTTCAATCCGGCAGCGGCGGACGAAAGCAGGAGCAGCTGACGATTCTCGACCCGGCCAGAGTGGTGGTGCTGCGAACGCCGGGCGGCATGCTGGAAGTCGCGACGATCGAGAAGATCGAGGAGTTCGGGTGGCAGGTGAGCTACACCTGTCGGCCCCTGGACTGCAGCATTCTCGGGCGCACGGTTTCGAGGATCCGTGTTCCCGTGCACTACACCTATCGGGTCCCGCTGGCCGAAAGCTGGCAGCTCGACCTCGAGGATGGCCAGTACGTCCTGCGCCTGCCCGCCCCTGAACCCATGCTTCCGCCAACCATGGATACCAGCAAGGCGGAACTGCAGGTGAAGGGACAGTGGTCAGCGCCGCCGAAGATCGAGACCGTCGAATCGATGCTTCGCAATTTCAGGCCGGAGCTGGATCGACGTGCGAACCAGCCTGAATACCTGGCGCTTCAGCGCGCGCATGCGGAGAAGACGGTCGCCGAGTTCGCCCAGAAGTGGATGCGCGAGCAGATCAAGACACCGGCGAGGCCGGTCAAGGTCGTCTTCAGGGATGCGGGAAGCGGCTAGGGAGATCCTCGCTCCGAGGCCAGTCCGATCGAGCGCAGCTTCTTCACCAGATCCCCCATGCGATAGGGCTTGGGCAGGAAATGGAATCCCGCCAGGTTCATTCCATTGCCGATCGCCGCATCGGTGTAGCCCGAAGCCAGGATCAACTTGACGCCGGGAACTAACTCCTTGGCCTTTTGTCCCAGCTGCAGGCCGTTCATGCCCGGCATCACCATGTCGCTCAGGATCAGGCGCACATCGGGCGTTCGCTGCAGCATCTCGAGGGCTTGCTGGCCTGAATTCGCCACCAGCACCTCGAAGCCCAGGATGCGGAACAGCTCCGAGGTGACTTCGAGCACCTCGGGTTGATCGTCCACGACCAGGACCTTTTCCGTCCCGCCTTTCCCGGCCTCGCTCGGCGCCGCGGTGGCAGGAAGCGCCGGGAAGTACATGGTGATGGTGGTGCCCTGCCCGACGCGGGAATGGATGCCGAGGTCGCCGCCGGATTGCTGCGCCATGCCGACAACCTGGCTCAAGCCGAGCCCGGTTCCCTTGCCGACCTCCTTGGTCGTGAAGAACGGCTCCACGGCGCGAGCCACCACGTCCGCTGGCATGCCGGTGCCGGTGTCCTGGACGGCGACCGCTACATACGGCCCGGCCGTCAGCGCGCCGACCTGCCGCTCCTTCAACTCGACCACGCGTGTCGACAGGACGATGCTTCCGCCGTCCGGCGTGGCATCGCGCGCGTTGACGACGAGATTGAGCAGCGCGGACTCGAACAGTGCCGAGTCGACCAGCACCTGCGGCAGCCCGGCGGCGAGGTCGAGATCGAAACTGATCGCACTGCGGCTTCCGCGCCGAAGCACTGCCTCGAAGGAGGTGATGAGCTGGTTCAGCTCCTGGGGCTCCGGCCGCAGGGGTTGCTGGCGGGCAAAGCTCAGGAGCTGCCGGGTCAGGGCGGTGCCGCGGCTGGCAGCCTTGTCCATGGCGTCCAGCATCCGGATGTCCGCCGGGTCGCGCAGCCGCTCCCGCAAGCTGGAGAGGCCGTTGGTCACCACGTTCAGGAGGTTGTTGAAGTCGTGCGCCACACCGCCGGTGAGTTTGCCGATGGCTTCCAGCTTTTGTGCCTGGAACAGGGCCTCGCGCGCCTGCTCCAGTTCGGTGGCGGCATTCTTGCGTTCGGTGATGTCGCGCGTGACCTTGGCGAAGCCGATGAGCTCGCCGAGCTCGTTGCGAATCGGGTCGATCAGCACATGCGCCCAGAACCGGGACCCGTCCTTCCGAACGCGCCATCCCTCGGCTTCGAAGCGGCCTTTCTCCGCCGCCTGCGCCAGCGCGCGCTGCGGCAGGCCGGTGGCGCGGTCCTCCTCGGTGTAGAAGCGCGAGAAGTTGGTGCCGACCACCTCGTGCTCGGCGTAACCCTTGATGCGCCGCGCGCCGGCATTCCAATTGGTGATCTCGCCCTCGGGCGAGAGCATGTAGATGGCGTAGTCCGTGACACCCTGCACGAGGATGCGAAAGCGCTCTTCGCTTTGTCGCAGCGCCTCCTGGGCCAGCTTCCTGTCGGTGATGTCGCGGGTGATCTTGGCAAAACCGACCAACTCGCCGCGCTCGTCGCGGATCGGGTCGATGACCACGTTCGCCCAGAAGCGCGAGCCGTCCTTGCGCACCCGCCAGCCCTCGGCCTCGAACTGGCCGGCTTCCCGGGCCAGCTTCAGCGCATTCTCCGGGACACCGGCTGCGCGGTCCTCCTCGGTGTAGAAGCGCGAGAAATGCTGCCCGATGATCTCCTGCGCCGTGTAGCCCTTGAACCGCTGGGCGCCGGCATTCCAGCTCACGACCTCGCCCTCGGGCGAGAGCATGAAGATGGCGTAGTCCTTGACCGATGAGATGAACAGGCGCAAACGCTCGGCCTCGGTGGTCGACGCGGTCCAGCCACGGCCCGATGCCGCAGCCTGGCTGGACGGCTGCGGCGGCACTATGGGCTCCGCCTGAGCTCTCATCTGGGTTCGTGCCATCGGCTGGATTATGCGGACGAGGCGAGGGCCCGTGGGGCAGTGTTGTCCCTTTCTCGTGCAGCCCACTAGGTCGGGCGCGGCCACCGCCTCAAGGCAGCGAGGCACGCAGCAGCCAGACCCGACTGTGCGAGCCGACTTTCACGGCGCTGTTGACCACCGCGATCTCGCCGTCGGCGCGGACCGCGAGCTTGCTCATCAGCAGACCCTGGGTGCTGCCGTTGGGGCCGCCGCCGGGATCGACGCTGCCGGGGATCAGTTGTGGGGCACCGAAGTGCGCACCGTCCTCCGCGATCGCGATTGCGAGTCCGTACGGCCGTGCTGGCGAGCCCCGCATGAGCTCCCAGATGGCCACCAGGCGTCCGTGGCCATCGATGCCGAGCGCAGGGAAGGCGGCGCCCGCGTAACCGGGTGGCAGCGGGTGGGAGATCTCGCGCGGCGCGCCGAAACTGCGGCCGCCGTTGTCGGAGCGCAGGTGGCGGATCGACGATGAATCGAAAGGACCGCCGCGGCTCTCGGCATACACCACGTGCAGCATCCCGGTTCCGTCGAAGGCCACCTTCGGGGCGTCTGAATAGCCCGGCGTGACCGCCACCGTCCGCGGCGCTTCGAAGCTGTGGCCGCCATCGCCCGAAAGGGCCATCTGGATGTCCCCGGCCGGGTCGTCGCCGCTCGCCCACGCCAGCGCCACCGCACCCGAGCGTGAGACGGCGAGAGCCGGCGCGCGTGCGGGCCGGGCGGGCGGATCGCCCGCCACCAGCAGGGGCGGGGAGAACTCGCGGCCGCCATCGCGAGAGCGCGTGAACCAGAGCCGGCCGTCGTACTCGGTCCAGGCGGCGAACACCCCGCCGTCCGGCGCGGCCACGATGTCGAGACTGCCGTTGTGCCACACATCGCGGTTGATGCGGCCCTTGCCGTCGCCTTGCTTCGACCGCGAGAGATTGACCGGGGTCGCGAAGGACTGGCCGCCGTCGTCCGAGGCGGCGTACAGGATCTCGCCGCCGTGCGAGCCGCCGGAAAAGATGATTTCCTGCCAAAGCGTGTGGAGCCGGCCGGCAGCGTCCGGCGCCCACGCCAGCCGCGGCAGCCACGAGAAGGTCGCCGGCTGGCGCGAGACATCAACGGGTACGGACAGCAAAGCTTTGCCGTCGGCCGAATAGCGCTGCAACAGCACGGCCTTGCGGCGCTGGTCCACCCATGCGACCGCGAGTTCCCCCCGCGGGCTCCAGGCCGCGGCAGGATCGTCCACGAAGTCGTAGCGAGATTCATTCTGCCGCCAGGGGCCGCGCTCGCCGGAGCCGCGCGAGACCTCTTGGGGGGCCCGCCAATGCAGGTCGGCCCAGGTGCTGGCGGCGGCCGCCAGCAGGCAGGCCACAAGACCGGCACGCCAGCCACAGCACTCGCCCGTGAAGATCGGAACTCGCATTCGCCTGCAGGCGGATGGGACCGGGTCATTGTGCGCGCGCCGCATCGGCCGCAGGCCCATCCGTGAGCCGAGGGCCGCCCTGCTTGAGGGCTCCAGTGCCGCCGCCGGATAGAATCTCAGCCACAGGCGCGCTGGGGCGCCTGCCCGCAAAAGAGGCTCTCACCCTTCCACACTTCGTCTTTCATACCTGACAGACCAGAGGCATTCGTTCGGCCAAGCGCGGGATTGGCTGTAGACGAAGCCCAGGAGTCCTGTCATGGCTGAATCCCTTTCCTCCACTGTCCGGCGCGCTCGCATCCGCGAGTTCAAGGATGCGTTCCCGCCCATGGGCGTCTATGCGGTACGCAACAGCGCCACCGGCCGCGCCTGGGTCGGCGCGAGCCGCAACGTGGACGGCGCGCTCAACCGCATACGCTTCGAGCTGCAGATGCACGGCCATCGAGACCGCAGCCTGGCCGACGAGTGGGCGCGTCACGGTGCGCAGAGCTTCCGCTTCGAGGTGCTGGAGCGTGTGCGCAAGCGCGACGACCCGGCGTTCGACTACGAGGCCGAGCTGCAAGCCCTGCTGGCCTTGTGGACCGAGGAACTCGGCGCATCCGGCGAAGGCGGGCAGGCATGACGGCGCCTTCCGTGACCACGCCAGCGCTCGAGGAACTGAAGGTGCGCGCGCGCATTGCCCGCAACGCGGCAGCCCGCACAGGCGCCGCTTCGGCGCCGCGACTGGCCGACTGCCTGCACCAGGCGGCGCGCGCCGTCGGCTTCCAGCACTGGGAGCATGCGCGCCGCGTGCTGGGTGGCCTGGCGCAGCCGGGCGAGGACATGGGCAGCTTCTGGTATGCCCCGGCTTGCAGCGCGCTGCTGAATCCGTGGTTCGCGGATCTCGGCCGGGCGAGGCTGGCGCGCGATGAGCAGTCCTTCCTGCTTCCTTACCGGCGTCAGTTCGTGGTGGTGCGGGGTGAATTCATCCGCGCGCTGGGGCTGGATCCATTCGACCCGGACTGGTCCGCGGCCGGACGCGACCTGACGGCCTGCTACGGCAGCGCCCCCTGGGGCGCGCTGTGCATGGCACGGCTCAGGGCTCAGGAGGCGCGCTTCGAAGCGGCGGCGGCGAGCATCAGATAGGCTAGCCGCATGAACACCCGGAAACTTGGACCCTTCACCGTCTCGGCCATGGGCCTGGGCTGCATGAACCTCAGCCACGCCTATGGCCAGCCGCCCTCGGAGCAGCAGGGCGAGAAACTGCTGCTGGCCGCGCTCGATGCCGGCGTCACGCTGTTCGACACCGCGGCCCTGTATGGCTTCGGCGCCAACGAATCCCTGGTGGGGCGCGTCATGAAGCCGCACCGGCGTGAGTTCACGCTATGCAGCAAGGGCGGCATGGCGGGCGTTACCGGCGACGACGGCGTCGTGCGGCGCGTGATCGACGGCCGGCCCGAGACGATCCGCCGCAACTGCGAGGACAGCCTTCGGCGCCTGCAGACCGATGTGATCGACCTGTACTACCTGCATCGCTGGGACAAGAAGGTGCCGATCGAGGACAGCGTTGGCGCGATGAGCCGGCTGGTGGAGCAGGGCAAGGTGCGCACCATCGGCCTGTCCGAAGTGTCGGCGGCGACCTTGCGCAAGGCGCATGCCGTGCATCCGCTCACGGCGGTGCAGACGGAGTATTCGCTGTGGACGCGCAACCCCGAGATCGCGGTGCTCGACGCCTGCAGGGAACTGGGCATCGCCTTCGTTGCCTTCAGCCCGCTGGCGCGCGGCTTCCTGTGCGACGCGTTGCAGGACGTGGGCACGCTGGACGCCAAGGACATCCGTCGCAGCATGCCGCGCTTCGAGCCGGGTCACTACGCCGAGAACCTGAAGCTGCTGCCTCGCTACAAGGCGCTGGCGCAGGAAGCGGGCTGCAGCCCGGCGCAACTGGCCTTGGCCTGGCTGTTGCACAAGCGTGCGGACATCATCCCGATCCCCGGTACCACCCGCCTGGAACACCTCACGGACAACCTGGGCGCCGCGCAAGTCCAGCTCGACAGCACACTGGTCGAGCGGCTGGAGGCGCACATCAACCAGCGCACCGTCCATGGCAACCGCTACAGCGCGCAAGCGCGTGCCGAGGTCGATACGGAAGAGTTCGAGTGAGCACGCCGGCGCGCGCTCCATCTTTCACTTGAAAAGCGCTCGGCTCAGGCGCAAGCTGCGTTTCTCGACTTGTGCCCACCTACACCAAGGAGAAGCAGCATGAGCGCATTCAATGCCGTTCGTTTCCGCGTCAAGCCCGGCCGCGAGCAGGACTTCATCGAGGCGCACCGCAAGGCCGAAGCCAAGTTCGACGGCTTCGTGAAAGGCGTGCTGGTGAAGACGGGCGATCGCACCTACTGCTTCATCGGCGAGTGGAACTCGATGGACAACATCGTCGCGGCCCGGCCCGCGATGATCACGCTGCTGGACTCCTTCCGCGACTACCTCGAGGACTTGGGCGGCGGCCTGGGTGTGACCGACCCCGTGTCGGGCGAGGCCGTGGTAACGATGTCCTAGCCCGCTGAAGCGGCCGAGCGAAGCGGAACCGGGTTCAGGCGAATTCCTTCTCGTGCATCCACGCCGCGTGCTTGGGCGCGCGGCGCGTGCGGCTCCATTCCTCGACCATCGCCCACTTGACCTCGTCGAGTTTGCGGTACATGTCCGGCGTGCCGGTGTTGGCGGCCAGTTCGAGGCGGTGTCCGTTCGGGTCGTGGAAGTAGATCGACTTGAAGATCGTGTGGTCGGTGATGCCGACCACTTCGATGCCCGCGGCCTCCAGCCGCACCTTGGCGACTTCGAGTTCCTCGACGCTGCCCACCTCGAACGCGATGTGCTGGGTCCAGGCGGGGGTGTTCGGGTCGCGCCCCATCGCCGGCGACTTGGGCAGCTCGAAGAACGCCAGCACGTTGCCGTTGCCCGCGTCCAGGAAGATGTGCATGTAGGGATCAGGTTCGTGCGTGGAGGGCACCTGGTCCTCGGCGATCGCCAGCACCAGTTTCATGTCGAGGTGCCGGGCATACCAGTCGACGGTTTCCTTGGCATCCTTGCAGCGGTACGCCACGTGGTGGATCTTGCGAACGAGGCTCATGCTTGGGTCTCCTGAAGGTCCTTGCGTGCGGCGGCGAGCGCTTCGCGCAGCACCGCGATGTCGCCGATGTGGTTGGAAAGAATCAGGATCAGGCGCGCGTTCAGGCGCTCGCTGTCCTCGTCGCTCAGGTCGCGGTGGGCGTCGATCAGCGCGGCGTAGAAGTCGTCGCCGGGGCTGAAGTCGCGGAAGTAGCGATTGCCCGGTTCCTTGAAGTTGGGGTTCAGTTGCAAGGCCATGGGGTCGGGGTCCTTCAGTCGTTGCAGGTGGCGCGCGCCAGCGCGGCGCGCACCTTCTCGGGATCGAACGTGCGCCAGCGGGCGGCGACGTGCTGGTCCGGGCGGATCAGGTAGGCCGCGCCGCCGGCGGCGTCGCAGCGCTCGCCGGCCAGGCCTGCGCGGTCGGTGAGCACCGTCACGCCCGGGATCTCGCCGCCGCGGGGTGTGACTACCACTGGCTCCACGGGAACCGCGTTGCGCGCGCTGCGCAGCAAGGCGAGCTGGTCGCGCATGGTGCCGTTGACGGCCTGCGCCGAGGGTGCGAACAGCAGCAGCATGAAGCGCTGGCCGACCTGGTCCAGCAGCCATGAGTTCTTGCCGCCGGCGCTCACCGGCGCATCGGCCAAGGGCGCGCCGGGAACCATGTCGCCGTCGAAGGCGTCGGTGTCGGGCGTGTTCAGTCGCGACTGGGTGAGGAAGCTGGGCACCGACAGGCGGCCGGAGTTCACCAGCTTGCGCGCGAAGGCGTGGTCGCGCGCCAGGTCCAGCACGGCGTTGCGGAAGGCCTTGCTCACGCGGGTCTTCGGCGTGATGAAGTCGGTAGACCGCGTCGAGTTCATGATGTTCTCGTCGGCGGCGTAGCCGCGGTCCTGGCTGTAGGTGTCCAGCAGCTTGTCCGGCGCCTGGCCGTTGATCACCAGCCGCAGCTTCCACATCAGGTCATCGGTGTCCTGGAAACCGGAGTTGGCGCCGCGCGCGCCGAAGGGCGACACCTGGTGCGCCGCGTCGCCGGCGAACAGCACGCGGCCGGCGCGGAAGTCCTGCATGCGCCGGCACTGGAAGGTGTAGATGCTGACCCACTCCAGCTCGAACGCGCGGGCGTCGCCCAGCATGGCGCGGATCCGGGGGATCACCTTCTCGGGCTTCTTCTCCTCTTCCGGGTCGGCATCCCAGCCGAGCTGGAAGTCGATGCGCCAGACGTTGTCGGACTGCTTGTGCAGCAGCACCGTCTGGTTCGGATGGAAGGGCGGGTCGAACCACAGCCAGCGCTCGGCCGGGTAGTCGGCCTGCATCACCACGTCGGCGATCAGGAAGCGGTCCCGGAAAACCTGGCCATCGACTTCCAGGCCCAGCATGCGCCGCACCGGGCTGCGCGCGCCGTCGGCCGCGACCAGCCAGTTGGCCTCGATCGCGAATGCGCCGTCGGGGGTTTCTACCTGCAGCAACACGTGGTCGCCTCGGGGCTGGACCGACGCCACCTTGTGCTTGAAGCGGATGTCCGCGCCCAGCGCCTGGGCGCGCTCAACCAGCATTTCCTCCAGGTGGTACTGCTGCAGGTTGATCATGCCCGGGCGCTTGTGGCCGGGTTCGGGCACCAGGTCGAAGCGGTAGACCTCCTGCCGGCGGAAGAAGGTGCGGCCGACGTTCCAGCTCACGCCGCGCTCGCACACCGGGTTTCCCACGCCCAGGCGGTCAAGGATCTCCAGCGCGCGCTTGGCGTAGCAGACGGCACGCGAGCCCACCGAGACCGTGTCGTCCTCATCGAACACGAGCACCGGCAGGCCCTGCAGCCGCGCATCGATGGCGGCGGCCAGGCCGACCGGGCCGGCGCCCACCACGATCAAGGGCCGCCGTTGAGGCGCCTCGCCCACCAGGTCCGCCGGTGGCTTGTAGTCGAACCGTGGATAGGTGTAGCTCCCCATACGTCATCTCTCCCTGGGCCCATGCCAATGGTCAATGGATCGCAATTTAACAATGGTGAATCTGATTTCACTAATCGTAATTTACACCAGGGTTGATCCAGGTCAAAGTTGAGGCGCATCAGGCCGCCTTCGCCAGCGCCGGTTCGATCAGCTCGAACAACTGCGCGAGCAGCCAGCGGTGCGCCGGGTCCTGCTGGAAGCGCACGTGCCACAGCGCATACATCGGCAGGGTGGGGCAGGGCATGGGGGGATCGCAGCTGGCGAAGTCCGCCAGCGTCTGGCGCGCGAGCAGGCTGGGCACGGTCGCCAGCAGGCGGCTGCCGCGCAGGAACGGGGCCAGGGCGGCAAGCGCCGGCACCATCAGCGTGAATCGCCGCTGGAGCCCCTGAGCTTCGAGCTGCTGGTCCAGCTCGAGGCGGCGCCGCGGCTCGTACGCCACCGTCGCGTGATCGGCGGCCAGGTACTCGTCCATGGTGCGGGGCGCCTCCCGCGCGCGGGGGTCGTAGAACACGCGGTATTGGTCTTCGAAAAGGCGCTTCTGCACGATGTCGGCGCCTTCGGGCGGGCGCGGGCTGATCACCAGCTGGCACTCGTCCTTGCGCAGCATGTCCAGCCGCGGCACGGTCGAAGGCACGATGCGTAGCGCCAGCCCCGGCGCCTGCACGCGCAGGCGCGCGGCCAGCAGGGGCAGGAGCAGGTCGCGCTGGAAGTCGTTGGCGGCGATGGTGAACTCACCGCGCCAGCGGGCGGGATCGAAATCGTCGTGGTGCGCGAAACGCTGCATGGCCGCCAGCAGTTCGCGCGCCGGCTGGGCCAGGGCCTCGGCCCGCGCGGTCGCCGCGATGCCGCGGCCACTCTTGACGAAAAGCGCATCGCCGGTGAGCGAACGCAGGCGCTCCAGCCCGTGGCTGACGGCCGACTGGGTCACTCCAAGCCGGGCGGCGGCGCCGGTCACGCTGCCCGATTCGAGCACCGCCAGCAGCAGCTGCAGCAGGCGGCCGTCGATCTCGCTCGCATCAATCCGGTTCATGGGTTTCATGAGCATTCATCGGTTTATCTTTTGTAAGGCCGTGACCAGACTCCCGTACTGACACAGATCAACACGGAGCAGCCGATGGCCGCGAAGCCGATTCCCGGCACCACCTTGTTCGACGGCCGGCAGGCCCAGAAGGGCTATGCCCTGAACAAGATGTGCTTTTCGTTCAACTCAGCCGAGAACCGCGCCGCCTTCAAGGGCGACGAGGAGGCCTACATGCGCCGCTATGGGCTCGATGCCCGGCAATCGGAGGCGATCCGCACGCGCAACGTGCTGGGCCTGCTGGCCGCGGGCGGCAACGTCTACTACCTGGCCAAGTTCGCCGGCATCCTCGGGCTGGATGTGCAGGACCTGGGCGCAGCCCAGACCGGCATGACCAAGGAAGCCTTCAAGGCGATGCTGGTGCGCCAGAACGAACAACCCGAATCGCTAGTGGACGACTGAGCAAGGACCCGACATGGCCAAGATCATCGGTGGACTCACCACATCCCACGTGCCCGCCATCGGCGGCGCCCTGGCCCGCGGCGCGCAGCAGGAGCCGTACTGGAAACCCTTCTTCGACGGTTACCTGCCGGTGCACCGCTGGCTCGAAGACGTCCGGCCGGATGTCGCCGTCGTCTTCTACAACGACCACGGCCTGAATTTCTTCCTGGACAAGATGCCGACCTTCGCGGTCGGCGCGGCGCCCGAATACCACAACGCCGACGAGGGCTGGGGCATCCCCACGCTGCCGCCGTTCAAGGGCGAGACCGGGCTGTCGTGGCACATCATCGAGCACCTGGTGGACCGCGAATTCGACATCACGACCTGCCAGGAGATGCTGGTCGACCACGCGGTCACGCTGCCGCTCAAGCTGTTCTGGCCCGAGGGCTGCCCGGTGACCATCGTGCCGATCTGCATCAACACCGTGCAGTTCCCGCTGCCCTCGGCCAAGCGCTGCTTCGCGCTGGGGCAGGCGGTGGGCGAGGCCGTCGCCAACTGGGACAGCGACAAGCGGGTCGTGGTGATCGGCACCGGCGGGTTGTCGCACCAGCTCGACGGCGAGCGCGCCGGCTTCATGAACAAGCGCTTCGACCTGAAGTTCATGGACAGCCTGGTGAGCGACCCGGAGTGGGCCACGCAGTACAGCATCCACGAGCTGGTCGAAAAGACCGGCACGCAAGGCGTCGAACTGCTGATGTGGCTCGCCACCCGCGCGGCCGTTCCGGGGGCGGTGCGCAAGGTGCACGCCAACTACCACATCCCGATCTCGAACACCGCCACCGGATTGATGGCGCTGGAAGCGATATAGGCAGTCGCTGGCAAACTCGCGAACGCGAATTTTTGATCGCTGTGAAGGAGCCCGGCAAAGGCCGCCCTTCTTCATAGGGGAGACGGGCGGCACGTTGTTCCGCCCGGTCTGGTGCCGCCCACCGGAAGCGTTGCGGTCTTTCAATCCGCACTTATGCTGTATTGGCATACGGTATCAACCGGCTTGCCCGCATGAACGCTTGCTGGCAGACTACCTCAAACAGTAGAAACGTCTACCGGATTGGTCTTGTCCGGCACTCGGCCAACATGGCGATTTGCGGGATATCAGGTTTTCGTTTTTGGGACCTGAACCGCGACGGGAGGGGAAAAAATCAAGGCAGATCAGCTACTTACGGCGGTACGGCGGCCAGTTTTATCCGGCACTTGCGGGATAAGAGGTCTGAACGTGCCGTCTAAATTGCGTTAGCCCTCAGTTGGAGTTGTCGTTGAAGATTGGCGATCTCGAGTACCGATTCACCAGGGGCAGTGACGTTGTTCGCGATGGGATGTTTCTCGAAGCAGATGTCGTGGGCGCAGCGGAGCGTCGAACAGTCGCAGAGGTGTTTTACTCGGACGCGACGGGGAAGTTCTCTGTGACGTTGTTCGAGGAAAGCGTGCCTGCGGAGCTGGTCGAGTTCCTGATCGCGGATGCGAAAGCATGCCTTCCGCCAACACATGGGGACGCTGATGGCTAACAGGTCATTCGACACGGACGCACAAGTACGTCCATGCGCTTTGCGCACGCGCCCCATGTGCGCCGGTCAATTTCTACGTTAGGCTGCCTATGGGCGAACGGACCGCAGCTGAAGCAAAAGCCGCCAATGTGGCGGTCATGGGGGACCCGCTAGGCTCCGTCTACAGCGAGCTGTGGCAGGAGGTCGCGTGGATCCACAACAACTGGTCGCACTACCTGGAGCTATTCGGGGCGAAACCCTCGCGGATCGAACTCCTTAACTCTGTCGCGCCGTCCTTTTTTCGGACAGTTCAGGACTGCTTGTTCGAAGCCGTCTTACTGCACCTCGCCCGCCTGACCGATCGCGCAGCTACGACAGGTAGGCCGAATCTGTCGCTGCGCCGACTCGCTGAGCTCCTGCCCGAATCGGCACCCCGTGCGCACATTCGTGACTTGGTTGAGGAGGCAGTGCGAGCGACGCAATTCGCGCATGATTGGCGCAACCGGAGGCTCGCGCATCGCGATCTGGATCTTGCGCTGGGTAGGACCGCGAATTCACTGGCACCCGCATCTCGGCAATCTGTAAAGGATGCGCTTGTCGCAATAGTGAACGCTCTGAACGCCGTTGCGGCACACTTCTTTGATTCGACTACGCTTTTCGATCTTCCCGGCGGCAATGACTCAGTGACGCTTCTCTACACGTTGAGAGACGGATTGAGAGCAGAAGAACAAAGAGTTGAGCGGCTCAAGTCAGGTCACTCCAATGCAGAAGATGTCAGGCACGAAGACATATGACTCAGCAGCCTAACAGGTCGTTCGACACGGACACGCAGCGGCATTGCGCCGCGTGCCGTGCTGGCGAGCGTACGCCTCGCGGCGCAATGCCGCCGCGTGCCGGTCAACTCCGACGGTAGGTCGCAGCATGGATACGGCGAAGGTGACTGCACGCACGCTTGAGATTCTCGGGGGACACGAGAAGGCCTGGGAGATCATCGACGCGGAGTTCGCTGAGGTAGGGCGGCGTTGGAATCAGGACATCACGGTGATCGGACGCATTCTCCGTTCTCACCTGTTCATCGAGCACTACCTAAACGAGCACATCACAAAGGCCAATCCGAGGCTTGGGTCAGTTGAGAAGGCGAGGCTGACGTTCGCGCAGAAGATTGCCCTGTTGGATTCGACCGATCGTCGTCTGCGCGAAATCCTACCTGGCGTGAAGCTCCTGAATACGATCCGGAACCGATTGGCTCACCGCCTAAACGCGGCCATCGGACAGGAGGATGCCAAGGTCTTCCTGAATGCGCAGTACTTCGCTGCCCTTCGGATTGAGGGCGCGAAGCCTAGCAAGCCGAGCGAGGACCCTCTCGATATCCTTGAGGAATTCGCGCGCTACGCCAGCACGGCATTGACCAATGAGTTCAGCGCCTTTGGAAATGCTTTCTCGAAGGCGCTCGCCGACGTTGGAGGCGAACGTGCGTCCTAATATCTCGGTCCATCGGACAGGCAACCAGCTTAGCTGGCCGCCTGTCGCTGACCTCCAACGTTAGACATTATTGGAGGCACCCTGAGCTCAACGGACCACAGCCTTCTCTCCACCTATCGCGAGGCGCTGCTCGAGCACCTATTTGCCGGAGAGGTCATGCGGCATGTCTGGCTTTCCGGAGTCAAGCGCCTCGAAGTGCTGAAGCCGCAAGTGGACGACGGTGGGTACGACCTTGTCCTCGAAACCACTTCTGTGGTGCGACACATCCAGCTCAAAGCTACGTTCAGGGGGTCAACGGTTCGTCGCTTCACTGTCAACACTGGCCTCGCGAGGAAACCGAGCGGTTGTGTGGTTTGCCTGCAATTCGATCAGGAGACGCTCGACCTCGGGCCTTTCTACTGGTTCGGGGCTCAGCCTGGCCAACCTCTCCCTGAACTCACATCGTTTCCCGTTGCAGAGCATACAAAGGGGAACGCTCAAGGAGTGAAGGCGTTGCGCCCGAATCTTCGGACGCTGCCTCTTTCCGCATTCGATCACGTGCCAACCATTCCGAAGCTCGCTGAAAAGCTGTTCGGGATCGCCGCGGAGGAGAGAGGTGGTGATGTCTAACAGGTTGTTCGACACGGCGCCCGGCTGTGGGCCTTCGCTTCGCTCCGGTCCTCTCCGCCGGTCGCCGGTCATCTTCCGACGCTAGACCGCAAAATGGAGCCCGCGATTTGAACAACCTCTGTCTTCTCACAAACATGACGAGTTCCGACATCGCTGCTTGGGCGCAGGCCATTGTCGGATCTGTCGCAATCGTTGTAGGTGCCGCTGTCGTACGGTGGCAGGTGAAGCGAGGGCGCAGGGATCTTCTCGTGGCTGAAGCGCGCAGGTTGGACGGTCTCGCGCGGTTGTTAGTTCACCTCCGTGACGCGGCAGAGGAAGCTCGCGCGGCGAAGAAAAAACTCCAGCGCTTTCCTCTTGGGCACCCTGCCGAGCCGCACGCGCGATATGTTGAAGTCGCGCACGCCACCGCCAACTACCCATTGGAGAACTTCGAAGGTGAGGTGGCGTTCGAGGCGCTACTGAGTGCGCGTCGCGTAGCACGAGAGGCTGAACCTCTTGTCAATCCGGAGCCGGAACTTAACGTGAATCCGAACTTTCAGGCGACCTTCGAGATGTACATGAGGATCCTGAACGACCAGATCACTCTCCTACGAGCCGAGGCGAACAGGCTGATAGAGGGCCAACTGACCCGATACACCGTAGAACCATCCGGAATAGAGAAGGCGGAGCATGCGATCTAACAAGTCGATCGACACGGACGTTCTGTCTGTCGTCTCCGCCGGCCTACCGGCCGCCGGTCATTTCCAGCGTTAGGCGCCACAACATGGCGAAGCCTTCACCATCCAAGTACTGGCGCCTCGCATCTCAAAGCAAGGATGCGTCGGCCATCGATTGCAGTGGCCAAGCACTGCCGATCGCCGCAGTTCAATCGCTTCGGCCTCGTCATGGCGTTCTGCTGGCGGAATGGGAGCCATCAACTCAACTGGGCCGTGTTCGCCGTCTAGGCATCGTACGAAGCATAGTTGGTAACGGCTCTTGCGCGGCCATCGACTGGGCTGAGTGTGAGATAGGCCTTCGTCCCAATCCGGCCGGTCGCCGCTGGTGGACGCAGTCGAAACCCTTCTTTGGCTTCGCGCCAGATGTTGCAGCGCGCTATGGGCTCGACGATCTCTTCGCCGAGCATTTCCCCGAGTTCTCGGACCTAACCTTTGGGCCGGCGCCTAAAGCTTCGTCGCACGACGCCGGACCGTCGGCTTCGCCGACGGGTGGATATATCTATGTAGTGCGGTCACCACATGGCTTCAAGATTGGGAAGACCGTCAACCTTAAGCAGCGGACGAAGCTCTTCGAGGTGAAGTTGCCCTTCAAGAATTCGTTGGAGCACTACGCTTGGTTTGATGACTACACGCACGCTGAGAGAAGCTTCCATCGTAGGTTCCATCACAAACGGCTGGAGGGCGAGTGGTTCGACCTCCAGCCGGATGATCTGGAAGCCATCAAGTGCGAGGGGAAGCACATTCCCCTTGAGGGACTGCGGTGACGCCTAACCCTCCATCGAGCGGACAGCCTCAAGCTCGCTTCGCGAACTTGCGTCTGCAGCATGTCAGTCAAACGTTGGGCGTCATGGGCAAGTGCGTTTAGGCTTTGGAAAATATCCGATTCTGAGGAGTGCTCTCATGGCTAAGCGAAACTACTTCAACGTCCAACATGGCGATTTCCAATTGACCTTTGCGGATGCAAAGCAAACCGCCAAGAATCTTGAGAGCATCTTCGTTGCGAGAGCGAGGTGGTTCTCGCTCCCAAAGCCAATCTCAATCGACCTCCTCGAGCAAGAGTACCGCCGTCTATGTCCAGACATGGAGGTAATGTTCCCAGGCGTCGTCGCGAAGATGATGCAACCGGAAATACTTAGAAAACTCGGATTCCCTGTCGGTGCGGACGGCTTGGTACATTGGTCCGAGTAAGTGCAGGTTATGCAATGACCCGAAGCGCTGTGGCTACTGATCGCCGGCACTGCCTAACCCCGCGTCCCAGCGGACTGCCTATGGCAGCCGCTGAATTTCAACGTTAGGCCACGCAACGTGCCACAGACTGGAATTCTCCGTACCTGGAATGACGACCGCGGATTCGGCTTCATCGCTCCGACGCAGGGTGGCTGTGAGTTGTTCGTGCACATTAGCGCTTTTCCGCGTGACGGATCAAGACCTACGGTTGGTGAGAGGCTTACCTATGAACTCGGTCGTGGCAAGGACGGGCAGCCGCAAGCCATTCAGGTTTTTCGAAACGCCATCGGACGCGCAAGGACCGATCCGCGCACCAGGGCGAATGGACCGAGAAGAGCTCGGTCTCGGTTACCAGCCACTGTCGCAGTCGTGCTGTTGGTGGGCATCGGCGCGTTCGGCTACAGCAGGTATGTGCGACAGAGTCAGCAAGCGCAGCCGTTGGCTACATCGGTGAGCAAAGGAATAGCTACAACTGAGTCGGTACATTTCAGGTGCGATGGACGGACTCATTGCTCCCAGATGACTTCATGCGCCGAGGCCAAGTTCTTCCTTGCAAACTGCCCGGGCACGAAGATGGACGGGAACAATGACGGAGTGCCATGTGAGCAACAGTGGTGTACGAGCCCGCTTGCCCAGTAGCTGTGACGCCGCATTTTTCCGCACGACCCCCTGATCGAGCAGCTTGCGGAGGCGAGCTCTCGGCCAAGAAGGTGGCGAGCTACCTTTTGGCTAGCTTCGCGGCTCTTCTTTGTTGACTATCCGCCCCGCCGGAATTCAGTGGGGCTCATGCCGGTGTGGCCGCGGAAGAGGCGGCTGAAATGCGAGGGGTTGCCGAAGCCCCAGGAGGTGGCGATCTCGGTGATCGGGCGCTCGGGGCCGGCACGCTGGCGCAGCTCGCGGATGCAGGCCTCCAGCCGCATTCGCTGGATGTAGGCGGCGATCGTTTCGCCTTCGCCCGCGAACGCGTTGTACAGGTGGCGGCGGCTGCAGTTGAGGGTGCGCGCGATGCTGTCCACGCACAAGCCCGGATCGCCCAGGTGGCGCTGCACGTGGCTGCGGATGCGGTCGCGCAGGGCCTCGCGCTGCGTCAGCATGGTCTCGCGCCCGGCCAGTTCCAGCAGCGACAGCTCCACCAGCTGCTTGATCGTCTCGCCGGCACCGCGCGCCGCCTGCTCGCTCATGTTGGGCAGCTCGAGGTAGGTGTTGCGCATGGTCTCCAGCGCCACGCGGGAGATGCCGCTCGCGCCCAGTGGTCGCGCCATCAGGCCCTCGATGCGCAGCTTGCGGTCCTGCACCGCGGTGAGCGGCACCATCACGATCAGGTGGTCGACCCGCTCGGGGTTGTCGATTTCATAGGCGCCGGTGGTGTCGTAGATCACCCAGGCGCCGTTGCGCGCGCAGGCTTCCCGGCTTTGCTGGTGCACGATGGCGCTGCCTTGCCAGGGCGCGACGATCTTCAGGTAGGGGACTTCGCTGGTGCGCGCCATCGTGGGCGTGCGCACCACGCGGTGCCGGTTCGCTTCGAGCCGCGTGAGGATCACGTCACCGGCGCGCGAAGCGGCCAGGTGGCCGTCGAAATCGTCGTCGCCGTACAGGTCAGACTGCAGGCCGCCGAAGTGCCGCCAGATCCACTCGCTCCATTGCAGGCCCCGCTCACGCGGCGCGATTTCGTCGGTCGACAGCACGGTGGTGGGGCTCATGGCGCAGCCATTATGGGCATAGCTCCGCCGGCTCGCCAGCGTGCAATCGCTGGCGACCAAGGGCGATTGCGGGATAACCCGAACCCGCTTGCACGCGCAGGCAAACGCTTTGTGCCCAGCCAGCAAAGCAGGGCGCCTGAAGCTTTCCTAGCATCAGGAACCCCATCCTGAGGAGATCCCCATGGCACTGCTGAGCTTGTCCCGGAACCGCCGCCAGTTCATCCAGCGCGCCGCCGCCACCGTCGGAGCTGCCACCCTGGCGCCCGGGCTGCTGGCGCAGTCGGCACCGGTGCGCGTGGGCTACTCGATGTCGCGCACCGGTCCCTGGACCGGCGGCGCCCAGGTGAGCCAGGAACCCAACTTCCTCCTGTGGGCCGAGCAGCAGAACGCCGCCGGCGGCCTGGACGTGAAGGGGGTGAAGCGCCAGATCGAGCTGATCAGTTCGGACGACCGCAGCGACGTCGAAACCGTCGTGCGCACCTACGAGAAACTGATGGGCAGCGACAAGGTCGACCTGGTGCTGCCGCCCTGGGGCAGCAACGCCAACTTCGCGGTGGCGCCGCTGGCCAACCGCTTCGGCTATCCCTTCCTGGCGCCGACCGCGCTGTCGCGCCGGCTGGTCGAGATGAAGTTGCCGTACTTCTTCCTCCTGCTGCAGCAACCCAAGCCGATGTGCGACGCGCTGGTCGACCTGCTGAAAGCCAGCGGCGCCAAGACGGCCGCCGTGATCTACGTGGACGACCTGTTCGGACTGGAGAACTTCGCCGCGCTCAAGGTGGCGCTGTCGGGCAGCGGCATCTCGCTGGTGCAGGAAACCAGCTACCCGGGCGGCGTGAAGGACCTGTCGCCGGTGCTGCGCTCCATCAAGGAAAAGAACCCTGACGCCTTCATCGGCTTCACCTACCCGCCGGACACCATCCTCGCTTCGCGCCAGGCGAAGGAGATCGCCTTCAATCCGAAGTTCTTTTACGCCTCGGTGGGCACCGCCTTCCAGCTGTATCGCAACGTGATGACACCCGCCGGCGCCGAGGGTGTGCTGGGCATGGGCTCGTGGAACCAGAAGACCAGCCCCGGCGCCAAGGCGTACTTCGATGCGCACGTGAAGAAGTTCGGCGCGCAGAAAGAGCCGGACCGCTGGGCGAGCGGCCACTGCTGGGCGGGACTCGAAATCATGACCAACGCAGTGAAGCGGGTGGGCCTGGACCGCAAGGCGATCCGGGACTACGTGGCCAACACCACGCACAAGACCATCGTCGGCGACATCAAGTTCACCGGCAGCGAGAACACCGCGACACCGGGGTCGGTCGGGCAATGGCAGAACGGCGAGTTCGAGGTGGTCTGGCCGCCCAAGATGGAGACCGCCAAGCTGATTGCGAACAAGCCGGCGTGGAAGTAAGGTGCGGGCATGATGGCCGCGCGGCGGCCATCGCGCGCGACGCAGTGAAGGCATCATGTCGCTAGGCGCCTGGCTCGAACTCCTCACCTCCGGGCTCATCACGGGCGGCATCTATGCGCTGGTCGCGCTCGGCCTGAACCTGCAGTACGGGCTGATGCGCATCCTGAACATCGCCCACGGCGAGTTCCTGATGGTGGGCGCCTACCTCACCTGGATGCTCCAGACCAGCTTCGGTGTCTCGCCGCTGCTGATGGTGCCGCTGTCCTTCGTGCTGCTCATGGCCGCGGGGCTGGCGATCCACTGGCTGTGCTTCCGCCGGCTGACCGCCACCTCGCCCAACCTGGACATCTTCGAGGCGCGCGGGCTGATGGTCGCCTTCGGCCTGATGTTCCTGGTCCAGAACCTTGTGTCCTGGATGTGGGGCGGCGACCTGCGCGGCTACGACTACCTGACCGAGCCGGTGAAGTTCGGCGGCGCGCAGTTTGCCGCCAACAAGCTGCTGGTGTTCGTGCTGGCCCTGGCCTTCGCCGCGGCGATGATCGTGCTGTTGCGCACCACGCTGCTGGGCAAGGGCGTGCGCGCGCTGATGCAGTCGCCCACCGGCGCGCAGCTGGTGGGCATCAACACCCGGCTGCTGCATCCGCTGATGTTCGGCATCGGCCTGGGGCTGTCGGGCATCGCCGGCGCCTTGCTGTCCATGGCCTACACCATCTCGCCCTCCATGGGCGAGCCCTACACCGTCACCGCGCTGATCGTGATCACGTTGGGCGGCTTCGGCAGCATGGGCGGCGCGCTCGCCGGCGGCCTGCTGCTGGGCGTGGTCGAGGCGGTCGGCATGCACTACACCAATCCCTCGCTGAAGGCGCTGCTGTCCTACGGCGTGTTCATCGCCGTGCTGCTGCTGCGGCCCGAGGGCCTGTTCGCACGGAAGGTGCGCAAGGCATGATGAGTTCCCGCCAACTGCTGGTGCGCGACCTGCTGGTGCTGGCCATGATCGCCGGCTGGGCGCTCGCGCTGCCTTACTGGGGCAGCGAGTTCATCGTGTCGCTGGCGCTCACCTGCCTGATGTACGTGGCGCTGTCTTCGAGCTGGGCGCTGTTCTGCGGCGTCACCCGCTACCTGTCGCTGGCGACCTCGGCCTTCTTCGGCATCGGCGCCTACACCTGCGCGCTCACCCTGGACCAGCTGCCCTGGCTGCAGGCGGTCGGGCTCGGTGCGTTGCTCGCGGCTGGCGTGGCGCTGGTCATGGGTGCGGCGGTGCTGCACCTGCGCGGAACCTATTTCGCGGTGCTCACCTTCGGCATGACGGAGCTGATCCGGCACGGGATCACCTACTTCGAGAAGAGCGTCACCGGCACGGTCGGACGGGTGCTCACCGAAGTGCCCTCGCGCGACACCATCTACCTGACGGTGCTGGCGGTCGCGCTGGCTTCGGTGGCGCTTTCCATAGTCGTGCGGCGCACCCGCTTCGGGCTGGCGCTGGCCGGCATCGGCGCGGACGAGCAGCGCGCGCAGACCCTGGGCGTCAACACCCGCTGGGTCAAGCTCGCCGGCTTCGCGATGACGGCGGCTTTCGCCGGCGCGGTCGGGGCGGCCATGTCGGTGCGTTGGACCTACATCGACCCGCCCACGGTGTTCAACCCCTTCATCGGCTTCCAGACCGTGCTGATCGCGCTGATCGGCGGCGCGCTCACGCTGTGGGGCCCGCTGATCGCGGCGATCGTGTTCAGCCTGCTGGCCGAGACCCTGCGGCTGCAGGCGCCGCAGGTGTACATGATGACCCTGGGGCTGCTGCTGATCCTGTGCGTGCTGTACCTCCCCGGCGGGCTGGCCTCGCTGCGCTGGGAGACCTTCCGCGCCTGGTGGAGCGACAGCCGGGACTGGTGGAAGGCGCGCCGCTACGTATGGAGCGGTGACAAGGCCCGCGACAAGGAAAGGGCGCGGAGGCAGCGCTATGGCTACTGAGGCGCAGCAACGGCCGCTGCTGGAGGCGCGCAACGTGACGGTGCGCTTCGGCGGACTCACCGCGGTGGATGACGTCAGCGTGGCCTTCCGGCGCGCCGAGCTGGTGGGCATCATCGGCCCCAACGGCGCCGGCAAGACCACCTTCTTCAACGCCATCTCCGGCGTGCAGGCGCCCAGCGCCGGCCGCCTGCTGCTGGAAGACGAGGACCTGACCGGCCGCGCGCCGCACCGCTTCGCCGCCCACGGGCTGGCGCGCACCTTCCAGACGCCGCGCGTGTTCGCGGACCTGCCGGTGCAGCAGAACATCGAGTTCGGCCTGAAGTTCGCCGGCCGCCGGCCACGCAAGTACTGGCTGTGGGGCGAGGAAGCGAGCGTGCCCTGGACCCTGCGCGATGCCCCGCGCATCCTGCAGCTGATCGGCCTGGCGCCGCAGGCCGCGCTGCCTGCCGGCGCCATCACGCCCTCGCAGCAGCGGCTGCTGGAGATCGGCATGGCGCTGGCGACGCGGCCGCGCATGCTGCTGCTCGACGAGGTGGCGGCCGGCCTGACCGAGGCCGAGCTGGAGGACATGGCGCGCCTGATCCGGCGACTGCGCGACGAGCTGGACCTGACCGTTGTGTGGATCGAGCATGCGGTCACCACCTTGCTGCGGCACGTCGAGCGCGTGATCGTGCTGCACCAGGGGCGCAAGATCGCCGACGGCACGCCGCGCGAGGTGACGGCGAACCCGGAAGTGATCGAGGCCTACCTGGGCGACGAGATGGTCTCCGAGGAGGCCGCCTGATGTGGTACCGCGCCCATCCCTTCGAGCTCGGCGCCGCGGGCCGGCGCGCCCACCTGCGAGCGCGCGGGCTGAGCGCGGGCTACGGTGCTTTCCTGGTGCTGCGCGATCTGGCCTTCGAGGTGCAGCCGGGACTGACGGTGATCCTGGGCCCGAACGGCGCGGGCAAGACCACGCTGCTGCGCGCGCTCGCCGGGCTGATCCCGCGGCGCGGCGAAGTGCTGCTCGACGGCGAGGACCTGCCGGAGAA
This sequence comes from Ramlibacter tataouinensis, assembly GCF_001580455.1. Lineage (NCBI taxonomy): Bacteria > Pseudomonadati > Pseudomonadota > Betaproteobacteria > Burkholderiales > Comamonadaceae > Ramlibacter > Ramlibacter tataouinensis. Next base: position 4,303,439 of record NZ_CP010951.1, read on the forward strand.
GGCGCACGAGATCGTGCGCGGCGGCATGGCGCTGGTGCCCGAGGGGCGGCAGCTGTTCCCGCAGATGACGGTGCTGGAGAACCTGGAGCTGGGCGGCTGGCTGGCCGACAAGGCGCGGCGGCGCGAGCGCCTGGAGCAGGTGCTGCAGGACTTTCCCAAGCTGCGCGAGCGCGCTTCGCAGCTGGCCGGCACCATGAGCGGCGGCGAGCAGCAGATGGTGGCGGTGGCGCGCGCGATGATGAGCGCGCCGCGCCTGCTGATGCTGGACGAGCCCTCGCTGGGACTGGCACCGCGCCTGGTGGATGAATTGCTGGCGATCGCGCGCCGCATCGCCGATGCCGGCACCACCGTGCTGATGGTCGAGCAGAACGTGAAGAAGGCGTTGGCGGTGGCGGACCGCGGCTACGTGCTGGAGCGCGGCACCCTGGTGGCCAGTGGCCCCGCCAAGCTGCTGGCTCGTTCCACGGTGGTGCGCGAGGCCTACCTGGGCGCGGCCGCGAGCGACACCACGAGCGCGGCCGATGCGGCCGGGCGAACACGAATACCGGTGCGGCAGCCGCTGCCCGCCTGAGCATCACGAGCATCAAGAGCATCACGAGCATCAAGGAGCAGATCCATGTCCGACATGTCCATGTTGATCAACGGCCTGAAGGTCACGGCGGAGAAGGGCGCCGTCTTCGAGCGACGCAATCCGCTCGACGGCACGGTCGCCACGCGCGCCCCGGCCGCATCGGCCGCCGACGCGCTGATGGCGGCGGAGGCCGCGGCCGAGGCCTTCCGCACCTGGAGCGAAACCGGTCCCGGCGAGCGCCGCAGCCTGCTGCTGAAGGCGGCCGAGCGACTGGAAGCCAAGCTGCCGCAGTTCGTGGAAGCGGTGGCGGCAGAGACCGGCGCCACCGGCATGTGGGCCGGCTTCAATGTGATGCTGGCCGCCGGCATGATCCGCGAGGCCGCGGCCCTGACCACGCAGGTTTCCGGCGAAGTGATTCCTTCGGACGTCCCCGGCTCGCTGGCCATGGGGGTACGCCAGCCGGCCGGCGTGGTGCTGGGCATCGCGCCCTGGAACGCGCCCATCATCCTGGGCGTGCGCGCCATCGCGACGCCGCTGGCCTGCGGCAACACGGTGATCCTCAAGGGCAGCGAGAACTGCCCGCGCACCCACCAGCTCATCATCGAGGCCTTCGCCGAGGCGGGCTTCCCGGCCGGCGTGGTGAACTACGTGACCAATGCGCCCAGCGACGCGGCGACGGTGGTGGAGGCCATGGTGTCGCACCCGGCGGTCCGGCGCGTCAACTTCACCGGCTCCACCCGCGTCGGCCGCCTGATCGCGCAGACCTGCGCCAAGTACCTCAAGCCGGCCGTGCTGGAGCTGGGGGGCAAGGCGCCGCTGGTGATCCTGGACGATGCCGACCTGGACGACGCGGTCAACGCGGCGGCCTTCGGGTGCTTCGCCAACAGCGGCCAGATCTGCATGAGCACCGAACGCATCATCGTGGACGAGAAGGTGGCCGACGAGTTCGTGCGCAAGTTCGCGGCCAAGGCCAAGGCGCTGCCGCTGGGCGATCCGCGCAAGCCCGAGCCGGTAGTGCTGGGCAGCGTGATCGGCATGGGCACGGTCGAGCACTGCAATGCCTTGCTGGCCGACGCCATGGCCAAGGGCGCCAAGCTGGTGTGCGGCGGCAAGGCCGACAGCACGCTGATGCCGGCGACCGTGGTCGACCACGTGACGCCGGCCATGCACATCTACCACGAGGAGAGTTTTGGCCCGGTCAAGGGCATCGTGCGCGTGCGCGGAACGGAAGAGGCGATCGCCTGCGCCAACGACAACGAATACGGGCTGTCAGCGGCGGTGTTCGGGCGCGACCTGGCGCGCGCCTTCAACGTGGCACGCCGGATCGACTCCGGCATCTGCCACGTCAACGCGCCCACCGTGCACGACGAAGCGCAGATGCCCTTCGGCGGCGTCAAGGGCAGCGGCATGGGGCGCTTCGGCGGGCGCGCCGGCATTGCCGAGTTCACCGAACTGCGCTGGATCACGCTGCAGACGACGCCGCGGCACTACCCCTTCTGAGCGCGTTCAACCGTGCTGCGGCGTGTGTGACGCGGTCTGGCGGCTGGCGAGCGAACTCGGCGCGTTCAGGTTCGCGTCGTCCTCCACGCCGACCCCGAGCCGGTCGACCAGTTCGCCGCCCAGCCAGGCGGTGAAGAGGGCGAGGATCGCGCCGGCGAGCGAGCAGGCCATGCTGCCCAGGCCGGGCGCGTAGGCCACGTCGCGCGAGAAGAAGCTGACGATGAAAAGCAGCGCCACTGCCACGTTGCCGCCGCCATGCAGCGCGCCGATGCGCTTGGCGCGCGTGCCCGGCGGGATGCCCAGCCAGTCGATCAGGCCGAAGGGCGCCGCCACCAGCGCGCCCACGATGCCGGCACCCATCATCCAGAAGGACACCGCGGCCATGATCTGGCGGCCGCTGAAGAGGTAGATCAGGTCGAAGATGACCGCCGTGGCCAGCAGGCCCAGCGGAAAGACCACCAGCATCGGATGGATCGGATGGCCGAGAAGGCGTGCCCGGGATCTCATGCTGCCTCCATATGAAGCGCCGATGCCCTTATTGAAGCGCTGCGGCGGGCGGTGTCAAGTTCCGACAGCCCATTGCCGGGCCGCAAATCACCGCCGCTGCAGCGGGGAGAAGCTTGGGCTGAACGCCGGCTGAACGAGGGATGTCTTCCCTGATCCGGGACCTGACACCACAGTGCAGTCCAGCACATTGGACCGGGTGCAGGTCAGCTTTCCGTTCGGGCCAGCGGTGCAGTCGGTCAATACGGTCGTCACGCATTTGCAGGTCGCTCCTTGCGGGCAATTGGCTCCTGCGGCGGCGGCACCTGCAAACACAACAAGCGAGGCCGCGAAGGCCGCAAGCGCCAGGGACGCGGGGCGGGTGGAGCTGGACTTGAAGTTCATGGCGGTTCTTCCACGTTGAGTTGGGAGATGAATCGCGGGCTGCAACGCCCGCCTCCCACATGAGTTGCGACCGGGCCACGAACGGTTCAAGAAAAAAAAAGGCCGGGAAGTCCCGGCCTTTTTCGCAACGTGATCTCAGCGGATCACAGGGTATCGATGAACGAGCGCAGCTTGTCCGAGCGGCTCGGGTGCTTGAGCTTGCGCAGCGCCTTGGCCTCGATCTGGCGGATGCGCTCGCGGGTGACGTCGAACTGCTTGCCGACTTCCTCCAGCGTGTGGTCCGTGCTCATCTCGATGCCGAAGCGCATGCGCAGCACCTTGGCTTCGCGCGGGGTCAGCGAGTCCAGGATGTCCTTGACCACGTCGCGCAGGCCGGCCTGCATGGCGGCCTCGATCGGCGCGGTGTTGGCCTGGTCCTCGATGAAATCGCCCAGGTGCGAATCGTCGTCGTCCCCGATCGGCGTTTCCATGGAGATCGGCTCCTTGGCGATCTTCATGATCTTGCGGATCTTGTCCTCGGGGATCTCCATCTTGGCCGCCAGGATGCCGGCGTCAGGCTCGAAGCCGAACTCCTGCAGGTGCTGGCGCGAGATGCGGTTCATCTTGTTGATGGTCTCGATCATGTGCACCGGGATGCGGATCGTGCGCGCCTGGTCGGCGATCGAGCGGGTGATGGCCTGCCGGATCCACCAGGTGGCGTAGGTCGAGAACTTGTAGCCGCGGCGGTATTCGAACTTGTCGACCGCCTTCATCAGGCCGATGTTGCCTTCCTGGATCAGGTCCAGGAACTGCAGGCCGCGGTTGGTGTACTTCTTGGCGATGGAGATGACCAGGCGCAGGTTGGCCTCGATCATTTCCTTCTTCGCCTCGCGCGAGGATGCCTCGCCCTCGTTCATGCGCTTGTTGATGTCCTTGAGCTCGGCCAGCGGCACCACCACGCGCGACTGCAGGTCGCTCAGCTTCTGCTGCAGTTCCTGGATCGGCGGGATGTTGCGCGCGATCACGGTGCTCCAGGGCTTGCCGGCGGCGGCCTGCTTCTCGACCCACTTCAGGTTCAGCAGGTTGGGCGGGAATTCCTTGATGAAGGTTTCCTGCGGCATGCCGCACTTGTCCACGATGATGCGGCGCAGCTCGCGCTCCTTCTTGCGCACGTCGTCGACCTGGCCGCGCACCATGTCGCACAGCTTCTCGATGGTCTTGGCCGTGAAGCGGATGGTCATCAGCTCTTCGGACAGTGCGTGCTGGGACTTGGTGTAGGTGGGCGTGCCCCAGCCTTCCTTCTCGTAGACCTTGTGCACCTTCTCGAACAGGCCCGCGATGCGGTCGAAGCGCTCCAGGGCCTGGGACTTGAGTTCCTCGAGCTTCTTGGTCAGCGCCTTGGAGCCGCCGTTGCCGTCGTCATCGTCGTCGGCGTCGAACTCGTCGAAGTCTTCCTCGGCCACGTAGTCGTCGGCCTCGTTCGGGTTCGAGAAGCCATCGACCACCGTGGAGATCACGATCTTGCCGTCGCGGATCTCCCCGGCCATCTTCAGGATTTCGTGGATGGTGGCCGGCGAGGCGGAGATGGCTTCCATCATGGCCTGCAAGCCGCCTTCGATGCGCTTGGCGATTTCGATTTCGCCCTCACGCGTGAGCAGTTCCACCGTGCCCATCTCGCGCATGTACATGCGCACCGGGTCGGTGGTGCGGCCGAATTCGCTGTCGACGGTGGACAGGGCGGCTTCGGCTTCTTCCTCGGCTTCCTCTTCGGTCGCGGCCGTGGGGCCGGTGTTGGTCAGCAGCAGCGTCTCGGCGTCCGGGGTCTGCTCGTACACGGCCACGCCCATGTCGTTGAGCATGGAGACCACGACTTCCAGCGTTTCCGCATCGACCAGCTTGTCGGGCAGGTGGTCGGAGATCTCGGCGTGAGTCAGGTAGCCGCGGGTCTTGCCCAGCTTGATCAGTGTCTTCAGGCGCTGGCGGCGCTTGAGCATTTCCTCTTCGGTCAGGACGGTCTCGTCCAGGCCGAATTCCTTCATCAAGGCCCGTTCCTTGGCCTTGCTGATCTTCATGCGCAGCGGCTTGACCTTCTCGACGGTCTCCGCCGGCGCTTCTTCGCCAACCAGATCGTCCTCGATGTCCGACATGTCCATGTCGTCGCGTGCCTTGGGTTCGGCCGCCGCCGCGTTCTTCGGCTTGCGGCCGCGCTTGGCGGCAGGCTTGGCGGCACCGTCGGCCGTGGCGGCCTTGGGCGGGCGGCCGGGCTTTTTCTTCACCGGCTCATCGACGGCGGTGACTTTGGTGGCCTTGGTCTTCAGTTCTTCCTTGGCGCTGGACTTCTCGGTGGACTTAACTGCAGTCTTGGTGGGCACGGGCTTTACTTTCGATGCGGTCTTGCTGGGCTTGCCGGTGGCCTTGGCGATGGGCTTGTCGGCCGTGTTCACGACCTTGAGCTTGGCTTTGGCGGGGCTGGCTGCTTTGATCGGTTTTTTTGCAACGGGTTTCGCAGCGGGCTTGGCGAGCTTTCCGGACTTTTGAGCGGGCATGAAATACCTCTAGGCATCAAGAAGGGCAGAAACACATAGCGCCAAAAACTACCCGGCGCGGGTGACGGATGAAGCGGCGCAGCCTGCGGGCGGCGCCGAGCTTCACCAGGGGCAAGATGGGTGGGCGAACATTTGGTGTGCAGTCCTTGCGGAAACGTTGGCCGGTCGCGCGCTTGGGCGTCGGTTGGCCGGGGCCGGAGGTGCTGCTGTCGCTCTTGCCGCTAGCAAACCTGAGATTATACCTTCGCCTGCAAATTCAAGGGCTTGGCGGTGTTTTTTGCTCTTTCCAGAGCTGCTTGAGCCGTTCGTATGCGGCCGGATCGGTCGCCGCGCGGGCCGACAATTCGCGCCGCTCCTCGTCCAGGAGGCGTTCGCGCTCCTTGCGCATGATCTGCCGAAGCTCATCCAGGTCGTGCTCGATGTCGGGCAGCACCTTGGCCGCCTGGTCCAGCAGGTAGGCCTCGTGCTCCTGACCCTGCAGCGCGGCTCGCAAGGTCTCCCAGGGCTCAGGCCCATGCTCATGCACATGGCTGTCGAGCCAGGCGAAGAGGGCGCCGTGGGGCGCGCCGAGCTCGCACAGCAGGTGGTGGTCATCGTTGCTGAGCGCGCCCCAGGCGCCGGGGTTCATGAAGGCGATCTGCAGCGCGCGGTCGGCGCGGCCGGGAGGCAGGGTGCGCCCGGCGCGGCGCGCCGGCGCCGGTGGGCTGTCGGCGCGAGGACGCGGGGCCGGGCGCGCGCCGGCCACGCCCCAGAGCGAAGACAGCTCGCGCACGTCGAGCTGGACCAGGCCGGCGATTTCCGACAAGAGCTGCCGCTTGAGCGCGCCCTCGGGCATCGCGCTCCACAAGGGTCGGGCATTGGCGGCCATGTGCGCGCGGCCCTCGGCCTGCGACAGGTCGCAGCCCTCGCGCGCCGCGTCGACCAGGAAGCGGCTGAGCGGCGTGGCTTCGTTGACATAGCGCGAGAAGGCGTCCCGCCCGAACTCGCGGATGTAGCTGTCCGGGTCGTGCTCGCTGGGCAGGAACAGGAACTTGATGCTGCGCACGTCGGTGGCGAAAGTCAGGGCCACGTCCAGCGCCTTGCGGGCGGCGCGCCGTCCAGCCTCGTCGCCGTCGAAGCTGAACACGATGGATTCGGTGAAGCGGAACAGCTTGTGCACATGCTCGCTGGTGCAGGCCGTGCCCAGCGTCGCGACGGCGTTGGCGAAGCCGAGCTGCGCCAGCGCCACCACGTCCATGTAGCCTTCGGTCACCAGCACGAAACCCTGCTCGCGCAGCTCGTTGCGGGCCTCGAACAGGCCGTACAGCTCGCGCCCCTTGCTGAACACCGGCGTTTCCGGCGAGTTCAGGTATTTGGGCTTCTCATCGCCCAGTACGCGTCCGCCGAAGCCGATGCATTCGCCCTTGACGCTGCGGATCGGGAACATGATGCGGTCGCGGAAGCGGTCGTAGCGCTTGTCTTCCTCGGCGTTGGCGATGACCAGGCCGCTTTCCTCCAGCAGCGCATCGCCGTAGTCGGGAAAGACGCTGGCCAGGCTGCGCCAGCCTTCGGGCGCGTAGCCCAGGCCGAAGCGCTTGGCGATCTGGCCCGACAGCCCCCGGCCCTTCAGGTAGGCGACGGCGCGGGGCGAATTCTTCAGGTGCTTGCGGTAGGCCTCGCCGGCTTTTTCCAGCACGTCGCTGAGCGTGGCCTGCTTTTCCCGGTGCTTGGCGGCCCGCTCGCGTTCGGCGGGCGATGTCTCGTCTTCGGGCACTTCCATGCCGTACTCGCCGGCCAGGTCCTTGACCGCCTCGATGAAGCTCAGACCGCCGTTTTCCATCAGGAAGCGGATCGCATCGCCGTTCTTGCCGCAGCCGAAGCAGTGGTAGAACTGCTTGGACGGGCTGACGGTGAAGGAGGGCGACTTCTCGGCATGGAACGGGCACAGGCCGCTGAAGTTGGCGCCGCTCTTCTTCAACTGCACCGAACGGCCGACGATCTCCACCACGTCGGCGCGGGCCAGCAGGTCCTGGATGAATGCCTGTGGAATGGACATCGCAAGTATTCTTACCTAGTGCATTTTTTAGTTCAAAAGAGCTTACGCTAGCAGCCAGTCACAACAACATGGAGAACCCCATGCCCTCCATTTTCGACCAGGATCTGCCGCGCAACGAAGCGAACTTCACGCCGCTTTCGCCGCTGTCCTTCATCGCCAGAGCAGCGGAAATCTACCCGCAGCAACTGGCTGTGGTGCATGGCGGGCTGCGCCGCACCTGGGCGCAGTTGTATGCCAGGTGCAGGCAGTTGGCGGCCTCGCTGGCCGCGCACGGGGTGGGCAGGGGTGACACGGTCGCGGTGATGCTGCCCAACACGCCGCCCATGGTGGAGGCGCACTTCGGCATTCCGATGAGCGGGGCGGTGCTGAACGCACTCAACACGCGGTTGGATCCGGAAACCATCGCCTTCATGCTGGACCACGGTGAGGCCAGGGTCGTGATTGTCGATCCGGAGTTTGCGCCCGTCATGAAGAAGGCGCTGGCGCTGCGCAAGTCTGGGCGCGAAATGCTGGTGATCGACGTCGCAGACGAGTTGTTCGGCGGGCCCGGCGAACGCATCGGCGCGCTGAGTTATGACGAATTCGTCGCCGCGGGCGATCCGGAGTTTGCGTGGCGCCTGCCCGAGGACGAGTGGGACGCGATTGCGCTGAACTACACCAGCGGCACCACGGGCAACCCGAAAGGCGTGGTCTATCACCACCGTGGCGCGGCGGTGAATGCGATCTCCAACATCCTCGAGTGGGACATGCCCAAGCACCCGGTGTATCTCTGGACGCTGCCCATGTTCCACGCCAACGGCTGGTGCTTCCTCTGGACACTGGCGGCCCGCGCGGGCGTGAACGTGTGCCTGCGGCGCGTGGAGGCGCAGGCGATCACCGACGCGATCAAGGCGCACGGCGTCACCCACTACTGCGGCGCGCCCATCGTGCACGGGATGCTGGTGAACGCTCCCGACGAAATGAAGCAGGGACTTCCAAAGGGGGTGAAGGCGATGGTGGCGGGCGCTGCGCCGCCGGCTTCGATGATCGAAGGCATGGAGCGGCTCGGGTTCGACATCACGCACGTCTATGGCCTCACCGAGGTGTATGGGCCGGCGACAGTCTGTCCGAAGCATGACGAGTGGAACGCGTTGGACATCGGCGAGCGCGCGCGCCTGAACGCCCGCCAGGGCGTGCGCTACCACCTGCAGGAAGACGCCCGCGTGCTGGATCCGCAGACCCTGCAGCCCGTGCCCCTGGACGGCGAGACCATGGGCGAGATCATGTTCCGCGGCAACGTCACCATGAAGGGCTACCTGAAGAACGCGAAGGCGACGCAGGAGGCGTTCGAGGGCGGCTGGTTCCACACCGGCGACCTCGCGGTGCAGTACCCCGACGGCTACATCAAGATCAAGGACCGCAGCAAGGACATCATCATTTCCGGCGGCGAGAACATCTCCTCGATCGAGGTCGAGGACGCGCTCTACCGCCATCCGGCCGTGCTGGCGGCCGCGGTGGTCGCGAAGCCCGATCCGAAGTGGGGCGAGACGCCCTGTGCCTTCATCGAGCTGAAGGCCGGCGCCAGCGTCACGGCCGAGGAGATCGTGGCGCACTGCAAGAAGCACTTGGCGGGCTTCAAGGTGCCGCGGGCCGTCGTGTTCGGCGAGCTGCCGAAGACCTCGACCGGCAAGATCCAGAAGTTCGAGCTGCGCAAGCAGGCCGGCTCGGCCAAAGCCATCGACGTCTAGGAGCTAGCAAAATGGGCTGATGGTCGTCGTCAGCCCGAGTGCCGCCTACGTGCTGAAGAGTCCGGGCGCCTTCGCCTGGCGCGTGCTCAAGGCATTCAAGAAGAACCAGGGACTGCTGCTGGCCGGCGCGGTGGCGTACTACGCGCTGCTCTCGGTGGTGCCGCTCCTGATCCTGACGGTGATCGCGCTGTCGCACGTGATCGACCGGATGGAACTGCTCAGCACCTTGGGCCGCTATCTCGAGTGGCTGATCCCCGGCCAGTCGGGGGCGATCATCGGCGAGCTGCGCAACTTCCTGGACCACCGCGAGGTGGTGGGCTGGTTGCTGCTGGGCACCATGCTGTTTTTCAGCTCGCTCGCCTTCACCGTGCTCGAGAACGCGATGGCGGTCATCTTCCTGCACCGCTTCGCCATCCGGAAGCGCCGCTACCTCGTCTCGGCCGTGCTGCCCTATGCCTACATCCTGTGCCTGGGCTTCGGGGTGCTGATCGTCACATTGGTGGCGGGCAGCCTGCAGGCCCTGGGGCAGGAGAGCATCGACCTCCTGGGCCATGAGTGGTCGCTCAAGGGCGTGTCGGGCGTGTTGCTGTACCTGCTGGGGTTTGCCGGCGAGATCTTCGTGCTCACCTCGCTGTACATGGTGATGCCGGTGGGGCACTTGTCGTGGCGGCATGCCCTGATCGGCGGCGCGACGGCCGCGCTGCTGTGGGAGATCACGCGGCATGTGCTGGTGTGGTACTTCAGCACGCTGTCGCAGGTGAACGTGGTGTACGGATCGCTCACCACCGCGATCGTGGTCCTGTTCAGCCTGGAGATCGGTGCCAGCCTGTTGCTGCTGGGCGCGCAGGTGATCTCGGAGTACGAACGCATCGGCTTGCCGCAGCCAACCGACAGCCAGCCCCTGAAGCCCTAGGTCGGCCTATTCCCCGCTCACCACGCCTTCGCGTCGCGGGTCGGCGCCGCCAAAGAGGCCGGTGGGGGTCTTCTGGATCGCCTGCAGGCCGCTCGTCATGCTCTGCTCGCGCACTTCCGCACCGC